>WKFJ01000052.1 GCA_014872785.1 Alteromonadaceae bacterium
ACAAGGCAGAGTCTTTGTAGTGTAGTTGCTCTACATAAAAAGGCGATAACGCAGTAGAAATAGCAAACAAGCGCTGCCCGAAGGGTTCTTCCTGAGCGCATCCTGCTCTTTGTTGTTGCTTTTTGACTTAGCCCACTAGGCCTGCAAAGCAATGCCGCGATCAGAAAGCGCTCAGATTGAACAAAACTTATACCGCAAAGATCAACAGGTTCTAAGGAAATCTAATGGAATATAAAGTACTCAGTTTTAATACAACTCGGCTGATGGAAGAAGCGGTTGCTCAGCATGTTGAGAATGGTTGGGAGCCGCAAGGTGGCATCAGCGTTGCAGCCGATCCTAACACGACCAAGTTTTTGTTCTTTCAAGCAATGACGCGTGAACAGACTAAAGGCGGTGCACTCTTTCGCAGATAGTCTGTGAAAAGGTAGAGCGCAGTACAACAGGCAAGGTGGCGCTTAAAAGCGTCACCTTGTCATACGTTTAACAAATACCACCACAAACAGCGCGATGGTGAAGCTGCCAATAAAGGCCTCTAGTGCGGCAAAAAATCGCGTCACCCCAAAGGGTGTTATATCTCCATAGCCCAGTGTCGTAAAGGTTACTACGCTGTAGTACAAGGTCATAAAGAAGCTTTCTACATTGTCAAAAAACGGTTTTGACAAGTCTATTTGAATAATTTCACCGCTGTGATTCACACCAAATAAAAAATACATGATTGCGCTAATCAAAATCAGATACATCGAGAATAAAACGGTATTTTCGGGCTTTTCCCCGTAGCCACAAAGGGAGTCAACCAACATGGAAAAACACCACTTGAAAGACCACTTCTGCAATTGATAACGGCGCATGATGAGTTCGCGATAGCCAAACGAACCTGCAAGTTGAAACAAGCCTTGATCTTCCGCGCGTTTGCGTAAGTTGCGATAAATCTCTTCTGATTGCTCAAAGTTATCCATGGCCGATTCTAGGTCATTGTCTTTGAGTTTTTTAAGTGCAATACCTTCTTGCAACAATTTTTCACCGGTACTCAGGTTGTCAATTCTGGAACCCACTAACTTGGTTCCTAAGAGGTTGGTTCCCTCAAAATTTGCGCAATGTAAATTGGCGTCACATAAGTTGGCTTTCATCAAAGAGCCATTCTTGAGGGTCAAATTAAATAAATGCGCACCATGCAAGTCTGCTCTGTACAAGTCGCATTCAGATAAATCGAAACCTTCACTTGAATTGCGATTAACGAGGTTAATACCGCGCAGGTTCACTCGCTTAAGCTTGAGTCCTTTTGTCATACCGCCACGTCTCACATGTGACTCCAAACGTTCTGACAGATTCATCCCGCTTTTATCAACGTGTGGGTCATGCCAAAAACAGTATCCTGCGCCTAAATCATTTTCTGAACAGGTTTCACCATCAAGCGACGTAAATTTGCAGCGACTTGTCATACTTACCTAAGTTTGCTTTTGCGGATAAATTTAAGTCTAGCATCAAATACTTAGACTGCAGGGGCAATCATTCTTTAGTTTTAAACTTCTAATTAATAGAACGATAAGTGGAATTTTTTGCGATTTTATTTTGGTTTTTAAAATGTTTTTATATGTTCCATAGATTGAACAGAAAATAGGGTTTGAGTTATGGGACTATTAGTAGACGGTAAGTGGCAAGACGTTTGGTATGACACTAAATCAAGTGACGGCAAATTCGTGCGTCAGCCTTCAAAATTCACCAACTGGGTTGGTGGTGACAGTGAGTTTGCTGCTGAATCTGGGCGCTATCATTTATATGTGTCATTGGCCTGTCCATGGGCGCATCGCACGCTAATTCTGCGCAAACTTAAAGGACTAGAGCAACACATTAGCGTGTCAGTGGTTCATCCAGATATGATGGAGCAGGGCTGGAAATTTGAAGATTATCCGGCAGCGACTGAAGATCATTTATTTGCTGCTAGGCATCTACATGAGATATATACACGTGCTCAATCAGATATTACTACTCGGGTTACCGTACCGGTATTGTGGGACAAAAAAACACAGCAGATCGTGAACAATGAGTCAGAACAAATTGTTCGTATTTTCAATACTGCGTTTAATCAATTAACAGGTAACACAGATGACTATTACCCGGAGTCTTTGCAATCGCAAATAAATGATATCAACACATTCGTTTATGACAGTATAAACAATGGCGTTTACAAAGCAGGTTTTGCTACAACGCAAGAGGCCTATGAGGAAGCTGTGTATGCTCTTTTCGCGGGTCTAGATAAAGTAGAACAGATACTCAGCGAACAACGCTATTTAGTAGGCAAGGAAATTACTGAAGCCGATTGGCGTTTGTTTACCACCTTGATTCGCTTTGATGCGGTTTATGTTGGTCACTTTAAATGTAATCTACGCCGTATTGAAGATTACCCTAATCTGTCAAACTATCTACGAGACTTGTATCAGCATCCTGGGGTCGCACAGACGGTAAATATGGATCATATAAAACGCCACTACTACTACAGTCATGGCATGATTAACCCGACACGAGTGGTACCAGCAGGACCTGAACAGGACTTCAATAGGGAACACGATAGAGATAGGTTCTAACGATTAAATACAGAGAAAGAAGCCGCTAATTAGCGGCTTTTTTGTGGAACATTCGACGATTTACCAAAGCAACCAGAGCATGACAAAGTGACAACCTATCACGATGCCGGTCAACATAGAGCGCAACTGACGATACATCTGATTAGCCTCTAACTTATACAAATCATAAATTAGCTGCAGTAAGAAACACAGCGCCAATAAACAGATGGCGGTAAAAGCGCTAAAAGCAATGGATAAAAACAATGCGGCTATACTGGGAAGCATAGCGATGTAAAGTTGGCTTCTGGATTGAGTGCGGGTGTAAGCATCCCACCAATGAATGCCTCCTAAAAAAGAAAGAATGATCGCACTATAAGTAACGAAATAAGCGCTTGTTTCAAATTTGGAGATATGTCCTGCGATATACATGAAGGGAAGGCCCATAAATGGAATTAAGCCTGCAGCACCTAACCATTGCATATCTTTAGCAAGTTGACTGTTAACTGATGATGACACGTGAAATCCAGCTCCTTAATGATGGGATTTATACCCAATGAGTACAGTAAAAGTTTACATCTTGTGATGCTTATTTTTATCCAAGCAAGTAAGAAAGATCTTCACTCAGTTCAACTAAACGCTTCTCACCATTTTTGAACAAATACGCTGGCTTAATGCCTGTTAGGCTTAGTTTCAGTCCTTGTCTCATTATGCCGGTGCCCTCTGGAATACCCAGAACCGACATGTCAGCATTCGCTTGCATGAATTCGGCTAAGCGATCATCACGCGTTTCACCATTGTGACCTGGTGGTTGGTAGTCTGTGTAGTGTGGGTTTATTTGGAAGGGCACGAGGTTAAGTGCATTAAAACTCACTGGTTCAACAATAGGCATGTCGTTGGTAGTACGAATACTCATGCCTGCGAGATTGGAGCCTGCGCTCCATCCTGCATAGGGCATTCCACTGGACACTAGCTCGCGAATTGGAGCTACTAGCTTGTTATCATATAGGGTTTTTAAGAGGTTAAAGGTATTGCCTCCTCCCACCATGATGCCGTCTGCCCTTGTTAGTGCAGTGTGCACATCCTCGAATTGATGGAGTCCTTTGATATTAAGTTCTGGTAATGCGTCTTGGACTTTTTTTGTGTAGTCATCCCAACCGATGGTTACGCCGGCATAGGGTACAAATAAAATATCTTGCGAGTTTGCAAAATGCGTGAGAAGACTCTCTTTGGCGGTTTCTAAATAACCAGAATCGCCCACTTTGGAGCTGCTTAATAATAGTAGTTGCATGACTTGATTCGTGTAGAATGAACAAAGCGCACTATTGTGCAAATTTCCCATCAATTAGCAAATTACTGGAACTGAAAAATGACAATAAACCACGCGGATATGGTGAACGCTCTTGCAAAGCCAGGGGAACAAATCGCAGAAGAAATTAATGCGGATGATGCCCATTTAATGCATATGGCAATTGGGATTAGTGGCGAAGCTGGAGAGTTACTCGATGCGATTAAAAAGCGTGTTATTTATCGTAAAGACCTCGATATGGTCAATGTAATAGAAGAGTTGGGTGATTTAGAATTTTATATGGAAGGGCTGAGGCAGGGCTTGGGTATTACACGAGAACAGTGCTTACAGGCTAATATCGACAAACTCGGCACTCGTTACAAGAATTTTGAGTACTCGAATGAAAAAGCCCAAGCAAGAGCGGATAAGCCGGAAGGACAATAGTCCATCGAGTTATTTTAAGACCAAATAGGTAGCCTCATTATGACAACGAGTGTGTTATTTGTTTGCCTTGGCAATATCTGCAGGTCGCCAACTGCCGAGGCAATTTTTAAGAAAAAAGCCAAAGAAGCAGGGCTCAACTTGACGATTGATTCTGCTGGGACAATTGCCGCGCATCAAGGAGAACCACCTGATAGGCGCAGCGCAGCAGCGGGTAAAAAACGAGGTTACGATTTTTCTGGGCAATATTCTAGGAAAGTGAAAACGTCTGATTTTCATGACTTTGATTTCATTTTTGCAATGGATCGCTCAAATTATGAAGACTTAACGTCAATATGTCCGCCTCACCTGCAAAGTAAAATTGAACTTTTCTTGGCAATGACAAATGTAGCCGATCCTCAGGTTCCCGATCCTTATTATGGTGGTGATAAAGGCTTTGAATTGGTGATTGACCTAATTGAGGACGCTTCTGACGTATTAGTTGAGAGGTTAAAAGCACAATAATATTGTGCAGATAGTGCTAATTTTTCTCAGTAAAACAATTTTATTCTAACTAAGCACTGTTTTTTGACGTAAATGCGGTTGAACAGTGCTTGATTTCGTGTTTTAGTTTGCATCCCTTAATTGACCTATAAAGGAAACCTAAACAGTGAACCAATGGCAGCCAGACTCTTGGCGTGAATATCCGATATTACAACAACCAACCTATGAAAATGTTGAGCAACTTAAACAAGTTGAAGCGGATCTAAATCGATTTCCCCCATTGGTTTTTGCAGAGGAAACTCGCCAACTGTTTAGTGAATTAGCAAACGTATCTCAAGGTAAAGGATTTTTACTGCAAGGTGGCGATTGCGCAGAATCTTTTGAAGAATTTAACGCGCCAAAGATCCGCGACACTTTCAAAGTTATTTTGCAGATGGCGATTGTGTTGACCTTTGCTGGGCGTTGCCCAGTGACTAAGGTCGCGCGCATGGCAGGCCAATACGCAAAGCCTCGCTCTGCCGACTTGGAAACAATAAATGGTGTGTCGTTGCCAAGTTATCGCGGTGATATTATCAATAGCTTTCCATTTACACCTGAAGCACGTATGCCTAATCCACAGCGTATGGTAGATGCTTATTATCGTTCAGGTGCGACTTTGAATTTATTAAGAGCATTCGCGCAAGGTGGTTTAGCGGACTTGCACAAGGTTCACAAGTGGAACATGACTTTTGTTGAGAACAATCCACTGAAGGAACGTTATCAAGAATTGGCCAAACGCATTGAAGAGACATTATCGTTTATGGAAGTGTTGGGGCTTAATTCAGAAAATACGGCGTCTTTACACGAAACGAGTTTATTCACTTCACATGAAGCTTTGTTACTCAATTATGAGCAGGCTTTAACTCGAGTCGATACGCTTACCGGTAAATGGTACAACTGTTCTGCTCACATGTTGTGGATTGGCGAGCGTACGCGTCAGCTAGATCATGCGCATGTTGAGTTCTTCCGAGGCGTGCACAACCCAATTGGTGTGAAAGTTGGACCTTCAATGCAAGGTGACGAACTAATCAAGTTAATTGATGCCTTGAACCCTGAAAATACCCCGGGACGTTTGACACTTATCACGCGTATGGGCGCTGACAATCTTGAAGCGAATTTGCCTGCGCTATTGCGTCGTGTGAAGCAAGAAGGTCGTAATGTCGTGTGGAGTTCGGATCCAATGCACGGTAACACCAAAAAAGCCTCAAGCGGATATAAGACTCGTAACTTCGACGATATCTTGCGTGAGATCCAGCAGTTCTTCGCTGCCCACAAAGCAGAAGGGACACATGCTGGTGGCATTCATTTAGAGATGACCGGCCAGCACGTAACTGAGTGCACTGGTGGCGCTTATAAGATTAGCGAAGCCGACCTGGCACAGTGTTATCAGACACAGTGTGACCCGCGCCTAAATGCTGATCAAGTACTAGAACTGGCGTTCCTTGTTGCGGATCACTTAAAAGTGCACGCTTAGTCAGTCGATAAAATATGATCGAAAGCGAGTTTATATAACTCGCTTTTTTTGTGCTTAAAAACGCAATTCCAAAGCTTCACATAGAAAGCGTTGTAAAGGTTGTGCTTTACCATATAGCTTGGCAATACGTTCAGGTAATTTGGGTTCAAACAAAAAGGATTCATCGAGATTGGCAACCGCAATAAAGTCTTTTCGCTTAATTTCTTCGATCAATGGATGTTCTTTGTCAAATCCTTTGGGTGGGCGTGTCAGGCTTTCTCCTACTAACTCGTAGTTATCTAACATTGGCTGGTGGACAATTGCGTCCTCGTAGGGACCGGGCTTAGCGACGATGTGGTCTCTTATGGCCTTTAAAGCATCGGGTGCCGGATGCCAGCAACCCACACCGACAAAAATTTGCTCTGGCTCAATATGCAGGTAAAAGCCTGGAGCATGCACGTCCTTGCCAATTTCATGACGAAACTGGATACCGATATTGGTCTTGTATGGTGATTTATCCTTGGAACAAACGTTATCTGAGTAAAATTTGTTGACATCGATAGACTCTCATTAATGAGCCCCCCATTTTCTTGGGAATAGCTTCGTAATGAGGAGATATTAACTTTATCCACGTTGCCATTTCCTCAATAAAAGCGAGGGCAGGGGTGCGAACAAGATCCTCGTATTCTTGTTTGTGATCATTAAACCACTCTTTGTTGTTATTTTGCTTTAGTCGTTTCAGATATTCGATTATTGAAGGATCAAAATGGCTAAAGGACATGATATGACCTCGTTAACATGTAAACGCTGTATGTATATACAGTTTTGGCGTGAATTGCAATTGCACGTACTGTTAATCTCTGCCTTCAGACAATGGTGCTTGTTTTATCCTCTACAAAATGTAAAAGGCGGCACTACCAACAAGCCAACTACAAGCCACAATAGCGCCAAAATCCCTAGTCATCGGTCAACCATTTGTACATGACTAATGCGTCAACATAGCCGAGACTTGAATGGTTAAAAGCACGCGGAAGCCTGCCTACTGTATTAAATCCGAGTTTATTCCACAGCCTAACTGCGCCGTCATTCGAAGAAGCAACAAAATTATACTGCATCGCTTTATAACCTAACTCTTTTGCGATTTTTTGAGAATGTTCGCACATCGCCGTTGCGAGACCTCTGCCCCTTGCTCTGCCACTCACCATGTAACCACAGTTGCATACGTGGCTTCCGGGACCCGCTTGATTGGTTTTAAGATAATAAGTCGCTAAAACGTCGCCATCTTCTTCTAAAATAAAGGTTTTAAGCGGAGGTTCCAACCAAATCTGTTTGCCTTTTTCTTTACTGGTAGATATATCGTAGGCGTAGGTTTCGCCTGCTTTTACTACTTCGTGAAAAATAGGCCAAATAGCATCCCAATCACTTTCTAACGCTTCCCGAATGTTCATATGTTTCCCATCACTAATGTTTTAAAGCCAAATAAAAGAGGCGAAATCATCAAAAATGTCCCGTTCAAATTATGACAGTTGTGCTATTGAATTACATGGCTCACGGGATAAAAGAATGCGACTGCTGACTAGAGCGTCTCAAATAACGAGGCTAAGAATATTGTGAGTGACCAGGTACCTGCTACTGAGGTAAGCACGATACAGCGGTTAATTTTCTTAATGCTTTCGCGGCTAGCTGAGCACTCAATATTATCAATTGATTTTATAACTATCTTGCTTAACCATGAAAAGGTGATAGTAATAAAAGATAGTGCTGTAAGGACGATGAGTACTTTCGTCAAAAACCTAAAATCTTGCAGTGAAATATGAAATTTGAACACAATGACAAGAGGTGCAAAGAGTAACCAGCACATTAGTGGTGGCAGTAGGATCCAAGGGTACCTAAAGATTAAATATGTTGGCTTTTGGTAGGGCACTAAATCGTTGATATTAGCCTCTTAACAAATATTTATTTCCTCTTTATGAACCGTTTTGGATGCTCAACACATCAATTTTAATCTTCACTGCCCCTGTCTCATTCCGAGAATTAAATGCTACTTAACTCTTAGAAACCTTCTTGTTGGAAAAGTTCCAATTCTGATTTTATAGGTAATGCGTAAAACCATAAACATGGTTATGCACTGGGTGTTTGTCGAAGTCGAATGTGTATTGACCCAAATGAGTCGCGCCTAATTTTAGGTAAAACTGATTGGACTTGTTTTCTGTCCAGGTATATAGCCAAAACTTTGTTCCATACTGTTTTTGTAGCGCCTGCAATAGACGTCTTCCGAGGCCAAAACCACGGTACTTCGCCAATATATACAAGCGCACTAATTCATAGTCGAAACCAGTGTTTTGATAGTCGGATTGTTTGTCTATAAGAGCATAACCAACAACCGAGCCATCGTATTGGCAAACCAAAATAGCATTACGGATGTCATTGATTGCCTTTTGGAAATACTGTGCATCAAATGTGGCGTCAACAAAGTTTAAATAGCTGTGCTTAATGCCATCAATAGCATAAGTTTCAAGCCAAACGGTTTTGGATAGCTGAATTAACGCCACAATATCTGCTTTGCGAGCTTCTCTTATTTCCACATCGTAGGATAAAGGTTTCTTAGCGGTCATTAATAGACACTTCTCTTCACTTAACCCAGTCAGCTGTTTAATGCATTCTCTTGGTATTGAACATGTTCGACAAATACAGAATTGCACATTGTGTGCAAACGGCGACGATTATGGAAACGCAAATAGATGCTGAAAATGAGAGTAATTCACTGACTTTCAAAAGTGAATAATAGAAAGTCGCTAAACTAGTAATGCCAACAATAATACCGCTCAGCATAAAATTTACCGACTCTTTTGAGTAATTTATATGTGTAAATACCGCTAAGATACTTGCCGCTAACGGAAAAACGGTAAGCACACCCGTTAGCTGAGTGCCTATTATATTCGCCAACCAGGTTAGAGTAACAACCAGGATTGCGGCAGCAATCATACGAGCCAACGTTTGCGAGAGTGAAACCTCCACAGTTGATTCTTTTGTCGTGACCCTGGGAAGAGTGTTTCTAAAAATCAGTATCGATACCAAAACTAGAAACAGCGCAATGGTCGGCTCCATGAAAAGGGTTGCTATGAAATAAGCACCTGCAAAATATACGAGTAAAGAGATTAAAAGAGATATTATCCAGTTCAATGTTGTCGCTGCCCAACAGTAACTGAAACAGAACAACCCAAGCGAAATAATACCCAACAGGGTGCTGTGCGCGGAGGCAATTGCAAACGTCTCGCCTTGTTCGAGGTAAATAAATACCGTGATAGGCGCAGCAATGATGGGAAGCCCTGACAGTGAGCCAGCTATAAAACTGCCCCATCTTTTAGATGCCAGGCTAAGTAAGAGAATAAATAGTGGTACTAGCGAGAGCTTAATTAATAACAATTTTATTTGCCTTACAAACGGAGCGAGCAGTTAATTGGGAGCTTCGTAACCTTAATCAGGTATTGAACTTTGAGATTTACACGACGGCAACGTGTTATTTATTGCTTGCCGAAACACTGACCAATAACCAAGTGCCTGTTCTTTTAGACCATACCTGAGTACCGCCACCACTGATATTTACGACTTCACCTGTTTTGAGAGTCATAACTTGGTTGAATTCATTAACCAAAACAGCATTGTTTGCGTCAATAACTGAGACATTAACATTGTCAAAGTTAAGGCTTTGAACCTTTTGAATATCGGCAAAACCATTGGATATTAATGGGAGTAGTTCATTGATATCGTTCCAATTGCTACCGTCACTATTCAACCCAACAAATTTTTCATGGTTAAAGTGTGCGAAGTAGCGATCGCTATCAAGAGCAATTGATGCCTGAACTAGACTGTCGAATGCACTTAGTACTTCTTGCTTGGTTTTTTCTTCGTTGAATTTTTCAACAGTGCACGCTTGGTTAAAAAGGATAAGCGAGAAAGTCACACACAGCTGAATTTTCTTCTTAAATGAAAATATCAATTTATAATCTTCCTTGAATCCGCTATTACGACGTCGTTTTAATATAAATTAGCAAAACAATTCCCGCGGTTATAATAGTAGGAACACCAATCAAAATGGCGTTGATAATCCTCTGCTTTTTATGTTCTTGTTTGGTCATTGAAGCTCAAAAAACGCTGTAATGTTAGTACTTGTTTCGACTCAAGCCCGTCTCCGCCAGTATCTTAGCGGATATTTCTTCTACTGAGTACTTGGTACTGTTGAGAAAGGGGATTTTTTCTTTTCTATATAGATTTTCTACTTGTCTTATTTCCATCCGACATTGCTGCATTGAGGCGTATTTACTGTTTGCACGTCGCTCTGAGCGTATTTGTACGAGGCGTTCTGGTGAAATAGTCAGGCCGAATAGCTTGTCTTTGTATTGTCTAAGCGCCGCGGGCATACGCAAACTGTCGCCAATATCATCATCGGTGAAAGGATAATTTGCGGCTTTAATCCCGTACTGTAATGCCAAGTATAGGCTGGTAGGGGGTTTTCCAGAACGAGATACACCCACTAATACGATATCAGCCTGGTTGTAGTCTTTTAAATTTACCCCATCATCGTTTGCTAATGCGTAGTTTACCGCGTCGATACGAATGTCGTAGGTCTTTTCGTGAATACTATGGGTTCGATGCTTCTCCGGTTTAGAGGGAACCCCAATAGCTTTTTCTAACGGCGCGACAAATTGGTCTAAGAAATTGTAGTGAATTCCTTTAGAAGTAGAGATTATCTCCCGCACATCTTTATTGACGATAGTATAAAAAACCAACGGCCGTTCACCACTACGTTGAAAACTTTCAGAAATTTTATTCACGATTTTATGCGCTTTTTCTTCAGTTTCTATGAAAGGTTCAGTTATATGTTCGAACTCAACGGGGAAAAGAGACAGCAGGGCGTGGCCAAACACCTCGGCAGTAATCGCGGTGCCATCAGAAATATAGTACGCAGTTCTCATAGGGTCATTTTCCGAAATGTAGTAATATTATTACGAAAATAAATAAAATTTTATTTTTTATAACCAAAGTTCTACAATCCCCGTCCTGTAAGGGGCAGCGGCAGTTTTTGAAGTGGTCTGCGAGTGTAAAACTATGGCATTTGTCATCACTTTAATTACTACAATTACCTCACTTGAACTAAATTGTATACCTAGAGCGACGTTAATTTTTTGTTGGTCGGGTTGTGGTCTTATCTTTTAAGTGATTGTACGGGGAGAACTGTAGTGCAAGATTATGTACTTTGGTACGAAGATTTGGGTATGGGTGATGTCAATCGCGTTGGCGGAAAAAATGCGTCATTAGGCGAAATGATATCGAATCTTGCGAATGCAGGTGTGCAGGTGCCAGGTGGCTTTGCCACAACGGCTTATGCGTTCAACGAGTTTTTAGAGCAAAGCGGCGTTAATGCGAAAATTTATGACGTGTTAGACAACCTTGATGTCGACGATGTAGATGCGCTTGCGCAAGCTGGTGCAGAAATTCGTCAGTGGATTATTGATACACCGTTCCAACCACAGCTAGAAAGTGAAATAAAAAGTGCTTTTGCCAAGCTACAAGGCGACATGGGAGATGATGCTTCATTTGCCGTTCGTTCTTCGGCAACGGCTGAAGACATGCCTGACGCGTCATTCGCCGGTCAACAAGAAACCTTTTTAAACGTTCATGGTTTTGATGCCGTGTTAGTTGCTATTAAACACGTATTTGCCTCTTTGTTTAACGACCGCGCTATCTCCTATCGTGTTCACCAAGGCTATGATCATAAAGGTGTTGCCTTATCTGCGGGGATCCAACGCATGGTTCGCAGTGATAAGTCAGCGTCAGGCGTAATGTTTAGTATTGACACAGAATCAGGCTTTGAGAATGTCGTTTTCATCACCTCTTCATTTGGTTTGGGCGAAATGGTGGTGCAAGGTGCGGTTAATCCTGACGAGTTTTACGTACATAAATCATTATTAGCCGACGGAAATCCCGCTGTGTTGAGGCGCAATCTTGGCAGCAAGATGACCAAGATGGTTTACTCGCAGGATAAGAGTCACGGCAAACAGGTAGAAATCATTGATGTTGACTCAGCTGATCGAGGAACTTTTTCTATCAATGATGAAGAGGTAATGGAATTAGCCAAGCAGGCCGTCACCATCGAAAAACATTACGGTCGACCAATGGATATTGAGTGGGCGAAAGATGGTTTAGACGGCAAACTATACATCGTTCAAGCTCGTCCCGAAACTGTACGCAGCCGTGAAGACTCGCAAACGATTGAGCGTTATAAGCTCAATGGTGAAGCCAGTATTAAATGTGAAGGCCGCGCTATCGGGCACAAAATAGGTGCTGGTACTGCCAAAGTACTCGGTTCAATTGACGAAATGAACAAAATCCAAGTGGGGGACGTGTTAGTTACTGACATGACCGACCCAGATTGGGAACCCATTATGAAAAAGGCGTCCGCCATTGTAACTAATCGCGGTGGTAGAACATGTCACGCCGCAATTATCGCTCGCGAGTTAGGCATTCCTGCAGTTGTGGGATGTGGCAATGCGACAGACCTTATTCAAAACGACGAAAAAATTACAGTTTCTTGTTCAGAAGGTGACACAGGCTATATTTACGGCGCGGAATTAGAGTTTGATGTACAGACATCTCGTATCGACCAAATGCCAGAAGCCCCGATGAAGGTTATGATGAATGTCGGTAACCCTGACCGCGCATTCGATTTCGCCCGTTTACCAAACCATGGGGTAGGCCTTGCGAGGCTTGAGTTCATCATCAACCGCATGATTGGCATACACCCTAAAGCTCTGCTTAATTTTGATGAACAACCGGAAGATTTGCAGGAAGAAATTTCTGACATGATTGCGGGATATGAGTCGCCAACAGAGTTTTACATAGAAAAGTTGGTTGAAGGTATTTCAACAATTGCCGGTGCGTTTTATCCGCAGAAAGTCATTGTGCGTATGTCTGACTTTAAATCTAACGAATATTTCAATCTGGTTGGTGGTTATCAGTACGAGCCGGATGAAGAAAATCCAATGTTGGGTTTCCGCGGTGCCAGTCGTTATATCTCTGAAGATTTCCGTGCCTGCTTTGCATTGGAGTGTGAGGCGATTAAACGCGTTCGCAACAAGATGGGCTTAACTAATGTTGAGATTATGATCCCATTTGTTCGCACACTAGAAGAAGGTCAGCAGGTTATCGATTTACTTGCTGAGGAAGGTCTAGCCAAAGGTGATAATGGACTTCGCGTTATTATGATGTGTGAACTACCATCAAACGCCTTATTAGCGGATCAATTCCTTGATATATTTGATGGCTTCTCTATTGGCTCAAACGATATGACCCAGCTTACTCTTGGATTGGATAGAGACTCAGGCCTTATCGCACACCTTTTCGATGAGCGTGACCCGGCTGTGAAGGCATTGTTGGGTATGGCGATCAAAGCTGCAAAAGCTCGCGGAAAGTATGTTGGGATTTGTGGTCAGGGGCCTTCCGACCACGAAGACTTGGCGGCATGGTTGGTGGAGCAGGGTATCGACAGTGTGTCACTTAACCCGGACACCGTTGTTGAAACTTGGTTGTATGTTGCAGAAAACTTAAACTAAGCGGATATTCTAAAAAAAGCCTGGCTAATGCCGGGCTTTCTAGTGTTTGTTTAACGCCTCGCGGCGAGGTACCTATCTAACTTGCTTGCACCATTACTCATAGCCTTTTGCGATTTACGCAACCATTTTTTAGCAAGTGGGAAATCGACGCTGAGCAATGCCAAGCCGAACAATAAAAACAATATCGAACCGGGAATGATGGCAAATACGATGCCAATGAAGACACATACAAACGATGTGGTGAGTCGCATTGATTTATTCTGGATAATTTTACTAAACATACACTCTCGAATTCTCAGAATGACAGACTATTCTGATTGCAGTGTAAGTCGAATCCCTTTAAGTACAAAGTTTGCTCTTGTTACAAGCTATGTCAAATCAAGCTATTTAGTGTGATCCATTAGCTTTTAATTTTCTATATAATGCCCTCACATTGCCCGTTATTGATAGTTTAGATGTTACCCCTAGTTGATCACGAATCTGTTTTAGAAGCGAATTACCTTTCTTTTCTCGACCAGCTTAAACAGGCTGGCTTTTCTGGTGAGATTAACACCCAATATTCTTCGCGACTGGCTGTTGCCACGGATAATAGTGTTTACCAAAAGTTACCGCAGGCGGTGATTCTCCCTAAATCGGTAGAGGATTTGCAATTAGTTGGCAAACTCGCTGCAAAAAATACTGACATAAAGTTCAGTGCCAGAGGTGGCGGTACTGGAACCAACGGACAATCACTCACCTCTGGTATTGTGGTCGACGTATCCAAGCACATGAATAATATTCTTGAGATCAACACAGACGAGGCATGGGTTAGAGTACAAGCCGGCGTTGTGAAAGATCAATTAAATGACTTTTTACGTCCACACGGCTTTTTCTTCGCGCCCGATTTGTCGACCTCTAATCGCGCGACTATCGGCGGCATGATCAACACCGATGCTTCGGGTCAAGGATCGCTAGTTTACGGTAAAACCAGCGACCATGTCTTGGGACTTAAAACGGTATTAGCCGATGGCACCTTATTAGATACTGTGAAGCGAAGTATCTCAGAGGTTGCTGATTGCGAAAGATATCAGGCGATCATTGAGCAGATTAAAGCGACTAGTATTGATAAACGAGACAAAATTCTGGCTAAATTCCCACGCTTAAACCGATTTTTAACTGGGTACGATCTGGAAAATGTAGTCTCAAAAGATTTAGAAAAAGTGGATGTCAGCCGCATAATCACAGGTTCAGAGGGCTCACTTGGATTTGTCGCCGAAGCAAAATTAAACGTTACCCCAATTCCGAAAAACAAAGTGTTGGTGAACGTTATGTACAACTCATTTGAGGCCGCACTTAGACATGCTCCTGCGATGATTGAGGCAAAGGCAACGTCGGTAGAGACGATTGATAGTAAAGTATTGAATCTTGCCAAGCAGGACATTATTTGGCACTCGGTCAGTGCCTTGATCGAAGCAGTACCAGAAAAAGATATCCTTGGCTTAAATATTGTTGAATACAACGATGAAAGTAAAGCCGACATCGACGCTAAAATTGAGTCGTTGAAACAAGCTTTAGACAACGCCATTGTCGCTAACGAATCAGGTGTCATTGGCTATCAAATCACGGAAAGTTTGCCAGACATCGGCAAGATTTACGCAATGCGTAAAAAAGCGGTTGGACTATTGGGGAAAACGGATGGCTGGAAAAAGCCAGTGGCATTCGCCGAGGACACCGCTGTGCCACCTGAAAACCTCGCTGACTTTATTATGGAGTTTCGCGCTTTACTTGACGCCCATAATTTAGACTATGGCATGTTTGGTCATGTAGACGCAGGGGTTTTGCACGTCCGGCCGGCACTTGATTTGTGCGATCCTAAACAAGGAGAGCTACTAAGCAAAATATCCGATGAGGTGGTTGCCCTGGTAGCCAAGTACGGCGGATTAATGTGGGGAGAACACGGTAAAGGCTATCGCAGTGAATATGCCCCGGCATTTTTCGGTGATGAGTTGTTTGCCGAACTGCGTAAAATAAAAGCGATTTTCGACCCGCACAATCAAATGAATCCGGGTAAAATTTGCACGCCAATTGAGTCGGAAGAAGAACTCGTTAAAGTCAGTGATCTTAAACGGGGAGATTTAGACAGAGCCATCCCAATCCAAGTGCGAGATAGTTTTGCTCCTGCCATGAGTTGTAATGGCAATGGATTATGCTTTAACTACGACACCAGTTCGCCTATGTGTCCGTCGAGTAAGATCACCAGAGACCGACGCCACAGCCCTAAAGGTAGGGCAGGTATGCTGCGCGAGTGGTTACGCCTGTTGAGTAAAGATGGCGTTGATATCGAAAAGTTGGAAACTGCTAAACCCAGGCCGATTTGGGAACGTTTGGCAAATAGCGTTTCGTTAGAAAGAAAAACGGATTTCTCTGAAGAAGTTTTCGATGTTATGGATCATTGCCTGGCTTGTAAAGCCTGTACCAATCAGTGTCCAGTGAATGTGGACATTCCTACCTACCGAGCAAGGTTTTTGGCAATTTACTATCAACGTTACGCTAGACCATTGAAAGATTTGCTCGTAGCCAATATCGAAAAGATGGCACCACAATTAGCTAAGATAGCGCCTTTACATAACTTTTTTATGCGACAGCCCTGGATGCAAAAGCTTCTGCGCAAATCATTAGGCTATGTCGACTCGCCACTTTTGAGCGTACCTACCTTACAGAATAGAGCTGACAGCCTTGGCATTAAGGCTTTTGACTTAACCGAGCTTAGTCAATTGAGTACTGAAGCAAAACAACAAACAGTATTAATTGTTCAAGATCCTTTTACATCCTATTATGAAGCTGAGTTGCTTGAGGACACGCTGAAACTCGCCAGAGCGTTACACAAGGAGCCTGTTCTTGTCCCCTTTAAACCTAACGGTAAGCCTCAGCACGTAAAAGGTTTTTTGACAGAGTTTGCTAAAACCGCGCAGTCGACAGCCGACTTCCTAAACCAACTCGCGGCATTAGAAATTGACATGATTGGGGTCGATCCGTCCTTAGTGCTTTGTTACCGCGATGAATACACGAAAACGCTTGGTAATAAACGCGGAAACTTCAACGTATTGCTGACGCATGAGTGGCTAGCGAAAATGGAATCGACGCCATCAGTGAGTTCAGCAAAACAATTCACTTTGCTAGCGCACTGTACAGAGAAAACCTTCCTCCCGGCAGCGGAGAAGGATTGGCAGGCAATATTTGCCAACTTCGGTTTGCAATTACACATTCAAGCCGTTGGGTGTTGTGGCATGGCGGGAACATTTGGTCATGAGACCAAACATCTCGATGAATCTATCGGTATTTTTAACCTTAGCTGGAAGAATGCTATTGAACAACATCGAGACAATGAGCTACTGGCGACAGGGTACTCGTGTAGAAGTCAGGTTAAGCGGTTAACAACCCATCAGATTGCCCACCCATTGCAAGCACTGTTAAGAGAATTAGAAGCGTAAAGTCGTAAAATAGGGGAAGTTGGATGCTTCCCTGTGTGATTGCTTAAGCGACTAGCGTTGTTCAATTGAACGTGAAAGAGGGTTAATGAATAAGCTCGACTTTACTCAATGAGAATGCTTCTGTAGAACAACGCATTCTCTGACGTGGAATACCAGAATCCATATATACATTACCCACGGTCTCAAAGCCGTTATCGGCGAAGTGATCAACGCCGTCTAGATTACATTGCACGAAAACATCGTCTAGTGATTCGTTTTTGGCAATTTCTAATAAAGCTGCATAGAGCGTATCGTAAATCTCTTCACTTCTGTAGCTGGAGACCACTGCGATTCTGCCAATTTCGCCATCTGGGGTAATTCGACCCGTTGCTATGGCCTCACCCTGTTCATTGGACACTAAAACGTGCTTGGACTGAGAGTCTTGCTCGTCAAACTCAGCCTGACGTGGAATACGCCATTCACAAACAAAAACGCGATTGCGTAGTTTTTTTAGTCGTGCTTTGGCTTCTTGCCAATCCACTTGCTCAACACTGAATATGCCCATACTTCTTAAACTGACTAATATTTCTCGTACAATTGTTCTGTGTTTCAGACACTTTGATCTAAAAATTACAAAGCGCTCTTGCGTAGTTAACAAAAATATAAGCCAAAAGCGGTATAATAATCTACAAAAAATGCATTTATATTCAAAATAATGGCTATTTATCTAGCGTCCAAAAGCCTTCATTTATGAGTGTATGTATGTTTTGTATAAAAAGCGAACAATTACTGTAATTATTTTTCTTTTTTGCACGCCAGTCAGGTGAATCTAATAATGTTTTTAGCGTTGAAAGTTGGTCAATGTTGTCTTCGAATAGAATCGAGTTTACGGCAAAATGCACTTTCGTATCCTCAGGAGCAGGGGACGAGAAGCAGGTTTTTACGCCTGGCGCTTTATAAATTGTTTCGCCGTGATTGATATGATGCAGCACTTCATCAAGGGATATTGAATCTGTTTCATACATCTGTTCGTCAAGTTTGCTTCGTGAACAATGCTGTAAAAGCCATGCATCAAAGTGTTCTGACTGAAGTGCATTTAGCATCGTTTGTTTAAACGATGCTACTTCTGTCGCTTTGATCTCTGAATGGTTCGCCCTAAGCGCTATTTGTGCGTCGGAATAACGCTCTGTTCCCAACTCATTGTCCAACAAATAATCGGTAAATGACGAGAGCAGTTCGGTTTGGTTAGCAGCACGGAAACCAACCGAATAGTTAAGACAAGGTTCGAGCGCAACACCATTATGCGGATACCCCGGTGGAATGTAGATTACATCTCCGGGTTCGAGTGCCTCATCGATAATTGCCTCAAATGGAGCAATTTGTCTAACGCGTGGATGGGGTATCACAGATTCATAATGTCCCTTATTACCCACTTGCCAGCGTCTGCGTCCCTTGCCTTGAATAATAAAAACGTCGTATTGATCCAGGTGCGGGCCAACACCCGCACCTTCTACGGAAAAGCTAACCATTAGATCGTCGATGCGCCAGTTTGGTAGAAATTGAAATTCCGCCAATAAGTCTTGTGCTTCGGGAATATAGCACTCAACGCCTTGTACGAGCAGCGTCCACGCACCAGAACAGACCTCTTCAAACGATTCAAATGGCCCTTGCTGACAGTCCCAATGCTCGCCCTGTCTACTGATAATACGACTATCTAACTCTTCTTCCATTGCCAGACCAGCCAGCTCATGCTCATCGAGCGGGTCTGTAAAATGGTCAAATGCACCTTTTATCACCATTGGCTTTTGTTGCCAAATGTGTTTACAAAAGTGTTCTATATCAAGCTTTAACATCATTAGCTTCCAAATAATATGTCGTTTGCAAAGGTAACCCTTTAAGCAGTGTATTCTCCATTTTAGAGAACTCAAAATGTTGCTTAGTTAACTGCGCTGTTTTTGCACATACATGAATACTATTGGGCTTACTGTGGCTTTCTAATCGAGAAGCTAGATTAACGGTGTCGCCCCAGAGATCGTAAGTAAACTTATGCTGCCCAATTACACCTGCAATAATATCACCTGTACAGATACCCACGCGTATACCCGTATTAAGGTTGTGTTTGCGCCGCCAACGTTGGCATTGCCTACGCATATCAATTGCTGCATTGCAGACATTGATTACCTGATTAGTTCTGCTCAAAGGCGCACCACCTACAGCCATGTATTGGTCGCCAATGGTTTTGATTTTTTCTAAATCGTATTGCTCGGCAATGTTATCAAATTCAGAAAACAACTCGTTGAGGATCTTAACTAATTGTTCGGCCTGCATTGTATTGGTTAACTGCGTAAAGTGCTGCAAGTCAGCAAATAACACAGAGGCGTTATTTATCCGGTCGGCGATGATACCGTTGTGATCTTTTAATTTCACTGCAATGCAAGGAGGCAAAATGTTAAGTAGCAAGGCGTCAGAGCGATTGCGTTCAGCCTTCAATTGTTGCCAATGCTTTTTGAAATTTAAGTAGATATAAAAGGCAATGAGAAAACTGGAAAGTGCAAAACTTATAAGGTTGGATTGATTTATCGCGGCCGTTAAAGGACTGACATTATCTACTGTCGCTGATCTTTTTTCATGGGTTTCGAAAAACATAAATAGAAGCAAGAATATAGACATTGTAAGTGCAACGTTGGCGCTTCGCTTGTTGAAATAAAGCGCTGGCAATACAAATAAACCCAATAAAAAGAAATAGTGGGTATTACTTCGAAACTCAAAATTCATACAGCTAAATATTAAGTAGCTGCAGTAGCCGCTGATGAGTATGAGTGAAGCTGGGTCATGTCTTTGCCATCGGCTTAATATAGGAACAGCCGCGAGCAATGCGACATGCAATACTATTATTGCTATTTGTTGATAAGCAGCAGCATGCTTTATCTGCAAAAGATTGGGAATTTGTATACATAAAACTAATATGCATAACAGCGCTATTTGTTCGCAAAGCGGCCTAAGTTGAATATTGCCTAAGCGCCTGATGCTAAAGACTGTATCCGTTTTTTCAATAGGGATTTGCATCTTTATCATGAGCTTCCTTGCTCCAACATGGAAAGTTGCTGTGTTAACTTAGGAATATCATCAAATGATAAATTTAGCGGTATCGAATAAGAAAATGAGTCGTAAAAAAAAGCCACTTTTGAAAGTGGCTTAATAAATAGCATTCAGGGAACGCAATTACCTGATTTTGGTTAGCTCGATGGCTTTGCCGATGTAGTTGTCGGGCCTCATGGCTTTGAGGGCAACTTTTGCGTCTTCTGGTAAGGCCAACGTATCGATAAACTCAGCGATAATCTCTTGATTTACTTTCTTACCGCGCGTTAATTCTTTCAGCTTTTCATAGGGCTTTTCAATGCCGTATCTGCGCATCACGGTTTGGATTGGCTCAGCGAGCAATTCCCAGTTATCGTTCAGTTCATCTAATAAACTTTGCTCGTTAACCTGAAGTTTGCTGATGCCTTTTAAGGTTGCTTGATACGCGATAATGGAGTAGGCAACGCCAACACCTAAGTTTCTAAGTACCGTAGAGTCAGTTAAATCGCGTTGCCAGCGGCTTACGGGTAGCTTTGCTGCTAGATGGTCAAAAAGCGCGTTGGCAAGACCCAAATTACCTTCTGAATTCTCGAAGTCGATAGGGTTAACTTTGTGCGGCATGGTAGATGAGCCGATTTCACCTGCGATGGTTTTCTGTTTGAAATGACCTAGCGCGATATAACCCCAAACATCGCGGTCGAAATCGAGCAAAATAACGTTAAATCGAGCGATGGCGTCAAATAGCTCTGCGATGTAGTCGTGAGGCTCAATTTGAGTGGTGTAAGGATTCCAGGTGATACCTAAGCTGGATACAAAATTTTCTGAGAATGTATGCCAATCTAATTCAGGGTAGGCTGAAAGGTGAGCGTTGTAGTTACCCACGGCACCGTTGATTTTACCTAAAATCTCAACCGCCTCGATTTGCTTTACCTGGCGAGCTAAGCGCGCTTTGACATTAGCCATTTCTTTGCCCATGGTGGTCGGAGAGGCCGGTTGGCCATGAGTACGAGCCATCATAGGAATGTTGGTATATTCTTCAGCCAATGCATCAATTGCAGTCACCAGTTTTTCACAATAAGGAAGAATCACTTCTTTGCGAGCTTCTTCGAGCATTAACGCGTGGGACAGGTTATTGATATCTTCTGATGTGCAGGCAAAATGGATAAACTCGTTGACGGCATTGAGTTTTTCATTTTCTGCGACTTTTTCTTTCAGAAAGTATTCAACTGCTTTTACATCGTGGTTGGTGGTACGTTCGATGTCTTTGATACGTTGTGCATCTTCTTCATTGAAGTTAGCTACAATCGCGTCTAACAACGCATTTTCTTCTGAACCAAAACTTGGTACTTCAGCTATTTCTGGCGCATTAGCTAAAGCTTGCAACCATCTTACCTCTACTTGAACCCGATATTTTAAAAGACCGAATTCACTAAAAATAGAACGCAATTCTGCTGCTTTACTGCCATAGCGACCGTCCACTGGAGAAATGGCGGTGAGTGCTGACAAATTCATGTGTGTACCCCGTAAAAGTGTTGGTTAGATATTACTAAGTGTTGTTTCAGCCGATTTAAGGATCTTATTTCGACTGAAAATGATATTTCTTCTTTTGCCGCCCAGTTGACGCCATAAAAATGCCGATCGAATTCCCGCTAAGAGTATGGCTCTCACTTTATCTTGCGTGCCTTGTAACTTCAAAACGGCCGGATTACCAGCTACCTGGATTTTATGGGTGAGCGGACTAATGTTATCGCGATAAACGCTAGCTAGGTTACCTAACATTTGACTATCAAATAGCGAAATCATTTGTGATTGTCGCTTAACGTTGTCTATTCGAGTAGAAATCTCGTTTAATTTGTCTGGTGCTCTAGAGAGTTTGCGTTCAAGCGTCAGTAAGCTTGCTACGTAACGCGTTATTTCAGTATCTTTGTTTTTTGCTTGATGACCAAGTTGTTGGGTTAGGGTGACTAAACCGTACCTGACACCAATTACGCCCCCGTACACGTCACTTACAGAATCTGGGTCTGTTTTTACGATAGACGCAATACTGCTTTCAAATGCTTCCTCAGGGAAATCTTTGCCTCGAGCAATGTCTTTGACTAGGGCGGCAGACTGACAAACGCCGCCTAGGGCTAGTTGTGCTTCGTCAAATTGTCTCATTAACGTATATAGCTCTCTATTATTCCACCACCTAGGCATACCTCGTCAGCATAAAATACCGCGGATTGTCCTGGCGTCACTGCTTTTTGAGGCTCGTCAAATTCAACTCTAATTCGGTCATCACTTTCCCGAAATAGAGTGCAAGGAATGTCTTGTTGACGATATCGAGTTTTTACAGCACAACGCAACTGCTCGGGTGTATCCTGACGATCTACCCAATGCACTTGATTCGCGTAGAGTCCATTTGAATACAACCTTGGGTGGTTAGCGCCTTGACCGACAATTAATTTGTTATTTGGTACGTCTTTATCAACCACGTACCAAGGCTCGTCACCGTGTTCTTTTTTACCACCAATTAACAGCCCCTTGCGTTGGCCGAGTGTATGGTACATCAGCCCTTGGTGCTCGCCAATTTCTTCGCCTTCAGCGGTCACGATGACACCGGGTTGTGACGGCAAGAACTTGCTCAAAAAATCCTTAAACTTACGTTCGCCGATAAAACAAATACCGGTGCTGTCTTTTTTGTCATGGGTAATGAGGCCTTGAGCTTTTGCTATGTCACGCACTTCTGACTTGTCTAAATGCCCAATCGGAAACAACGTTTGCGCAACATGTTGCTCGCCCAACGTATACAAAAAGTAACTCTGGTCTTTGTTGTTGTCTAGGCCTCGCAACATTTGCCACTTTCCGTCAACTTCTCTTCGCTGTACATAGTGACCGGTCGCTATGTAATCGGCGCCGAGCTCTTCTGCTGCAAATTCTAAAAACGCTTTGAATTTGATTTCCTTGTTGCACATGATGTCGGGGTTGGGCGTGCGCCCAGCGCGGTATTCGTCGAGAAAATATTCGAATACGTTGTCCCAGTACTCAGCGGCAAAGTTGATGGTGTGTAACTCAATACCCAATTTGTCGGCGACTTGCTGAGCATCAGCGAGGTCTTCTGCCGCCGCACAATACTCGTCATTGTCGTCTTCTTCCCAGTTCTTCATAAATAGGCCTTCGACCTGAAAACCCTGCTGTTTGAGTAGGTAGGCAGAGACGGAAGAATCAACACCGCCAGACATTCCGACGATCACTTTTAGCTTTTCTGGATTGGGAATAGAAGATGACAAACTTGCTGACATCGCGGTTCAGTTACTCTCTTGCGTAAAAAGGGCGTGGATTTTAGCAAATTGTAGTTAATTGTTCATATATAAATTGCTATTGCACATAACTATTTATGTGGACAGTAAACGTTCCACTTTGAGTCTAGTTAGTTTTGTTGAAAAAATGCACCCTTAAGACCCACAAACTCTATTGAGACACTTGCAAGTAGTCGCCGTTGTCGATGCCATCTATTGTCCAGCCGCCGATGCGATATCGAATGAGACGTAATGTGGGAAAGCCCACGTGAGCTGTCATTCTGCGTACCTGCCTATTTCTACCTTCGGTAATCGTCAACTCAATCCAGCTCGTGGGAATGGACTTTCTTTCTCTAATCGGGGGCACTCTGGGCCAGACTTTGGGTTCGTGCATACGCTTGACTTTGGCAGGACGAGTGAGGCCATCTTTTAGTTCTACTCCATCTCGGAGTGATTGCAGTGCTTGTTCAGTGATGTCGCCTTCTACTTGCGCCCAATACGTTTTTGAGGTTTTAAACTTGGGGGAGGCGAGTTTGTTTTGCAATTTTCCATCGTTGGTTAGTAACAAAAGTCCTTCACTATCGCGGTCTAATCTTCCCGCAGCATAAACGCCTGGAATATCGATAAAATCTTTAAGGGTTTTGCGTCCCTCGCCATCAGTGAATTGGCTAAGGACGTCGAAAGGCTTATTGAACAGTACGATTTTCGTTGTTTTGGGCACGGTGAGTAACTAAGGTTTGCAATAACACTAGTTTCTCAATTTAGTGAATTACTGGCAACTCATGCTTTTGACATGAAATAACACAACACCTGATTAACATATCTGTACAAAAAATAGCTAACTGAATGAATTTTACTTAAATATTTGTCTCAGAGTTGCAATTGGATTATTTGCCCGTATATCCTTGCTTGGCTATGCCTGCATATTCATCTATGTTTAAGGGCGAACGAATTTAAAACTACGCGCTTGTGAGCAGAGCAGGGGCGTAATTCTCTCAACACAATTCCGGCAATGACACCGTAAAATTGAGGTATATGATGACCACTTCAAAGTCAAAAATTATCTATACAAAAACAGACGAGGCTCCAGCTCTCGCGACCTATTCGCTTTTACCTATTATCAAGTCTTTCGCATCTACCGCAGATATTGACGTAGAGCTTAGCGACATTTCGTTGGCTGGCCGTATATTAGCGAACTTCCCAGAGTTTTTGACTGAAGAGCAGAAAATCGATGATGCATTATCACAATTAGGTGAGTTAACTCAGTCGCCTGAAACTAACATCATCAAATTACCTAACATCAGCGCCTCTATTCCACAATTAAAAGCGGCGATAAAAGAGTTAAACGACAAAGGGTATGCTGTACCTGCGTTTCCTGATGAGCCCGCAGATGACAAAGAGCAAGAAATCAAAGACCGCTACGGCAAAGTTTTAGGTAGTGCAGTTAACCCAGTATTACGTGAAGGTAACTCTGACCGTCGCGCACCGACTGCAGTTAAAAACTATGCGAAAAGCAACCCTCATTCGATGGGAGCATGGAGCCAGGCTTCGCGCTCTCACGTTGCACACATGCGCGGTGGTGACTTCTACTCAGGCGAGAAATCTACCACGGTAGAAAAAGCCGGACACGTGCGCATTGAGTTCACCAATAAGGCGGGTGAAGTGACGGTAATGAAGCCGAAAATTGACTTGCAAGCAGGTGAAGTCATCGACGGTATGTTCATGAGTAAAAAAGCACTTTGCCAATTCTTCGAAGAGCAAATCCAAGATGCACATGACACTGGCTTACTATTCTCACTACATGTGAAAGCCACTATGATGAAAGTGTCTCACCCCATCGTATTCGGTCACTGCGTGAAAGTATTCTACAAAGACCTTTTCGAAAAGCACGCGGAGCTATTCGAGAAAATTGGCGTGAACGCCAACAATGGTTTGGGCAGTGTTTACGACAAGATTGCTGATTTACCAGAGTCGATTCGCTCTGAAGTAGAACACGACATCATGGCTTGTTATAAAGAGCGTCCGCCAATCGCTATGGTTAATTCTGACAAGGGTATTTCAAACTTACACGTACCAAGTGACGTAATCGTTGATGCTTCAATGCCAGCAATGATTCGCTCTTCAGGTCAAATGTGGGGGCCAGATGGACACCTACACGACACCAAAGCAGTTATCCCTGAAAGTACTTACGCTACCATCTATCAGGAAATGATTAATTTCTGTAAGACGCATGGCGCATTCGACCCAACAACTATGGGAACAGTACCGAATGTGGGTCTAATGGCGCAAAAAGCAGAAGAATACGGTTCGCACGACAAAACTTTCGAAATGAAAGAAGACGGTACAATGCGTATTATCGATCAAGACGAAAACGTATTGATTGAACATCAGGTTGAAGAAGGTGATATCTGGCGTATGTGTCAGGTTAAAGACGCACCTATTCGCGACTGGGTTAAATTGGCGGTAACGCGTTCACGCTTATCTGGCATGCCAGCATTGTTCTGGTTGGATGACGAACGAGCCCATGACGCGCAATTAATCAAGAAAGTAAATGAATACTTGAAAGACCACGACACTGAAGGTTTGGATATTCAGATCAAATCACCAGTACGCGCTATCCGTTACACAATGGAAAGAGCACTTCGTGGCCTCGATACAATTTCAGTAACAGGTAATGTACTGCGTGACTACCTAACTGACTTATTCCCAATTTTGGAATTGGGTACTAGTGCTAAGATGCTATCAGTCGTGCCGTTAATGGCCGGTGGTGGTCTATTTGAAACGGGAGCAGGTGGTTCTGCACCTAAGCACATTCAGCAGTTTATCGAGGAAGGCCACTTGCGCTGGGATTCACTGGGTGAATTTTTAGCGTTAGCCGTTTCTCTCGAAGACGTTGCCGTTAAGCAAGGAAACGAAAAAGCTGGTTTACTCGGTAAAGCGTTAGACCAAGCAACAGAGAAACTATTGAACAATGGTAAGTCTCCTCTGCGTAAAGCCGGTCAACTAGACAATCGCGGTAGCCACTTTTACTTAGCCATGTACTGGGCAGAAGCATTGGCGACACAAACTGAGGATGCTGATTTTGCAGCCAAGTTCAAAGATTTATATGAATCGCTTTCGGCAAATGAGGACGCTATTCTCGCTGAGATTGATGCCACTCAAGCAAAACCTGCGGATATTGGTGGTTATTACATGCCTGATGACGCGAAAGCGTCTGCAGCTATGTGCCCAAGTAAAACACTTAATGACGCACTAGCGGCATTTTAAATAGTCGTAGATAAAGAAAAAATCGCCCAGTAGGGCGATTTTTTTTGTCTGTCGAAAATGACCGTAATCAAAGGGTTTTTAAAAGAAAAAGCCTGCGCATAAGAATACGCTACCCATTGAGCAAAAATTACTCCGGGCTTCGCTTTTAAAAATGTGTTGTAACGAATAAGGCTAGCGAAACTAGCCTTTCATCTTATCGAGCCAATTCTGGATCGAAAGTGATATTTTCAGCGTGTAGACCTTTAGGTCCATTTTCAACTTCGAAATTGACTTCCTGACCCGCTTTTAAGGTACGGTAGCCGTCCATTTGAATAGTTGAGTAATGAGCGAATATATCTTCACCACCACCATCTGGTACGATAAAACCAAAACCTTTAGCGTTGTTGAACCACTTAACTTTACCGATTGCCATACTTCTGATTCCTAAGGTTGTCCCTTGAACTGCTTATATGTGTCCCCACAATAATAGTATTGCGAGATAGATATTTTTATTATTTTATCCACTGTAGATTTTTTAACCTGACACTGTCAAGGGCATAAATTAAATTAATCTAGGATAGGCAATGCTTTTCAGCGTCTTATTTGCCAGAAGCAGCAATAGTAAGCCTCAAAATAGACTGACGCACATCGTGCATCTATCGCCACTTTTAGCTCACGTTGAATGGCGCTATTTAGTCTGAAAAGTGCCTAATAATTAGGCATTTAGACGAGAGATAAGGTTTCTCTTTCATTTCCTATAGGACAAAACTCTCTAAAAGGAGTATAAGGAATGAAAGCGGCGATTTTTCATGTAATTTGATAGTAACAAGCTATTCTATAAATATGAGTAAAAACAACATCGTAAACGGCGGTCAAGAGAAGCAACTCGAAGCGATTAAGCAGAGAGTTGAACCACCCTCTATGTATAAGGTCGTTTTAAATAATGACGACTACACTCCCATGGATTTTGTTGTGGAAGTGCTGGTTCGTTTTTTTAATATGGATAACGAGAAAGCCAATCAATTGATGCTAACCGTACACTACCGAGGCAAGGCCGTTTGTGGAATTTATACCGCGGAGATTGCCGAAACCAAAGTAATGCAAGTCAATCAATACGCTAGAAAGAATCAACATCCTTTGCTCTGTTCAATGGAACAGGCATAAGACGTAGGAGGGGCAACATATGCTGAACAAAGATCTAGAAAAAACGTTAAACGAAGCGTTTATCTTCGCCCGAGAACAACGTCATGAGTTTATGACGGTGGAACACTTACTCCTCGCGTTGATGGATAATCCTTCTGCAAAAGAGGCGCTTAAGGCCTGTAGTGCTGATATAGACGCGATAAAAGCTGAACTGACACAGTTTGTTAATGAAACCACGCCGTTAATTATGGAAGAAGAGGAAGAAGGTGAACGCGAGACACAGCCAACCTTGGGTTTCCAGCGCGTGCTACAACGAGCGGTGTTCCATGTGCAATCCTCGGGTAAAGACGAGGTAACTGGCGCCAATGTATTGGTGGCCATTTTTAGCGAACAAGAATCGCAGGCTGTCTACATTCTTAAAAAGGCCGACGTGACTCGTCTAGATGTAGTTAACTTTATCTCTCACGGTATTACTAAAAACGACGATGAGATTGGTGGTCAGGACGAAGAAGCTTCGGAAGAATCTTCGGAAGGCGAAGACAATAACACCTCCATTCTTGCCAAGTACTCCACCAATTTAAATGCACTGGCTCGAGAAGGCAAAATTGATCCGTTAATTGGGCGTGACGAGGAATTGGAGCGCAGTATACAAGTGCTTTGTCGCCGACGTAAAAACAACCCGCTGCTAGTAGGTGAAGCTGGTGTAGGTAAAACTGCTATTGCCGAAGGCTTAGCGTTTCGGATTGTGGAAAACAGTGTCCCAGACGTCATCGCGTCTGCGACTGTTTACTCTCTCGATTTGGGTGGGCTTTTAGCGGGTACCAAATATCGTGGCGATTTTGAAAAACGCCTGAAAGGGATTTTAAAAGAATTAGAGCAAGATCCAGATGCCATTCTGTTTATTGACGAAATTCACACTATTATCGGCGCTGGCGCCGCCTCTGGTGGGGTAATGGATGCGTCTAACTTATTAAAACCCAAGCTTTCAAGTGGTGAATTGCGCTGCATTGGCTCCACGACGTATCAGGAATATCAGGGTATTTTCGAAAAAGACAGAGCCTTGGCGCGTCGCTTCCAGAAAATCGATATTACTGAGCCAAGTGTGTCAGATACCGCCAAAATTCTTATCGGATTGAAGTCTCGTTATGAGAAGCATCACAGTATTCGTTACACAAACAAGGCATTACACGCTGCGGCAGAATTATCAGCTAAGTACATCAATGAGAGACATTTGCCAGACAAGGCAATAGACGTCATCGATGAGGCGGGCGCGAGTCAGCGTTTGTTACCCGCATCAAAGCGTAAAAAAACGATTGGCGTGCCAGATATAGAGCAAATTATTGCCAAGATCGCACGCATACCTGAAAAATCAGTGTCTGCCTCTGACAAAGAAGTGCTTAAGAACTTGAGCAGAAACTTGAAGATGGTGGTATTCGGCCAAGACGAAGCTATAGAGACGTTGTCAGATGCAATACGCCTGTCACGCTCGGGTCTGGCAAATGAAACTAAGCCCATCGGCAATTTTTTGTTTGCCGGTCCAACCGGTGTTGGTAAAACCGAAGTGACTCAGCAACTAGCCAAAGTCATGGGTGTCGAGCTCATTCGTTTTGATATGTCTGAATACATGGAAAGGCATGCCGTTAGTCGCCTGATTGGTGCCCCCCCAGGTTATGTAGGTTTTGATCAAGGTGGCTTATTGACTGATGCGGTGATTAAGAATCCTTACTCGGTAGTGTTGCTGGATGAGATTGAAAAAGCCCACAGCGATATTTACAACATACTATTGCAAGTGATGGATCACGGCACCTTGACCGACAATAATGGGCGCAAGGTAGATTTTCGCAACGTTGTGTTGGTTATGACCACGAATGCCGGTGTACAAGAAACCACTCGTAAATCTATTGGCTTCCAGCAGCAAGACCACAGCCATGATGCTTTATCGGAAATAAATCGCCCTTTCTCTCCGGAGTTTAGAAACCGTTTAGATGCGACAATATGGTTTAATCACTTAAATGAAGAAGTGATTCTGCAAGTTGTTGACAAGTTTATCGTGGAACTCCAGGCGCAGTTAGATAGTAAAGGCGTTTCTCTTGAAGTGGCCAACGATGCCAGGACATGGTTGGCTGACAAAGGCTATGATAAAGCGATGGGCGCACGTCCCATGGCTCGTGTTATGCAAGAGGACATAAAGAAGCCACTGGCTAACGAATTACTGTTTGGTAAATTAGTTGATGGCGGTAATGTGAAAGTTACCTGTAAAGACGGCAAACTTAAATTTAGCTATAAGACAGCCAAAACGTCAAAAGCAACTAGCTAAATACACCAATCTAGTAGAACGAAAAAAGGCGGTATCAACCGCCTTTTTCATGAATAAAACACGCGTTAGATTGTTCTATCCAATCGAATTTTTATCTTGCACGATAAATGATACGACCTTTAGTTAAGTCGTAAGGAGTCATCTCTACGGTGACCTTGTCGCCAGTCAAAATACGGATATAGTTTTTGCGCATCTTTCCAGAAATGTGCGCAGTGACGACGTGACCATTTTCAAGTTCTACTCGAAACATGGTATTTGGTAGGGTTTCCAAAATGGTCCCTTCCATTTCTATGCAATCTTCTTTTGCCATTTATATGTGTTACCTCAGGTACTGTGTGCAAACGCGGCGCAGATTTTGCCCAATATGTGTGCTGCTGTAAAGGTAAACTTGTGATTATTTTTTAAATAACTGCCAACTTTGGTCAGAAAAGCGTTCATTGGGAAGGAATTTCTGCTTATAGTTCATTTTTTTACAGTCGTCTATTTGATAACCCAGATACAAAAACGGCTTTTTAAGTTCAATGGCTAATTCAATTTGACGCAAAATGGCAAAGGTGCCTAATGAATAATCTTCGTAGTCAGGATCAAAAAACGTGTAGAGTGCCGACAAACAGTTAGGTAAATCGTCTGTCACTGCAATGGCAATAAGTTTGTCCTCGTCATAAAACTCGATAAAAAGAGGAGAAGCCCAACTACTGAATAGGAAGCCTTCGTATTGCTCTTTGTTAGGGGGAAACATGCCGCCGTCTTGGTGGCGTTCATTGATATATTTTTCGTAAAGTGAGAAGTAATCGGGTTTGTCTTCTCGACTTATTTGAACATGCCAGTGTTTATTTTTCGAAAGAATACGCTTTTGGCTCTTGCTGGGCTTAAACCACAGCACAGGAATACGCAATGATTCACAAGCATTGCAGTTAATGCAGTGTGGGCGATATATTTGTTCGCCACTGCGTCTAAAGCCATTACCTAGCATGGATTCATATTGCTCAGGCATGTTTTTATCTTCGTGCCCAACAAACACCAAAAGCCGCTCTTTTTGACCTGGAAGATAGCTACATTCAAAAGGGCTAGTTACACCAAATTTCATCGCAATTACTTATCCGATAAAAGTGGGTAAGGGTCAAACTCTCGCCAAATGGAGCCTGTTGAGCGAGTGAGCTCATGATCCAGCAGCAACAGAAACTCTTTTCGCGCTATCTCACCTGTCCCAAAGGTGGCTAAATGAGGTGTTTGCATTTGACAGTCGATGAAGCGTGAGCCGTTTTTCTGCATATGTCTTACCAGCGCATGAAAAGCCAACTTTGAGGTATTGGCTTCAGTGTGAAACATGCTTTCTCCACAAAATACCTTACCCAAGCCAACCCCATAGAGTCCGCCAACCAAAACATCGTCACTATTGAATATTTCTACTGAGTGCGCAAAACCGGCACGGTGCAAGCTGATATAGGCAAGAATCATATCTTCTGTAATCCAAGTGCCTTTGTCACTGCGTTTGACATTCGCACAACGCCTAATCACTTGTTCAAATTGGGTATTGAAGCGTATTTGATATTTATCTTGTCGTATGAGTTTGGCCAACGAACGCGTGCAATGGTAGTCATCAAGTAATAAAACCCCGCGCGGATTTGGCGACCACCAAAGTAGCGGTTCGCCTTCACTAAACCAAGGAAAAATACCATTTTCGTAGGCCGTCACAAGTCGTTCGACCGATAAGTCACCACCATATGCCAACAGCCCGTTTGGCTCATCCAACGCGAGGTCTGGGTGGGGAAACTGGTCGTTGTCTGTAAGACGATAAAGTTGAATCGTCATGCTCCGAAGCTATGTAGTGATACCGATTAATTTTATATCAGAATTATAGTGGGAACAGAAAGGATAAATAGGGCAGATACGCCGAAAGGTGGTGTATCTGCCGATAAAAGGTTGACGCAATCTATTGGTTGTCCAAGAATTTTTCAGCATCTAATGCTGCCATACAACCTGTACCTGCCGAGGTAATAGCCTGTCTATATACATGGTCACATACATCACCAGCAGCAAAAACACCTGGAATACTGGTTTGTGTAGCATTACCTTCCAAGCCGCTGTGTATTTTTAGGTAACCATTTTCCATTTCAAGTTGGCCTTCGAACAAACTGGTATTCGGTTGGTGACCGATGGCAACGAAGAGTCCCATGACATCCAATTCTTCCGTGGCGTCAGTTTGCGTATCTTTAATACGAACACCTGTTACGCCCATGTCGTTACCTAAAACCTCGTCCAACGTTTTATTAAGGTGCAAAGTGACGTTGCCGTTTTCTGCTTTATCTAACAAACGTTGTGAAAGGATTTTTTCTGAGCGGAAAGTATCGCGTCTATGAATTACGTGTACTTCTGAGGCAATATTAGACAAGTACAAAGCTTCTTCTACTGCTGTATTACCGCCACCGATAACCGCGACTTTTTGATTGCGATAGAAGAAACCATCACATGTAGCGCAAGCAGAAACACCTTTACCCATAAAGGCTTGTTCACTTTCCATTCCAAGGTATTTTGCTGATGCACCGGTCGCAATAATCAATGCATCACAGGTATATTGACCATTGTCGCCCGTTAACTTGAAAGGGCGCTGTGACAAGTCTGCTTCATTGATATGATCGAAAATAATTTCAGTATCAAATTTTTCTGCGTGTTTTTGCATGCGAACCATTAAATCAGGCCCCTGCAAACCCTCAGGATCGCCAGGCCAGTTTTCAACGTCTGTGGTGATGGTTAACTGCCCGCCTTGTTGCATTCCAGTAATGAGTACTGGTTCTAAGTTTGCTCTGGCCGCGTAAACTGCAGCTGTATATCCAGCAGGTCCTGATCCTAAAATCAGGAGTCGTGCATGCCTGGTTTCTGACATCAATTTCTCCAATAACTTCTTTCGAGTAGGCGTGTGCTAAGAGTGCGTATTTTTCGCACTTTTCTTTCGCATCACAACTAGCTTTTTAATTTTTTTGTCATTCGACAACGTTTGAATGGGTTTTTCCACAAGCGACTTCGCTGTTACTTGTTGCTATTGATTGGGGCATTTACCTGCTTTTCAAGTTCAGGTATTTAAAACTCTGGGGTGGTTAAATTACCGATGAAAACCGAAGCGCGAAGTAATGCGTACAACAGAATCAATTTGCAACTAAATTGCTCAAAAAATGACTAATAAGTTTTGGCGAGATTGTCGATAACAAGTTATGATTGAAATACTGTGAGAACAGTTTTGGTAGTTTGAGGAGAGGTAAAATGGCACAAACTTTCGCTGCAATAGTACGCGATGGACAGGACTATATGAAAGAATGGCCAATGCAGAAGCAATTGTTTTCACTATTCCCAGATGGACAGATCATCATGGCAACTCAGTTGTCATTCAAGATTATGCCTGCACTTGCTGTTATCTCCGCAGCGCTATTGCTCAATGTTAATGGCTCCGAATATCTACCACAAGCTCTGACTATTGCTGCGTTCTTTTTGAGTTTGCCTTTACAAGGTTTGTTGTGGTTGGGCTATCGGTCAAATCAACCATTGCCACCTGCTATCAGAGGTTGGTACAAAGAAATTCACGTAAAGATGCAGCAACAGGGGTGTCGTCTTAGCGCGGCAAAATCGAAACCTCGCTACAGAGAACTTGCGAAATTACTAAAAACAGCGTTTGAAGAGTTAGATAAAGTTTTTACCAAGCAGTGGTTTTGACAAATAAGCAGTAGTTGACTGAATACTCTATTTTTTGACCAAGCAGTTAACTTAAGTTAGCAAAATGCACACGCTTGGCTTACAATTTTAGACATACTCAATTAGTAATGAGCTTCGATATCAACATTGAAGCCTGTAGTTATTTATGGAAAAAACCTTCATTACCGCGCAGTCTCTACTAGAAGACTCGTTCCGTCTAGCACATCAAGTCTATAAAGATGGCTTCAGACCACAGTTTATTATTGGTATTTGGCGTGGTGGCACACCAGTGGGCATTGCTGTACAAGAATTCTTTGAATTTAAAAAAGTACAAACTGACCATATTGCTGTGAGAACTTCTTCTTATTACGGTATTAATAAGCAGTCAAAAACTATCAAGGTGCATGGTTTACAATATCTTGTTGAAAATGCGAATGCTGATGATGGTTTGTTAATTGTTGATGATGTGTTTGACTCTGGTCGCAGTATCGCTGCGCTTATTGAACAGACACAAAAATTAATGCGTTTAAACATGCCCAAAGACGTGCGTATAGCCACTCCTTGGTACAAACCTTCGAACAACAAAACGAGCATTACACCGGATTATTATGTTCATGAAAGTTCCGATTGGTTGGTGTTCCCGCATGAGTTATCTGGCTTGACTGATGACGAAATCAGAAAAGGTAAGTCAGACCTTGCCGATGTGATGGATATACTGCTCGACTGATTTGCTTGCTGAGGGCTTATTTGCCATCAATGTAAAATTTGTCGTGAAAGGTGTAAACCCATGAAGGCTTGTAGATAATCAACAGCGTCATCGTCATGCCGTTGAGCAAGCCTTCTGGAAATACCAGTAGTGGTATGAGGATGAGGTAGTTGTCAGTGATTATGTGCCAATCGTAACCCAACTCAAAATAATAATAGACCCCCAACAGTCCCATCTTCGCTGTTATAGACACAAACCCTGCGAAAAAAGCGAAAACGAATATATATACAAAAACGTTTCGTGGTAGCCGGTGAAAGGACAGTGTGAAAATAGCATAGGTCAACACGATGGGTAGCAAGACTCCAAACAAGCCTTGTGCGCCTATTGCTCGCCAGTCTTCCAGTCCTAACAGACTCACAGCACAGAGCGCGAGGGAACACGCGATGAACGACCATCTGAATCCCAAGGTTAAAACAGCGGCGGTTACCCATAAAAAGTGTACATTTAGTCCTTCGTAAATTCCGGTTCTAAATAACCACAGACTAAACAATGCCGCAGTTGTACCAAAAATTATATGCTGTATGCGAGATTGTTGGGTAAGCCCGTTAAAGTCGGTTCTTTTGACTACGGCGAATAAAGCGGCCAAGAAAGCCGCTAATAGACCAATTTGAAGCGCTGACATTGATTATTGTATTATTTGTAAACTGCCCAAATAGGAGCATGATCAGAAGGCTTTTCGATACCGCGTAGCTCATAATCGATGCCTACTTCAGACAATTGGTCACGCATTGAGGCGGTTGCCAGAATGACATCAATACGCAGTCCGCGATTGTCATCAAAACCTCTTGAACGGTAATCAAACCAGCTGTACTGTTCAGTCACGTCGGGGTTCAACTCGCGAAAACTGTCGTGGAAACCCCAGTCCATGATTGTTTGCAGCCATTCGCGTTCCTCTGGTAAGAAACTGCATTTACCTGTTTTCAACCAACGTTTGCGATTGGGTTCGCCGATTCCTATATCTAGATCGGTTGGGGAAATATTGATATCACCCATTACCACCACATTTTCCTCGGGGCTGTGGTGGTCGTTTAAGTAGGTCATCAAGTCTTTATAAAACTTGCGTTTTGCTGGGTATTTGGTTTCGTGATCCTGGCTTTCACCTTGCGGGAAGTAGCCATTCAATACTCTAACTTTTTCGCCATTGGGTAGCGCAAAAGTCGCCATTATCATACGTCTCTGCGCGTCTTCATCATCGGTCGGATAACCATACTGAACTGCCTCAGGTTCTGACTTACACATTAATGCCACGCCGTAATGGCTTTTTTGACCGAAGTGATAAACTTTGTATCCCAATGCTTCTATTTCTTCCATTGGAAACACATCTGAATGCACCTTTATTTCTTGTAAGCCAATAACATCTGGTTGGTGTTTTTCGACAAGAGCGGTGAGTTGATGGATCCTGGCGCGAATGCCGTTGATATTAAAAGAGATGAATTTCATTTCTGCCGTTATTTTTGCGGTTTTTTATTGAGGGAGAATGCTACCAAATGAGACTCGTGCGCGATAGCCAGCATATTCTAAAATTGTAAAATTAATTGTTTA
>WKFJ01000022.1 GCA_014872785.1 Alteromonadaceae bacterium
CAGAACCGCTTTGACGCTTGCCCAGCTCTCGCTGTCCTCCCTAGTCAGCATCGCTATGAAGACTCAGGCGAAGGTGGAAACAGAAAATTGGCAGTAGAGGAGGCTGAAGAGGATCAATCAGATAATCCGCTGAGAAAGATTTTCTTCTTTACATCTTTGGCATTTTATCAACCAGAAATTCCGGATACCCCTTTTCTGAAAAGCGATCGCCACAGAAGTACTGCGTGGATGAACGTGTGAGTCGTAGTACCTGCAGACGTGACAGGTGTAATAAATGGGAGTCACCGAAACCTAATGGTTATTTGGTGAGTAGCCGTTCCTTGGCCAATTCGTTGTTTGCCGATTTACGTAATTGAACGCTTGGTACAGGTCTAAAACATATTAGAGGGAGAGTCCTTCTGTGATGCAAGATAAACGAGAGAGCGGCGTTATACCTAATGGCGTTACTTTTGGCACTGAAGTGCTTGTTATGCCAAGCCTGATAGGTAGCGTCTTCACACACGCTGGTGGTACCGACACAGTAAGTTATAAGCCGAACAAGTACAGCTGGGTAAAAAAGGGGGATGTCATTGCAGAAGTGTATATTAGCCGTCCAAAGACAAAGTTTGGATTGATTAATGATATCTTCTTTAACGATATCATCTCGAAAGTACCCATTAAGAGTCCAGCGAGCGGTTTGGCGCTTCATAGCGAATACAGTGATAACTTTACAGTAAAGTTGAAAGATGATGTGCCTCCCATCGCTAATTTTTCATTACTCCTTCCTAGTGATGAAGTGCGTGAAGTGTCTGGTGCTTCACTTTTTAGGGCGGCAGTAAGCTTGATTAAAGAGAACAGTGACCTCTTGTATAAAGAATCGAGACGCTGGACGATGAAAGGGAAAACGCCTCAGGAGTTAGAAAGCTTATTAGCGCAGCAATTGGCTGCAAATTGCCGGCGATATCCCGCTACGCCGTATTTTGACGATTATTTAGATGAGGCCAGGACGGAATTTCCCGAACTCAGGCAGCACCTTAAACACCTCGTCAACAAAGCGGAGTCAAAAGTATAAACACAGCAATAGGCAACAACATTCGCCCATCGCGGTAACCTAACAAGGTTAGATTTTCGCTAAATGAGCTTCACGTTTATTGTCTGCCTCGCTAATCGGCCTCGTATAGAGGTTGATGGCTTCATTCAAACACTCCCACGCATGCCCTTGTCTATTCGCTTTACGTTTTTGCGGCACATGCGCGCTTAACGGACGAATTTTGGGGACATCCTCGTAATTACATAAAATAACGGGCTGTGCGGCATTAATGGTATTTACCACTGGCTTACCGTCACTCGCGCCATAGTAGAGAGACAAATTCACCGATGCATTGCGTGTCTTACGTATATAAAAGCGGTGGGTGTGCTGTGTGCCCATGATACGCGCTTTTATCTCGTTTAGTTGTGTATCATTGAGACCAGACTTGCTGTTATACAGATACAACACAGCGCGCTCAGGCGTTAGCCTTTGGTCAGCATTCTTGTAAGCCCAATAGAAATTCACACTTTTAAGCGCGGTATCCGTATCAGGGCGACAGTTAATGACATCGATATGCCGATACAGCTGATAGGAGATAATTTCGGCGCCACGGTGTTGATGTAAGAACTCGTGTTTCTGCAAATGATTGCGCCCGTGTGAGCCATCAGGCTTTCTATCCTGCACGCAGTGTTTGATAGCCGTCTTCGTACTGTTAATCGCGATAATGGTATCAATGACGTCGTCATGGTTCTCAAGCAGCAAAATACCCGGGTACTTACCCGCCACCCGGCCTGAAATATCATGAGAAGAACGATGAAAACATTTCAAAGCATTAAGGCAACGCATCTGCGCTTGGACGTTGAACATATCGCGGTGGCCAAGCATTAGCTCACCGGCAGAGAACGCTTTAAAGTCCTCTTTGGTGACGTCATCAATATTGGCAAAATAAGCAGTAGGTGCTAACCGCATGGCACTATAAAGTGACTCATACAACTCATCCAAAGTCGTGAGCAAACCATTAAAGCGCGCAAAGTCATTGACCATGACCACATCTTCTTATCAATCAAACATACCCCTATTGTATTATATTTACAGACCACCTACACATAAAAACACCAATAAAACCCACCCGCGGACACAACAAAGTGGCATCTACCCTGCAAACCCGCCCTACCAAACCAGCCAAAGGCGCGCGCGAGTTGAGCAAGAGGGGCACCTCGGGGGTGGATGAGGGACGCCTTTCTTTGGAATACCTGTTTGAAGGTGGTCTGTAATATAAGCTAAATGTTTTATTCCGACTGGGTTGGTTATTCTTTGAGGATAGTCAGTAACCGTGGTAGCAGTAGAAAAAGTAGGCGCTTGTACGTGAAATCTGGGCTGGTTGGCAGCCTAGCTCCCTGCACTTTTCATGCAGAGAAACAAAAGTGCCAGTATCGATAACATCACCACTAAGCCTTTTACCTAAGAAAAGCTAACCGCACTTATCCATTCGCTCAATATTAGTAAGTAAGCTCAACTCCACTAGCAACGGAAGACAATTTAGCTAAAATGCGCTGAGCGAATAAACTGCCTCCACTCTTCATCTAATAGCGGTTTGGAGAAGTGATACCCTTGGAAGATATCGCAACCAATCCGAGATAGATAATTTCGTTGCACTTCATTTTCAACACCTTCTGCCACGCATTGTACGCCTAGGGCCTTGGCAATATTAATAATGGCGTCCACAATCACAAACTCTGCCTTGTCTGAGTCATCGTCTATGTCATCGACAAAGTATTTATCAACCTTCAATTCTGCAATAGGTAATTCTTTGAGATAAGCAAGACTCGAATACCCGGTACCAAAATCATCAATAGAAAACCGAAATCCAAGCTCTGCCAATTCATGCATAGTATTGCGAACTAGCGTCATATCAGATACGAGCGCTGTTTCTGTAAGCTCAAGTAAAAGAAGCTGAGGAGGGATATTTTTTTTTTTTAGTGTTCGAATTAAAAACAGGGAAAATTCGGGTATAACAATTTGCATCGCGCTGATATTGATAGCAACCGTAGTTTGAATACCCATAGTGATTAACTCGTTTAGCGCGTCACATGCTCTCGACACCACCCATTCACCAATAACATAAATAGCACCATTTTCCTCGGCAATGGGAATAAAGTCAGCGGGACTTACCCAACCGAAGTCTGGCGAGTGCCACCGAACTAGCGCCTCAAACGCCACTACATTTCCGCTAACATTGAATTGAGGTTGAAACGCTAAACCTAGCTCGCCGTTTTTCACCACCGAATGTACTTTTTCTTGTAGTGCTACAAATTTGTCATACTCTCTTATGCCGTCTTTAGCCAGATGGCAAAGCCCAAAAGGCGCAGATTTCTTTGCATTTCGTAATGCGTGCTCTAAAACGATTAGCATAGTTTCAAAGGAATGTTCACTGGGGTCAAATATAGCACTTCCCGCTGAACATGAGAGTGTGTGGCGCGCGTCGCCTATTTGTATTTTATAATTTTTAGCGTTTAGCAGTGCACTTTCCAACAAATGAGCGCCAAACGCACTTGTATCTGATTTACAAGCGGTGCGACGGGATAAAATAATGAAAGCATCGGCATCAAACTTGAAAATAGCGTACTCGTTACCAATAACCGTTTGCAGCTTGTCGGCAATTTGCTTCAATGCCTTATCTCCCGCATTAAAGCCGAAGCGCTGATTGAACGATGCCATCTTGTCTACGTCGAGCAGCACCGCATAAATGCAATGATTTTTTCGCATCGCTTCAAACATTAGTTCCTTCGCTTCACGCTCAAACCATTGACTGTTCCTAAGCTGTGTAACATTGTCTGTAAATGCTAAATTATAGATGGCATCTTGAGCTTCAAGCCTCTCGGTGATATCTCTTACCAGCCCAATGTATTGTTTCTCTCCCTTTTCCACCGACTCAGTTAGCGATAACTCCATTTGAAAGACGTCGCCATTTTTTCTTCTAGCCGGGAGCTGCCGACCTACACCTATAATCTTAGCCTCACCCGTTGCTTTGTAGTGTTGCATGTAACTATCGTGCTTCATGGCATAAGGCTGTGGCATTAACATGGCAACATTCGCGCCTATTAGCTCATTCTTATCATAGCCGAACAACCTAACTGCTACCTCATTGCACTGCCGTATTTGGCCTTCGCAGTTAATAGTGATAACTGCATCGTTCAAGTTATTCAAAATATTTTCGAGAGTTTCGGAATGCTCCTTAAGGCGAGCAGATATCAGCCTTGCTTCTGTTACATCTTCAAATGTGCCATAAACCCGCACCAGTTTGCCCTGTTGGTCTACCTCAGAGTTTCCGGTGGTTCGCACCCACTTCGCATTGCCACCGGCGTCGGTAAAAGCAAGCTCTAAATCATAAGCCTCAAGATTTGTTGTAAGGTCGTGAAATGCGCGCTTTATTTTTTCTTGCGATTGAGGCGCATAAAAGCCCATGGCTTCATTGGGCGTGAGTGATTGATTTTTTGACACTCCGTAAATACGGTAAATTTCATCAGACCAAAATACGTCTTTGGCGTGATAGTGAAACTCCCATGCCCCAATCTTTGCGATAGATTGAATGTCGTTTAACAGTCCTAGCTGTGCCGTCGTTTGTTTATTTACGAAGCACTTTTGAAGGTAAGCACTCAATTGCTCTGCAACGGTTTCAAATAGCTTTTTTTTCAGTGGCTCAACATCGGCTGAAGCTGCAAAGCACCCTATAAGCATACCTACAGTAGCAGCGTTTTCATTGGCAATGGGCGCATTCATACTCACCTCTATCTCGTTAGGCAAGTTAGTGCAGATTATTGATGAAGAATGAATATGGTTCGGATCTTTTGCTTCCCTTTCAGCTGTGTCGTTATGTGAATTATTTATGGTAAATGTAATTGTTTGCTCAATGGCACGAGAACTAGCCATTAATAATGTCGAGATCTTATGGTTGCCAACTACACCAATAAATAGGGCTTCAGCACCTAGTATATTTAGCAGAGTATCAAGTTTTTCCTGAAGATAAACTGCCTCATCGGAAACCAATACCGTGAATGCATCGCTGTCATATTTTATTTTATATTTAAACATTAATATCCCTAGCTAAAACCCTCTCCACCAATAGGACTGAAGATACACCGCTATTCTCGGAACGAGAGTGGTAAAGAAGCCAGTGACTCTGAGCGTTTTGTAATTTGGTCCGATTGTTCCGACACATTGCTAGCTAACACTAGGTTATTGTCCGCTTCGTGATTAACGTTAACAACATTTCTACTAATTTCTTCTGCTACCACACTTTGCTCTTCGGCTGCAGTTGAAATTTGTGTTGCATAGTCTGCTATTGTAGCGACGTCATCATAAACCTTATTGATAATATTGACGGTTCCCTGAGTGTCTAACAAACACTGCTCTGCCGCTTGCTTACCCTGTTGCATTTTTCCAGCCCACGCAAGTAACGTTTCCCTAATACCTGCCATGGAATGATGGATTTGTTCTGTGGCATCGTGGGTGCGCGTTGATAGCGCTCGCACTTCCTCTGCAACAACAGAAAATCCTCTACCATGCTCTCCCGCTCTGGCAGCCTCAATAGCTGCATTTAAGGCTAATAAATTCGTTTGATCTGCAATACCTTGAATTTCTTTCGTCACGCTGCCAATTTTTTCTGCTTCATCAGCTAATACCTTTGACGCCTGAGCAGACACAGAGACCTCATCTGATAAAACCGTAACGGCATCCATAGTATTTTTCATTGAGTCTGTTGCTTTGCTGCACTCCGCATGTACAGCATCAACACGCTCTGATGTACTGGCAGTATTTGATGCCACATCGCGAATAGTCGTAGACATTTCTTCAATTGCCGCAGCCAACTGATGAAGCTCTCGAGTTTGCCGCTCTACGCCCTTTTGCGTTTCTGAAGAGGCACGCGTTAAAGTCACCGCACTCTCTAATAGCATTTTTGCGCCATCACTGGCTCTGCCCAGAATCGTTTGCGCTCGACCTTGATGTAACAACTCCCTAAAATGTATGACATCAATAAGCGATGAGCCACTGTAAACATGCCTGGAAACGCTATCGTTTTCATTACACATCTTTTTGAGTATGCTTGGTATTCTGATGAGCTCGGCATAAAAACAAAAGAATGTCGCAATAGGGAAAAGAAGGGCAAAATACGGTGATTTAAAAGACAAAAGCAAAGCAATCAATGACAACAGTATAAAACCACATAGCCGAAACTGATGAGAAGACCACATGGGTTCTTTAATACGTTCGCCACTGTTTAGGCGAGCGTAAAGTGATTCCGCGCGCGTTTTAACTGAAAGGGAAAGTGTCGTCCTTACCGACTGAAATCCAGCCAGTTCACCTGATTCAAAAACAGGTGTAACAAACGCATCAACCCAATAATATCTTCCATCTTTGCACCTGTTCTTTACTGCACCACGCCACGACTTTCCTGCTTGTAACTTTGACCACATGTCAGCAAATGCTGCTTTTGGCATATCTGGATGACGGACTATGTTATGGTTTTTGCCAATAAGTTCATCGCTGGTAAAACCAGCAACTCGACAAAATTCACTGTTAACATATTTGATGACCCCTCGCTTATCAGTGACTGAAACTAACTCTTCCTCATCAGAAAACGTCACTTCTTCATCGATGATAGCTTGATTACGGCGAGACATAATTGACCCCGAGAAAATTAAAAACACTAAATATTTCAAAGTATATTGAAAACGTTAAATTAAAGCTAACTCTTGACTTGAGGAAGCACGAGTGTTCAATTTTCACTTAGTGCAGCCAAACTAACTGTTAATACCCGTTTCAGATAGTCTGTGATGCGATGTGCACGTTTTTGTTTACACGGAATGCTATTTTCCCGCTTGTATCGGCTGGCATCATATTGATTGCAATTTTCCAGCTCTCGAAAGTATGTATGCTGCATTATTATTTGTCAGCGTGGACACCTTCTTGACGATCTCATTAAATATGCGGATACGGCGTTATGCCAAGAAAAAAAGCAGGAAAGGGAACAGTAAAACAGGCAACAATGATATTGATTGTGCGATGTATCGCTATCGTCATTTAGTCGAGAATGCAATGTTGAAAATCAAGAAGTATCGAGTCGTAGCGACCCGATATGATAAGTTAGCCAGAAACTACCGCAGTGTTTTGGCATTGGCTTTGCGCTTATGTGGTTACCGATGTGGGTTGATGAGAACATGAACAACAAAAATCAACACGACCTAGGAATCGGTGAATCATCTTCCCTAACATTTTCCCGTATCAACAAACAGAGAAATGAAGTTTTGCTTGAGGCGATATGCGATCCTGTCAGCAATGGTGGAAACATACGGAAAATATTTAAAATTGCAAATGATGTGACAGCAGCGAGGCAAGCGGAAACAAAATTGTCTAACGTTCAACGCTCTTAAGATAAATCCATGGTGATGATTCGATTTTTTGTCACCGGCGTTATCGAAGAAGTGAACGAAAATTTCTCAATGCGGTCGGCTATGATGGGCTATACACTTTAAGCTTCTTCATTGTCCACTAATACCACTCGATTTCTCCCTTCTCTTTTCCCTTTATACAAGCCATCATCAAGTCGTACATAGAAACCCTCGACGGACGAATCGCTCATTGAATAAGAAGCAACCGCCAGCGTTACTGTAATATGAGTGACGCCCGAGCGGGTCGAAATGGCGGTATATTCAACCAACTCCCGAACACGTTCGGCTAAACAGTAGCCTTCGCTGAGGGTTGTCCCCGGTAGAATTATCATGAACTCCTCGCCGCCCATTCTGGCGAACACGTCATCTGAACGAAGCACTTCTTTCACTGTTTGTGCAATAAGCCTTAACGTTCTGTCGCCTACGGCATGACCGTATGTGTCATTAACTTTCTTAAAATGATCAATATCAAAGCTAATAACCGCGCATTCTTCATTGTCATTCAAAAGGCCATGATTGACATTGAACCGCTTTTCCAAGAAGGCCATAGCATAGCGGCGATTAAAAATTTGTGTGAGGGCGTCGGTGTTAGACTGTTCTATCAATCTTATTTCTAGCGCTTTTCGCTCTGTAATATCTTGCACCGTGCCAATTAACACCGAGCTATCAGCATTGTCACGCTGCGGAACAACATGAGCATACTCATGTACCCAGCGTATTGTGCCATCAGGTCGAACAATTCTATGCTCTACATCTTGTATGCCTGTTAACTTTGCTTGCTCTTCACTCGCCTGCACTCTCTTTCTATCATCTGGATGAACGGCATCATAAAATGCCTTGGTCGAAGGCTGAAAACTATCGGGCTCAAACCCAAGAATCTCAAAAATCTGTGGAGACCAAAATAAATCGCCTGTTTCAGTATTTGCCTCCCAGTGACCAAGCTGCGCGAGCGTTTGTGCTTGTTTAAGCCTACGCTGACTTTCTTCTAATTTGAGCGACACCTTTTTTGCGTCTGTCGAATCTACGATTAGCCCATACCATCGCGTTTTATTTTTGAGGCGTTCCGGCGTAGCATAGCCAGAGACCCAGCGAGTTTGGCCATGTAACTCAACACGATAGTCCGCGACCCAAGGCTCTAGATTTTGTGCTGACTGCAATATACTCTTTTCAACATATTCCACATCGGCTGGGTGTATTGCTGCAAACACGTCATCAACCTGCTCCATTGCCTCTTCCGGCGTAACGCCGTAAATATCGACAATTCCGGGACTGGCATAAGGGAAGGCCATTTGCCCATCATCGTCCATTTCAAACTCATAGATTACACCGGGTACAGAACTCGCTATTTTATTTAAGCGTTGTGCAGCAATGTGCTCCCGTTTTTCTTGCGTAATGTCGATATGCGAGCCCACTATCCACTCGGGCAAGCCTTCAGGGTTGCGAGTCACCACCCTGCCATGGTCCCTTACCCAAACCCAGGTGCCATCTCTGTGTTTCATTCTAATTTCACAGTGATAAAAGGGAGTGTGTCCGTCAAAATGCGCATTCAGCAAGCGCTCCGACTCAGCTAAATCATTGGGATGGGCAAAGTTAAGCCATGTGTCTATGTTGGTTGGAGAAATCTCGTCTAATGTATAGCCGATAATCTGCGCCCAGCGCTCATTAAAGCGCGTCTCACCGGTTTGCACATTCCATTCCCATGTACCAATGTTTGTTCCATCAATTATCTGTCGTAAACGCGCAACCTCCATGTGCAATTCGTTTAGTTTGTTTTTTTCTTCCACTTTCTTTCACCGCTGTCTTTTTTTTGTATTTAGAATAAAAAGATGCCCTTTGGAAGCACCAAATCCATTAGGGCCGCAAAGCTCGAGCGGCAAAACATCTATCATCAACCTCACCCAACGCCATATATGCAATCTAAATACATTCGCCACAGGTACGCAGACCTGTCGGATGCTATTTTTTAACCGAATCCTTTTAATACCTTGCGTAGGCTTAATTGGTATTAAATTTCTAATTCGTCGATGCTGCACGGCTTTCCAAACAAGTATCCTTGATAAGCACTACAGCCCATACTCTGTAACAGTGCGCGCTGCGCCTGTGTTTCAACACCTTCAGCGATAACCTCTAACTTCAATGATTGCGAGAGTGTTATCACTGATTGTGCAATAGCTCTGTCATTGTCATCAACCAAGATATCTCGCACAAAGGCCTGGTCTATTTTTAATTGATTTAGCGGTAGTTGCTTTAAATAAAATAACGATGAATAACCAGTCCCAAAATCATCTATAGAAAACATCACACCGTGTTGCTGCAGTGCAGACATTTTAGTTTTGATATCAGCTATGTCGCTGACCAACATGCTCTCCGTCAACTCTAATTTTAGGCGACGAGGATTCGCGCCAGTTTTGTGAAGCGCATCAAGCACTGTCTGCACGAAATTGTTTTTATTAAACTGGATAGCACTGATATTAACGGCAATGGTAAGTGCTTCTGTAGCAGACGCCTTTGCCCAGCTGGCTAGCATTTGGCACGCTTGCTGCAGAACCCATTGCCCTATTGGAACGATAAGGCCGGTATCTTCTGCGACGGGAATAAATTGCGCAGGCGAAATCATTCCCTTCATGGGGTGACGCCAGCGCAGCAACACCTCTGCGCCAATGGCATGGCCGTGGTCGTCAACCTGCTTTTGATAATACAGTTCAAATTGCTCGTTTGAAATTGCGGTGTATAACTCCTGAATAATTTCCGCTTTTGTGTTTACATCAGCCTGCATTTTCGGGTTAAAAAAACATACGCGATTTCGCCCTGTCGCTTTGGCCTTATACATCGCCATATCGGCTTGTTTTAATAAATCGCCAACGACGTCGGCGCTTCGATTGAAAATAGTAATGCCGATACTCGCTGAACACTGATACGAAATGGCCTCGATATCGTAGAGCTGACTAACTTTTGTCAACAGTTTTACAGCGAGCGTTTCACTTTGTACCGCAGCGACCTCTTCAGTATTACTTAACTCTGTCATGAGGATAACAAATTCATCGCCGCCCAGCCTCGCAACCGTGTCCCCATGCCTGGTAGCCTGCACCAGTCTCTCTGCAACTTGGCACAACAATAAGTCGCCTTTAATCATGCCCGGCGCTATCATTAAAATCCTTAAAGTTATCTAAATCGAGAAACAGTAATGCTGCATGGGCGCCTGTGCGGCTGCAATTGGATTGTGCTTGATACAAACGGTCTAACAACAAGCGACGATTTGGAAGGGATGTTAGGGGATCGTAAAAAGCGAGCTGGTGTATTTTGTCTTCGCGCTTCTTGCGTTCTGATATGTCACGCACTATGCCGATGAAGTTAATGTCATCATCAAGGGATACTTCAACAACGCCCAGTTCAACAGGGAATGCTGACCCATCTTTTCGCTGTGCGTCCAGCTCGCGAATTTGTCCCGTAATATTACTGATACCGCGACTAAGGTAGTTTGCTAAATACGTATCATGGTGTTCGCGATGCGGCGAGCCCATCAGCATATTGACATTTTGACCAATAAGCTCGCGATGTGAGTACCCAAAAATGCTTTGCGCAGCCTGATTAGCAGTCAGCATTATGCCGCTTGAATCAATGGTGATGATGCCGTCAAGTAAGTTGTCTACTACAGCGCTCATTTTAGACGATGTCTCTTTGAGCTGACTTTCTGCTTGCAGCTTCTCATCGATACTAAAGTGCGTACCTAATAACCATTCAACGTCACCATTTTGTGAATTTGACGCCACTTTTCCTCTCGTGTTTATCCATTTCCACTGGCCGTTTTTGTGTTTCATTCGAATATTGACATCGTAATGCGATGTTAAACCCAGTGCGTATTCATCAATTTGCTGTGCGGCATAAACCAAGTCGTCTGGATGGGTCAGGCACTCCCATGTTTGCCTGTTTATGGGCATGAGCTCAGATAACTCATAGCCGAGTAAGGTTGCCCATTTCTCATTAACAATGAGTTGGTCATCTTGTAAATTTAAACGCCATACCCCTATATTATTGGTATCAATAACCGCATCAAGTAAGTGCTGGTTATCGCTGATAATGTCATCTTTGTGCTTCTCATTCGTAATATTGCGCACAATCACTAGCACTTCACTGTTATTTAACTTTTGATACCTTGCTTCGAAAGATTGCTTCAGTTTATTGAGGGTATACTGATGTTGAAGTAACGTATTACTATTAAACGCCTTTTCAACGTAACGATTCATTTGGTTAGCCAATTCGAAAGGTAATACATCGAAGAGCTTTTGCCCCAAAACCTCATCTTTTGGCTTGAGCAAATCAGGATGTTCATTACACAGCGTAAACCGATGGTGTGTGTCAATAACAAAGACCATATCCGGTAACGATTCAATAATTGAGGCCGTACGCAGATTGCTCGTCATAAGGCGCTGCTCGAGATGTTCAATATCGATTTTAGCTATTTCATGTTCAACCAAATCAGCAAACCCGCGTAATTGCTGCTTTTCTCGTTGTGAAAATTCTCGCTCCTCAGGGTCGATAAGGCATAAGGTGCCTATGGGCTGCCCGCCAGGTTCACGCAGTGGCGCACCCGCATAAAAACGAATATTTGGCTTTTGTAGTACTAAGGGGTTGTCAGAGAAACGCGCATCCTTGGTAGCATTTTGTACTATCAATACGTCATTTTGTAATATCGCGTGCCCGCAGAACGATATTGAACGGCTTGTCTGGCAATCATCAATACCCACTTTTGATTTGAACCATTGCCTGTCGCTATCGACAAGGGAAACCAAGCAGATGTCAACATTAAATACAGACGCAGCTAACCGAGTAATTCGATCGAACCGTTCTTCCGGTGGTGAGTCGAGTAACGCAGTGCGCTTTAACGCAAGTAATCTTGAAGCTTCGTCAGCAGGGAAATCTGGTGAATTCATGCGCATCTCCGTATATACGACTTATGAATGTAAACCGTAAATAGCCATTTGTCATCATAACCATTAATTGACGAACTTTGATGAAGAATACGACGGCATGTTTCAATGGCGCACTGAAAATTTCACCTCAGACAAATTAATTGATGCGAGCGCGGCCTTCACCTTCATGACAGCATAGAACGCAGATTTGTTTGCTTCGCACGCATTTGTGATTCGCTCGGTTTTTTTAAAAACAAAATCATAGTCTCAGGGGTTGTTCGTAATTGCTCCCATCTAAATCTCGATTATTGATAGCATATGAGCATTAACCGTCCTGAGGCAATAAAATATTACCGATTAAAAGGTAAAAGCATCAACCTTGAAACCCGCCCTGCCCGACCAGCCGAAGGCGCGCGCGAGTTGAGCAAGAGGGGCACCTCGGTGGTGGATGAGGGACGCCTTTCTTTGGAATACCGGTTTGAAGGTGGTCTGTAATTATTGATTGGTATCGTTGTATTCGGTGTTTTGCTTCTTTATCGTGGAGTAGAAAATTCGTGTGATTGCGGTGGAAAAATAGGCGCGCGTACGTGAAATCTGGTGACGTTTGCAGGGCGTTGCCCTCTTTGGTTAACAGAGGAACGCCCTAGTTAAATTAGTTATTAATAACGGCGCCTTAATAATAAAAGCATGGCCCCCATCGCGAGGATAATAACCGTTTGTGGTTCTGGAACAGAAATATTGGATTGTGATGGCGTGACGGTTCTAGAAACTAGGCTGCTTTCAAAATCAACAGCCAGTTGGAGTAATAAGCAAGTGTGTCATCATAGGTAAATGAGACTTCAATCGGGTTGGTATTCAGTTCATCAAGTTCAGAGGCAATCTGTGACTCATCGAGATAATTTACGCCGTAGTATTCATAGCCAGTATAGTTGAGTAAATACTCATATTTTATGATGTCGGCAAACGCTGTCTTACTGATAAATAACAGTAATAAGGTGGTAAGAATATGCTTCATGCTGTTTTCCTTTTCTTGAGCAGTGAAACATTAGCAAAATATATACCTTGCCTTATATATTGCGTGCTGCAGCAAACAGGGCGTAACTAATTTAAAACGAATGTAAAGAAAATAGACACTATTATTGTTCGACAGATATGTTTTTATACATAGAGAAATCAGTGTTTCACTCTTCCTTTTTGGCATTCTAGTTGAATACAAAATGCTTTAATCCTCGGAATGGACTAAAAGCAGCATGAGTAATCATTCGCTTATTTTGACGCGTAAATAAATACCGTTGGCACTAAACTCTCAACCGTCAACCAGCCGTTGCTTCTGTTGACAGAAATTAAAGGTTGAAATTGTGTAAAAATAGGAGGGGTAATTACCGGATCGAATTCGGAAATTACATAAAATCTTTAATTCTTTCTTCATTTAATTTTTAAATTAAAAATATCTGCAAGCCAGGTAAAAACTGGCCTGCATAGCCAATAAGGTATAAAGGTTCACTTGAACTTTGATATGTTATTTTGATAATGATACTAACAAAGATTTTAATACCTTTTCTAATGCAACTGCATCGTCAAAGTTAACATTTTCCCAGTCAATTCCAACATCGAGCTTTGTAACATCCTCTGTTAATAATCGACGAATTGCTGAAGTTTCTGTCACTTTCACTTTTGGCATTGTAATGTATTGCTTCGCCCTTCCCGGCTTCTTAGATACGTCAGAAGGAATATATTTTTTAAACTTTCCGAGGTCTGCCAACCTATTGAGGTAAAGCTCTGCATCATTATATTTTTCTGCTTTCTTAATCTCTTCATAAAGCGCAACAAGACTTGTTACTACCTTGTTTTCAAGAAGTTTATAAACAATATCAAAATGCTCATAAAGCTTGTCATAACGGAAATATGAAGTGCGACTAATTCCCAAATAAGATGTCACTAACGATAAGCGTTCAGTCTGCATTTTTGCCCCTTCCAAACTTTCTAATTCGCGAACAGCTTTTGCATAACTGTTTAACGCATCGGGTGGAGTTAGATCAGAGCGAGAAAAATTCTCAATGTGACGAAGCACACTAAGGTTTCGTGGCTTTTCAGCATAGATTTTAACTTTAACCTTTATCAAACCACCATAAAGGAAACGAATTGCATAGAAACGTCTATGACCAGCTACAATAGGATAGTCAGTCATATTCTTTCTCCACACAGAAATCGGATGAACTAGTTCACTGTGCTTTAGCGTTTCAGCTAGATTTTTAATTTCTTCTATTTCTAAATTAACCGCGTCATAACGAGGGTTGTCTTTTGATAATCGATTCTCAAGAATTCCCTTTTCACAGACAACACAATTATCCAAAGCTGCGATAGACTCATCATCTGATTTCTGTGCAAAGGTAACGGGTAAATATCGTGAATTATCTGACTGTGGTTGTATATAATCTACCAGCACCCTATCTAATTCAGAGGATGTCTTAAAGATAGGATCGTCATGTACTTCGCTTTCTTTGGATTTGTCCCGAGCTTTGAGGTCATCCAACATCTGTTGAGATTTTTTAGATACGCCCTCCCCTGACTCAAATTGACTTATTAAGTCTTCTTGAGTATTAACTTTTCCGACTGTTCTACGTCTCGCCTTTTTAGGGCTGTTCATTATTCATTCCCCCATAAGCTGCCTTCAATCAGTTCATAAAGCTTCTGCATTTCTTTTTGCGCGTGATGATTATGCACGTAATTAAAATGTGACTCATCAACAGATGGGCGTTCCATAACGCGATAGCAATTACGTTGCTGAAGCCAAAAGCGCGTCATATATTCTCCGGTAGGACCAGTTTTGTCGTAAAGTTTCGCAAGTGCCACTTCATCTTTCTGTGTAAGACGCGATTTGCTTGGAACTTTATTTGGAACAACACCGACTATCTTCAGTGGTGATTTTTGTCGGTCTTCGTTGATACGGTCTACTCGATTAAGCAGCATAGGTACACCATCTATAGAGTCGTATTCAGGTTCAGTCGGAATTATCACATGAGTAGCGGCTCCCAACATACCAGCGCTAACCGGTGACTTACTTGGCGGGTTGTCAACAATAACGATGTCGTAATCTTCCGCCAGTTCTGGAATTGAAAACCAATCGCGCATATGTGTCGAAATTTTTGAAACCAGTCTATCCGCTTGCGGTGTCAGAGCTAGTACACGGTCAACATTACCTTCAGACGGTAACACTTTGATGTTTTCGAAAGCAGTTGGATATTCATATACTGGTGAATCAAACAAGATATCAGTGGAAGTATTTCGGCCACTCCATTCTGGATCATTAATCTCTTCAAATTCTGGGTGTAGCGGAGCAGCGTATTCATCATCGCCTGGTATAGCATCCATTTTTAAGAATGCTTTGGACGAATCTTGCTGTGAATCGTAATCCAGCACCAAAACACGACGCTTTATCCCCTTTCCGCCTGGGCCGCCGGTTGCTAACAGATATGCAATTGTTGATGCAAGAAACGTTTTTCCAACGCCTCCTTTTCTATGGTAACTAGAGAGCACCCGCAGTCCGTTGTACATTTCGTCTGTATTCATAATCTCAACCTTGTATCAGCACATAACATCAGTCTGACATGCTAATCTTTCAATGTCTCGGATCGAATCTTTTATTAATCCATTCAGAAAAGCTGTGTAGTTTATTTCGTTCAATTATTGATAGCTAACTGAAAGTCTTTACTGGCAGTGTGTTGAGAGGTGTTGATGCCTATTAGGTTCACATGAACCCAATAAAGAAAATGTTAAGTAGATAAGCTTATCCCGCAAGCTAAGAGAAGATTAAAAGTTTGTACCTATTATTGAAACATCATCAAAGAAAACCAAGACTTTAATGTCAATAAACCTAATAAATTCGGTATTTGATTTATTAATAAGAAATTCCCTAAAAGCTTTTACGGGCAAGCTCTTGCGAGGTGTTAACTCCTATCAGGTTCACCTGAACCTAGTAAAGGTTTTACTTCTTTTGAACATACTACTGAATTCAACCTTTAAAATGGACTTGATAAAGATAGTTGGGTAACCTCAGGATCGAATCTACGAAATAACTGTAATCTATAACAACGGGGGAAATTATAGTGCGAGAGCTTTTTGACTTGTCAGAAAAATATGGATTTAAAGCGCCTCTGGTTGACGCTCCTGAATCACTCGATTTGAAACTGTACCTTCGTTTATGTGGAGCATTATCTATTTCACCAATTACGATTGCTGTGATTTCTGACGTCTTTATAGCTCTACAGGATATCGACGAACGCATTGCAAGTATCCAATATATCGCCGAACGTATAAATCGAAAAGTATCAAATATTCGACATCATCTCGTCACTCTTGAAAAAGCTAATCTTATAAAAAGTGAATTTATTACAACTGATCCAATACGACGTCGTAGAGGAAAGCTTTTTACATTAGCGATACCTAAAGGGCAAGCTGTAGCAGCTGCAGACCATTCATCAATACCGGAGAGAGATAATTATCAATTGGTGTCATCTAATACCGTTGAAACCATAGATATTGACCGATATGACGATAAAACACGATTTCTTGAGCTACAAATTGTTAGATATCTAGTCAAAGCGATGCGAACCAATCGTAAAGATAAAGCAGGTACTATCAACGTTAAACTAAAAGTAGACGGTAGAGTAAAACCAATCTCCATCACCGCCCGAGCAGAAGAGGGAAGGCTTATCTATTTACCTGATATGAGCTACTACGCAGGCGCTATTACCTGGCTTATCAATCATATTTCTGAACGAGTTGAACAGGCCGATACTATTGGAGAAACATTCACATTACCACTAGAGCCTCTTATATCAATGGCGAAGGATATTCCGCTTTCAGATGCATCAGCTGGTGGTTATATGAATAATGCTATCCAATCGTTGCAGCGAATATCAGCAACTACATTTGATATGCGCGATTTATATGGACAAGACCACAGTACAATTAAAGATATTGAAATGTATTACAAGCTTTTCAGACTTGAGGCTCTTGTTACCTATGAAGATGAAAGAGAGATAGAAAAAAAAGCAGCAGTTATTCAGTTTCCGCGCTCGACAGTGAAAAATATTATAGCTGCCGTGCGCGCTGAAAAATCTCTTAACGAAATGTTGTTGATTGACAGTGATATTTTCGCAACAAAGAATGAAATTGAAATTTTGTTTGGTCTATGGGCGAGGGAACATCTCATTACTGGACGTCAGGCGCAGCAGATGTATACATGGAACGAGCTTCGTGAATCAGTAGCTCCTTCGACCAGTCTAAGTGAATTTAAGCGTAAGTTTTCAAACATGGTACTTACGAATGTAGATCCCGAATATAAAGCTAAAATTCATAACGCTGTCAAAGACAAGATCGTTCGAATCATAGAGACATGTCATTTGTCTGAGCCAAGAAAAGGTGAATTGGTAGTCGAATACGGTCGGGCCACGGTACAAGGTTACCTGATAAATATTGGTTATTCACCAGAGCATGGGTCATCAGTTATAGCTTTTAGACGAGATATGTCTGCATTACATATTTTGAGCCACTTCAATAGTCAGCGGTAACTTATAATTTGATGTTAAAAAATCCTTGGATCGAATCTACAGCAAGGAAAATCAATAGATTATGGCTCGGATCGAATCTTTAAAAAGATCTAAATTAGATCACGATCCAACTTGATCTCTATTACCTTTCATATAAAGATTACATCTGTTAAAGACATTCTCTTACTTATATTGAATCTTTAATTTGCTCACTGAAGAGCAACATAAATTATTTGGGAAGATAAGAAGCGCTGAAAAGACAAAACCCGTGAAGTGTTGGCGCACTGCACGGGTCTTAGGATGTAACTTTTTGGAACGAGTTACACATCCAATTCTAGCGGATTGATCGATCACGTCAACTGTTAGGGCGTTTTTTATCAACAATAACTCGATTTGTTGGTAAAAACATGAGAAAAAACACAGAATTTGTGTTCATGAGCACGGGACTTTTTGAACACCTCAACGAAACAGAATCATATGTTTTCTCTTTTGTTACTTATTTTGCTTGTGATAAACAAAAGGGACAAGTATTTAAACGTAGTACAGCAAGTCTTTGTAACAATCTTGGATACTCCGCGAACACAATAAGGTCAACAATAGATAAGCTTGTCGAGAAGAACTTTTTAGCACGTGCTGAAAAACCTGACGACAAAAATAAGGCTCTTCGTTATAACTACTTTGACGACATATCACATTATTTAGTACTTGGTACTCATAAGTATGCTCAGGAATTCTCATCTGAATTGTCAGAAATCTTAAATTTTCTAAGGAAAAGTAGTAAACATAAAAAGCCAGATTTGAAAAATGTATTTTTCAAAGTTTATGTTAACGCGCTGCAAGCCTCTAAAAAAGGGGAAAAGTGGAAGCGCAATCAATCTCGGCACCTTCATAAAACGATAGTTTTGCATGGGTACCTTCACAATAAGATCAAATTCAGAGACAAATTTGATAAATCGACCTTGTCACTAAGCGTACCTTACTTATCAGCAATGATGCAGTGGTCAAGGAATACCGTAAGGCGGGTAGTGAATACACTTGTCGAACTCGGGCTAGTAACTCTCAAGCTAGAGGGCAAACGAATCGCTTTTTTACAAGTTAGATTAGCTGAGCGGGTCAGGGAAGGATACAAGCAGCTAAAATCTCGACTTTTTGACGTGAGACAAAAAACTGTTGGTGTTACTCGCAATTCAATAAATAAGCCAATGGGACTAAATAGGCCGGGTAAGCATGCTACGCCAGCGGAACACGCGTCCTACCTTGCAGCAATGAAAAAAGCACAAAACCACTGACAAAAAACAACTATTTGGAATCCAGACACTGTTCTGGAGTTTTCTCGTGCCTAAAATTCAGATTAGTCTGCAATTTATACAATTCAACAAAGCGAACGCTCAAGTTTTTAACCATACACGATAAAATAATGAAAATAAGAGACAAGCAAAAGCTATGGAACCCGCGCTAAACATAAGTGGTGCCATCCATACGCAGATGGATAGAACTAGCTCCATCCATAATCGAAATGCTCCACAGATATGCTTAAAATTCCAACCACATTCAGAACGTGCCAAAACTAACCACATTAGAATAAGATAGAAAAAGAAAGAAAAGGGTAGGGGGGATTAACCCACCCACAAACTATTTTTTTATTTGACTGAGACTTTAATAAGGTTGTAGAGACGTTCCGGACCATGTTGTAGAGACGTTCCGGACCATTCCGAGATCTCCTTCTTTTTCTCACCAAACCAATTAGTAAGCTTAACTTAATCATTTGATTGAAGGAACGAGCAGCCATGGCGAGAAATAGAACAGATATGAGAAATATTAAAGACGTTCCGATCCTCAAATTTGAAGTAGGATTAAGCCATCGAGACAGCGTCCAATACTTACATCACGCCCATAACATTATCGTCAGTAGTGCAACGGGGTGCGGTAAAACCAACCTTGCTTGCGTATTAGCCAGGTGAGCCTGTGAGCAGCATCATACAGTGCGATGTTACCGACTTGGTCAACTCCTTGATAAAATGAATATCGGCCACGCCTATAGCAGTTACCAAAAAAAGCTTGCCCAACTCGCCAAGAATAAGCTACTCATCCTAAACGAATGGGGAATGGAAAAACTGAGCACAAGACAGGCTAATTACTTACTCGATCTGATGAAAGAACGGTATCAAAAAACAAGTATCATTATCGCTAGATAGTTTCCCGTTACCGAATGATACAAGCTCATAGGTAATCCCACTGTGGCAGATGCATAGAGCAGTCATGCTAATTGCAACTAGTTTTTACTGGCGATATGCCGTTTTCGGCGCCGATATAAACCTATTTATGCCCAAAACGGCAAACCGCATACCCACGCGAAGGTATTATACGGTTTTTGTGAATAAATCCAGTTTTCAGACGAATAAAAAAGGGATCGCGGTAATGCAATATAGAGAAAGAGCCTGACGCCAGTTTTGTATTGGCATCGACCATTTCTTACTGGCGTCTTTTATTACTAAGTACACCATTTACCTTGCTGAATCCCCGCTGGGGAAGCTTTTCCGCTTCTTGATAGCTTTACGGATAACGTCGTTAAGAGATTCAAAGGCATTAGTGTTGTAAATTGGCCTGCGGTGTCCTTTGGATAATTAAATAAGGTGTTGGGGTTGTGCCAGTGCGTCCGCCATGACTTAGCGATTTGTGGATACTGGCCGTCTCATGTTTCAGCAAACCGTTCCAGCTCTAGCAGTGCCTCATCTTCTGTTGCTGAGCGATATACGCGCTTTAAATCTGCGGTGACAACTTTGTAATTCTTCCATGACTCGAACTTAAGTGGGTAACGCACCATGTGTACGACACACAGTGTGGATTCTCATGAAGTTTGATAAATCGTCTCATTTATGTGATATGAAACCTCAGTTGTTTTGATAAATTTTCTACAAATCTCATTTGTGGTGATAATAATCACACTGGACCGATATCGACTTTACGATAGTTAGTTAGAATATGCTGAAAGGCTCAAAGGAAACTGCGAATAAGTCCTGCAATTTAGTTCTTGAACTAGCCTTTGCATTCGCCGTCTAATTTTTGAACGCTAAATTCTCAATTTTGGTCAATATACTGCCGTTTTAGGCCGGATTTCGACCTAATTCCGGACTATTCCCGGATTTCAGACAGATCTTGGCTGTCGTCGTAACATCTGGTCTACTTTAAACAGGTTCGCCAAGGTGAATAGCATGGCTAACTGTGAGTCATTTTTTGTCAGCCCTTTATAGCGTGCTTTGATAAAGCCGAACTGACATTTGATGATCCGGAACGGGTGTTCTACTTTCGCCCGAATGCTGGCTTTTAAATATTCGATGTTGATGGCGTTTTTCTGCGCCTTGATAACCAGCATCGCCAGAGATGAATTTCTCATCGCCACGCAACAGGTTCTTCATCTGATTCAGGTCATGTTCGTAGGCGGCGGTGGTTACCAATGTATGGTGGAGACCGCTCTTGGCATCCACACCAATATGGGCTTTCATACCGAAGTGCCATTCATTGCCTTTCTTAGTCTGATGCGTCTCTGGGTCACGTTCATTCTTTTTGTTTTTAGTGGAGCTGGGAGCTTCAATAATCGTCGCATCCACCAGTGTACTCTGCGCCATCATCACACCGCAGTCCGACAGCCATTGGTTGACCGTTTTGAATAACTTTCGAGTGAGTTTGTGCTTTTCCAGCAAGTGCCGGAAATTCATAATGGTGGTGCGGTCTGGAATGGCTTTATCCAATGACAGTTGCGCAAACTGACGCATCGAAGCAATTTCATATAACGCATCTTCCATCGCTTCATCACCAAGGCTATACCATTGCTGCATACAATGAATGCGAAACATGGTCTCAAGCGCATACGGACGTCTGCCATTGCCTGCTTTAGGATAAAAGGGTTCAATCACTTCCAGCAGTTGAGACCACGGCAGCAAATTATCCATCCGGGATAAGAAAATTTCTTTGCGGGTCTGGCGGCGCTTGCTGGAAAACTCACTATCGGCAAAAGTTAACTGTTGGCTCATGGACGGTAATGACTGCAATTTACTATGCAGCTATGATCTCACATTGGGGACTTATTCGCATCCTCCCTAGGGCACTTGATATTGAGCGGCTCTCAGGAATTATCCTCTGGCGCCTTAAAGGTTTCTGGAAAGTATTTGTGACCTATTTTATCCCAGTCAATGAAGATGGCTGCACAGGCTAGCGTCACCAGCATACCAATCGTTCCGTACACAATAATTTGATACATCGCGTTCCTCACATTTAACAAACACAAATGTTAGCAGGCTTCCTAGTTTTAACCATGCTGCTCACAGTCATGGATTAACAACGAAGCCGTACTATAGACCCAAAGCAATCAGCAGCTATCATACGAGTATAGGGCATGATTAAGGCATTTTTCGAGAAAAAATTGAACACCTTCATTCAATTTGAGGAAATACACACTATGTCACAAGGTTTTTTTAATGTGAGAGTAAAGAGCAAATATCGGCTCAATTGAAGTGAACACATTTCCGTAAAGTGACTTGGTTTCCAATCTATCACTCGTAACAACAAAGAAGTACAAAGGTAACCAAGGTCAGCAACAAGAAAAAAGCGACGTGGGTTAGTGTCACAGTCTATCTTCGAACCGCTGAACTACTAGATATGCTAACACAGCAAGACACTGAGACTTTTGACACAGGCTCGCTGGTGGAAGATAAGTGGATTGAACAGCGCAACCAAAATCGCTCTAAGCTCGGCATAGCTATTGTCTTGTCGAATATTTATAGAGACCCGGTCAAGATAGTTGGCTAAACCTACTTATCGTAGGAATTTTCGTGTGAAAGTTTTCGATTTCATATTAGTATCAATATTTGCTCCATTGGTTAATAGTTCGGCGCTAGCCGCCCGGGTTAGTTTAATCATTATCGCCAAAAGCAGAATAAGCCGCTGAGTTAATATTGAGGTGTGAGCATATATTTAAGCTCAGAGCCTAACCATTAATGTAGCGAAGCTGATAATTTCAGGACAAGAGTATGAGCAAGAAAAGTTTGATATCACAGGCCTCCACCGCATTGAGCCTCTATCAGATAGATAATAATGAGTCTGGCAATAGTGAAGCACTACCCCCCGAGAGTAGTGCCCAAATAGATATTGTTGTTTCGCATTCCATGCCGTTACCAGTTGAAATATTAGACTCTCAGGTGTCGGTGAAAATTCCTGCAGAATTTTTTGATGTGATAGCGAGAGATTGGTGTGAAAAACGTGAAATAATCACAAATAAGTACACGCTAGAGGAGCTTCTTAGCCCAAACGATTTTCACTGGCCAACAGGCGAAGAAGAACTTATTGATGAAGTAGCTGATGACACTGCACGAAGTAAACAAGTCATTGAGCATGAGCAACAAACAGGAGATGAGGTTCTTCAATATAAGAATATATTTGATGTAATCTCTGACGACGAAAATTCGGCAGAGACTATGCAAAAACGTAGCAATGCTCTCTTAAGATTGCGAGAAATGGGGCAGCGACTTCAAAGTGAATTTCCAATATTAAGTATTATAAATAACGAAGAAGAGCACCAAAAAGCTTTAGACATTATGGAAATTTTGTTACAGGACTACGATAACAACCTATTGCTTATAGATGCACTAAGCTGTGCCATTACCCGATATGAACAATCAGAGCAGTTTACGCAATAAATTTAAAAACTCGTTGATAAGGTAAAATGCTGGCAGAGAGGGGGGCATGTAAACTTGATAAAGCCACTTATGATGAGATGCCCACACACATCGAACAATGTTGAGCACAAAAAGCGGTGTCGCCTTCAGTGAGTTACTCAACTAAGCGCTCACTGAGCATCAACTAAGACTAAATCTAAAACAAAACCGAAAACGAGAACCTGTAAAAATCTAGTCAATTTCGACTTCGGGAAGGTGAGGAAATTTTCTCGCAATCTTTTCTTTTGAACGTTCTCTAAACGTACTCATAAACTTATCCAATCGAGCCTTGTCTTCAGGCCGTGGGTTTTTGCTTGATAAAATGAAGCTCAATGGAACTCTCGACACTCTTGCCATGATACACCTTTAAACACTGTTTCAATCGATGCTCTGCCGTTCTAGTAAAGGCAATTTTTCTTCTAAGTTGGTCAAAATTCAGCGAATATAACAATGTCGTACTAGCCTTGTGCTGTCTTTCGCTACTAGACATTATAGCGCGTTCTAATTAACAATACACACCATGCTCTAGACGACCAATCAACGCCATAACCTCGTTTGTCCCCGCGTATGTCGATATCATCGTGATAGGCTGAATGCCATTCAATCCACGAGAGGGAGACTTAAGCCATGACAGCGCTTTCTCTTTACTGCCATCAAAAAGCGTTATCCCTGCATTAATCACTTGAATGAGGCGAACTACTTTTTCGCTTTCAATAACACTCAACTTTCCAGCATTTGCACGACGACGTAGCGTGGATACTGAAATCCCGAGTAACCCAACCAATTCTGCATTGGTCATTTCAGCGTAACGTGCGATGCGCAAAAAGGTGGAATAGGGTAAACCTCTTGCTATGGCCTCTTGAAGCTGGCGACCTCTCTGGGGGATGTCAATGATATCCCATATAGTCTGCTTTTTCCCTCTGTCGCGCGTGTACGTTAACATGATGCACTCCCACAATACGTGTTACAGCAAAAAATGTGATTCAAAAGTCCAGCTGACGGCGAGTATTCGCATTTGTTGAATGGGCCTATATTAACCTATTTTTCCCTAACTTATATACTCAGTATACAATCTGAAGTTCTACATCGGGACGTACACCGCTTTATAAACCTGCTGTCTTTCTGGTGTTTAAGGGTTACATTTGTGAATTTTATTTATTGCCTATCCCATGTCTTTGGGAATAGCAGAACTGTCACGAAGTATGGCAACTGAACATCCGAAAGGCCACTCTTTCAATCAATATAGTCGGGAGAGGCATTCGGAGTATCGTGAAATTCCATACTGATATACCTTCATGTACTCAAGCTGTTCTAGACGTTAGAGGCAATAATCGACCGCATTATCATGCGGTGGCATCCTTATGTGATGGTTAGTTATCCTTTTTTGGAGGAGCAAAAATTCAGTATGGGATGTTTTGGTATGTCAGCTGTTTTCTAACTTTCTTGTCAAGTAGCCTTTTGCAACAGGATCTATTTATCATGTCGACGTGCAATCCAATAAAAGCCAATACCTACCACTAATAATGTTAATATAATAAAGATAGTGCCGATAAACTGAATCTTATTAATGGCTTGTCCCTCCTCAAAGTATTTTTTCTTGAAATTCCCATGCCGATAACAATCGATCACCTTAGAAGCCCCCTTGGGGTATGGTAGTTTTCGTCTGATGAATTGACTGACTTTTTTCCCGCTACCGATAATGAACAGTTACTTGTTGTGCATTTGTCCGCTTCCCCTTTAATGAGACAGTGTAGATGGATTAGTAAAACAATGAAAGGACTCAGCAAGGCAAAATGTGCTGTAGCAGAACACCACTGGAAACATTAATCGATGGGAAACGGGCTTGGCTGAGAAGAATCTAGCTCAAATCTAATCTTACAGCGGCGCCTAAAAAAACGAGTAAGCATCAATTCTGAGCTAGTACAGTTGAAAGTACAGTTGAAAGTGCACGGTGAGAGCATGAACGATCAAATATCGTTCAACGCTACCAAACCCGCCGCTAACACCTTTTCCAAATAATCAGTGCTACCATGCGCACGTTTCTGTTTCCGTGGCACACTCACTTTTC
>WKFJ01000037.1 GCA_014872785.1 Alteromonadaceae bacterium
CGGCGCTTTCAGTACAAGGCACACTTGAGAAGGAATGTGGTTACCTTTCAAGCAATTGTAACGCAGTAATGGAAGCGCTGTGAAGCTCCCAAAGGGCGAGCCCTAAAAGGATTTATACTGCGTTAAATTGTATTGACGTGAAATAACCATGCCTTCAACAATTTGTCTTGCCTAAATCCTTTTATTCACTCGCTGAAGTCGAGCATCTTGAGGTGTTTCGGGTATAACCTTTCAGCTTCCGGGGTTTGGATAAGCCATTTCCGCCAATCGGCCAGCATAGCCCATGGCTTTTGATAAAAGTTGTGGTTTGGAAGAATCTCTGCCTGAGAATTGAATACGGCGTGATAATGCCGTTGATGACTCCAAGAATCATTAAAAATAAGACTCTCCGCGTTCGAACTTATCAATAGCTGAAACGGTGGCTGTAGCTCAGACATAAAGCTTATAAATGTGGTTACTTGACAGTGTTTAATACTCGCTGTCTCTCCTTGGAGATCAGTTTGCTACGCCTATTTAGGTAAATAACATACTGTGAAATGCGAGTTTATTCTGCGGCGGCGATTTGAGTATTCACCCAAGCGATTGCTTGGTCTTGATTATCGAAAAAGTCAAAAGTCTCACCAGCACTGGTGTAGATATCAGTAAGGTGCTGCCTACCCAGTAAAGGAATATCGCAATGTGTCAAAACAATGCCTGTTGCGACTCGTCCGGTCTTTTTTTCTTCCTTGACCACTTCGATCAATCTAGAAGCCGCTTCGGGAACATGCACCGGTTCGCCGTAAAAACTGCCCACCAAGCCCCAAGGCGCTCCATGCAGTTGTTGCGACAATTTGACGAAGCTTGATGCGGCCGCATCCATGGATTCTAAATTCCAAGGGCCTCGCGCCTTGAATACCAGAATTCGTCCTTCTAAGTGTGCTTCGTAGGAACCGTGGTTTCCAAAAGTAGACATAATTTCCTAAATACAGTCGGTTACAAGCGCGAGCATGCCGCAAATTAACGCTGTAATCAATACGACTATATGTTGATACACCAAACACGCTTAGACAAAAGAGCACAATTCAATGTCGACGCTTCAACAATACTTTAGTAACAAGCTATATTCCACATTGTCTGCACATTTGTTTTGTGCAAAACAGAGTAAACTTACAATCAGCAATTTTGTCGCTACTGAAATGTGATATCCCGTGCGCAGCCAAACTGAGAGTCTATCCTTTGCTGGAGTTATTAAAATCTAAAAAGTGGTTAATCATCGTTTTTGTGCTATTTGGTGGGTACTTACCAATAACGGTGGCAGACGAGACGGTTGAGTCACTACAAGAAAGGTTAAGCCGTATTCCGGTTGAAACTGCCAACCGTATACCCGTTCTGGCGGAATTGGTAAAAGCCTGTTGGCGAAAGTGTGCAGGAGATGCCAAAACTTATGGGGAAGAAGCCTTACAACTACTCAAAAATTATCCCAACACGAGTCATGAAACCCTGCTATTAATGTATCTGCCACGTATTTACATGCGCGATGGGCAACACGATTATGCAAAAAGTTTAATCGAGCAAGGGTTGATCGCTGCCACAGAGCACGGTGATCCGCGTAAGTTAGCAAGTATCCAATTCAACCAAGCCGTCTTGTTTTCTGATCTGAAGAAATTCATTCTTGCAGAGAATGCTTACAGACGCTTATACAAAACCTACGCTGAGATAAATCACGCTAATGGAATGGCAAGTGCGTTGAATAATCTTGGGCGAATTTATCGCAGAATGCACAACTACGCTGAGGCACTGGAAAAATATCAAGAGGCGCTGGAGATTTATCGGGTTGGTGAAGTGGTGCATAACTACGCCAATACCTTAGCCAATGTCGGCGAAATCTACATGATTAAGCAAGACTATAATATGGCTCGTCAATCAACCCAGGCGGCACTGGATGCGATTGCGCCAGACCAATATCCAGGTATCTATATCAACATTATGAGGAAAATGGCGAACATTTATGTTGCCACGGAACAATATGCTGATGCGCTCGAGCTGCTGCTTGGCAGCTTGAACTACTCTCAAAATTACAAAATCAGAACCGCCGATCCTGCGACATATGCAACACTGGTGCGAATTTCACTTCTGAGAAAGGAATACCAGCAGGCAGAGCAATATTACAAGCTAGCTCAAGAATCCGCTGATGTTCAATCTACGGCAGATTTTTATCCTGAACTTAGATATGTCGGTGCCGAATATTACCTAGCTATTGGTGAGGTGGACAAGGCCTCACAGTTACTTGAATACGTTGAAAAAGAAATTAAAGACGGCGATATCTCCGATACCAACCTGCGCAGTCTTAAAAAGTTAATTGAGGCAACCAGTTATCAAGGTCTTTGGCAACGCAGTACAGAACTGCTCATGCTCTACAACCAAAAACTCGAAGAGCTGGCAGAGCGCGATAGAAATAGTCGCCTCGAACAATACGAAATCATTTACAAAGCTAGTGAGAAAGAACGTCAAATTGCGCTATTAGAAAAAGAAAACCACGTCCAGTCTATTGCCGTGTTACATGAGCGTTCCGCTCGTCATCAGGTTGTTTTCATTTCAGTTCTGGTGAGTATCACCTTGTTTGTTGCTATTTATGTGGGAATTCAAAGACGCAAGGTGCTTAAGATTCAAACCGAACTGATGAAAGTCGAAGCAGAGAAAAAACGACGCTTGTTTTCTGACATTTCTCACGAGTTACGCACACCCCTGTCGGTGCTCAAACTGCAAATTGAGGGGCTTGAATACGAGTTGGTTGATGACCCCAAGCAAACCTACAAATTACTGCAAAATAAAGTGGCCAGTATCAATCATCTGATCAGCGATATATCACATTTGGCGCAGGCAGATGCGGGTGACTTAGAACTTTCCTTCGAGCCTGTGTATCTCCTACAGTTTTTTCAACAGTGGTATGACGAATGCCAATCATTTCCCGAAGAAAAGGGCTTGCGCTTCAACGTTAAGCTGGATTTGTCTGACGAGGATAAGTGCATCATGGATCCCGAGCGTATTACTCAAGTGTTGAATAATCTATTGCTCAACAGCTGTCGCTATACGGATGCTCCCGGTGAAGTTGAATTTAAAATAAGGGTGCGGCGCGGCCAGCTACAATGGTTGATTCGGGATAGTGCTCCGGGTCTTAAAGAAGAGCAGTTAGAGTTGATTTTTGAAAGACTGTATCGGGCAGATAAATCACGCAGCCGTAAGTCCGGAGGCAGTGGATTGGGTCTAACCATTTGCAAAAGTTTTGTCGAAGCACATGGTGGTAGCATCTTAGCTAGAAGCAGCGATTTAGGCGGGCTCGAAATCGAAGTGAATATTCCAATATCAGGAGTAAAATAAATAATGTCTAAACATGTTTTAGTCGTGGAAGACGAATTTGATATGGCAGATATGATCGTTCGATTTCTGCGTAAAGAAGGCTATATTACGACACATATTGATAATGGTTCAGATGTCGTAGACTTTGTTCGCGATAAGAAGCCTGACATGATTATCCTGGATTTAATGCTTCCAGGTCGAGACGGAATTTCGATATGTAAGGAACTTCGTAAAACCTCCGATGTGCCAATCATAATGGTTACAGCTAAAGTATCAGAAGCTGAAAGAATTATAGGATTGGACGTAGGTGCTGATGATTACGTGTGTAAACCTTTTAGTGCGGTAGAACTTGCAATGCGAGTTAACGTATTTTTCAGACGATTTGCTAAAGAGGATGAAGATGATGCACTTCTACTCGACAGAGAACGGCTCTCTGCCAAGTTCCTTAATAATTATATCGACCTAAGCAATATCGAGTTTGCTTTATTGAATTTGTTGAAACAAAAGCCAGGTAATGTCTATTCTAGAAATTACATCATGGATAACATATATAATGATTATCGAATTGTTTCAGATCGCACAGTAGATAGCCATATTCGTAATTTGCGTAAAAAAATGAAAACACTGCATTCAGAACACGATTTTATACAATCTGTTTATGGTGCAGGGTACCGCTACCATACTTATCAAAAAGGCCGCTAATGCGGCCTTTTCCTTATTTGAATATTTATTTCTTTGCTTGGCCTTGCTTTGCCACGGCTTCCATCATCTTTTTGATTTCGTCCGCGTCACCCAAGTATTCGCTGCTGATTGGCTTTAAGTTCTCATCCAGCTTGTAAACCAGAGGTACACCGGTTGGGATATTCAGTTCAAGTACTGCTTCGTCAGTCATTTCATCAAGGTACTTAACCAGAGCGCGAAGACTGTTACCGTGTGCGGCGATAATCAGTTTTTTGCCTGAGCGGATTTCTGGGGCAATGGTATCGTGCCAGTAAGGTAATACACGGTCGATTGTAAGCGCTAAACTTTCTGACTTAGGCAAAACGCGTGGGTCGATGCCTGCATAACGCTCATCGTGCGCTGGGAAACGCTCATCACTTTCTTCAACTGCCGGAGGTGGCACGTCAAAGCTGCGACGCCAGATTTTGACTTGATCTGCACCGTGTTTCTCTGCGGTTTCTGCTTTGTTAAGCCCTTGTAATGCACCGTAGTGTCTTTCATTTAGACGCCAGTGACGAGTCACAGGCATGTAAAGATTGCCCATTTCTTCTTGCGCTAACCACAAAGTGCGAATTGCCCGTGTCAAAACAGACGTAAACGCCATGTCGAATTTAAAGCCATTCTCTTTTAACAACTTACCCGCGTGTTTTGCCTGTGCGACACCGGTGTCAGTTAATTCAACATCATGCCAACCAGTAAAGCGATTTTCTCGGTTCCATTCGCTTTCGCCATGGCGGATCAGTACAAGTGTATGCATTGGTTACCCCTTTGTTCTTAAATTGCGTCAATTCGGACTGGCTATTTGAGACACTATGTCTGTTTTTTTATTTAACTTGGATTACGGCGCTTAAATACGAGAGACCATTGCTCGATTGGTGCCGTAAATAGTTAGGGTATTGTTTTAGTTAGTGCGTTTCAGCCTAGCAGGAACAGAAGTGTATACAATTTCTTGGAAAAATACTTGTGATTTATCAATTAACTGCCCAGATCCTTGGTATGACCAGAACAAGCCTTGAGTATTAAAGGAAATACAGATGGCTTCTGGTTTATACCTTAATTGAACTTCGTTTTTTAATTTTAATGAACAAGGGTCATATTGATCTTGTATATAAAATCGATATTAATCAGGCATTTGAAATAGGTTATTGGACATTATCATAGGGTGATAACACAACTTTTATCTTATTGTTTGTGTCCAAGTGAAAGCGACAAAGTGCTAACGCTTAGATGCTAGACGTACTTTTACACGAAAAACGAGATTAAAAAGGTCTCGCATTTACTCGCTGGTGTACGCCTTTGTAATTAGCTATACGCAAAAAAAAGGGGCTAGCAGCCCCTTACTTTTAAAGACTAGTGAAAGAATCCTTACTTGAGGTGCGTATTAAACCAATCGGTAAGCTTATCTTCTTTATCCGCTTTATTTTTCATAATTGAATGTCCCTCTTCTTTGTAAACAACCAACTTATGTGGGTGCTCCAATTCTGCTAACTTTTTCGCTAAGTTTTTTGAATGATTTACGGATACGCGTTTATCCAATTCGCCCGCGATAAGTAGTATTGGAACGTTTTTGTCGAGCTCATGTGCCCAATTGAGTACCGACCGTTTGACAAGCTCTTGTTCTTTTTGAGTAGCATAATTGGGAATACGTTTTTTATAGACATTCTCCATTGCAATACGCTCTTTTAGACCTTGTATAAGATCAGACCTGCCGTTGATGACCGCAATGGCGTCGATATGGTCTAGTTGCTTAACTGCTAAGAATGTTTGCATGCCACCACGACTGCTGCCGTACATACCAATGCGGTTGGCATCGCCGCCTTCAACGTATTTGGCCAGCTCGGCGATTTTTACTACGTCCTGAACGTCGGCGCCACCAAACTCGTCTTTGTGCTCGCTATTTCGTTTGAAGGTACCGCGATATTGACTCCCTACAATAACAAAGCCTTTTTCTGCCATCGGAAATAAGCCTCGCATCATTGCGCCAAACACCATGCCGCCATAATTGCCATTACCACCTCGGTTAAAAACAAGTACAGGCAAGTTTTCTGCGTTTTTGGGCTTTACCACGTAGCCCAAGACTTCCACGCCATCTACGTCATATACAAAGGTTTGGCAGTCAATGGTCTTTTTGTAGTGGTTGAACAGCTTTTTGGGAAAAGCTTTCTTAAAACCTGCATAGCGTTTCTCTTTGGCTTCATCAGAAATAGGTCGTTTGCTACCTTTTTCACGCATCATTTTTGCCCAGGAGTCATAGTTTTCGAATACGCCTCGAAAACACTCTCTAGGGCCTGAAACATCTTCGTGATTAATAAACTTTTGTGGGGCTGCGCTAGCAGAGAGTGACACTAATAGTGACAGTGCAAAGAGTATTTTAGTTTTCATAGTCATCCTTAATCTAAAAATGGGCGTCCGTTAACGGAAATATCATACCTTGTTTGCAGCATATTGCTGGGAAACTTAACAGTAGCTTAATCGGTCTCGTGCCCGATAATTAAAAAGCCCTTAAAAAAAGGGCTTAGTGCAGGTATGCGTTCTCGCCTTTAGGCTATCTTATCCCAAGGACCTCTGATGGCGAGCGTCGCACCCGGCGAATAGACGTTGACGAATAAGGTTTCACCGTCGGGGGAGAAGCAGGCACCCGCCAGTTCGGTTTGCTCTTTTAATCTCGCAAATGGGTAGAGTGCACCATCAGGAGTGACACCGCGCAAATAGTTGTCTACGACGCTGCTGTATTGGTCTTCACAAACCAACAAATGGCCTTGTGGTGTAACGGTGAGGTTATCACCAAAGTTGTACAATGACTTATCTTCACTCTCCACGAACAGCGCGATTTTTCCCGGTTGGCTAGTTTCGCCACCAGTGCCTTCTGCGTCCGAGGGTTGATAACGGAATATTTGTCCTAACTTTTCTTCACCACCATTGGTACAGCAAAAGTAGAGTTCATTATCTGCCCAATGAATACCTTCACCTCTTGCGAACAACGCCGCGCCTTTTGCATAACCTTGATTGCGTAAATCATCTTCAGGGCTCTCTGGGTTGTCGATATCTATCCATTCAGTGTCGTACCACTCATGCAAGGGCATGCGTTTCTCATCCCAGTTTCGAGTGTCGAACTTTTTATTATTTTTAACCACCATGGCCTGTAACTGACCGCCTTGCTCGAGTTTTCCGTATTCTTTGGGAATAAAACGGAAGAACAGGCCGTCGCCACGGTCTTCAGTTAGATAAACAATACCAGTTCTGGGATCCACTGCAGCGGCTTCATGATTAAAACGTCCCATCGCTTTTAACGGTTTAGCATCAATCAAACCTGTTGCCGTTGCCGGTACTTCAAAAATATAGCCGTGCTCTTTTTGAATTTTTCCATCTGGCGTATCTACAGACTCTTCACAGGTCAGCCAGGTGCCCCACGGAGTTATTCCTCCAGCACAGTTTCGGATGGTGCCGGTTAAACTGATAAATTCTTTTTCTGTTTTACGGGTTTTGACATTGTAAATAAGATTGCTGGTGCCACCTGGCAATGCTACGCCGTTATTGTAATGGTCGTAGGCAAGTGCTGTTTTGTGGTCGCGAATCGAAGCTGGTTGCTTAGATATGTGCTTTGGATGTAGCTCATGGTTTCTAATAAGCGCCACTCTGTCTTGGTCAAGCGGCAGGCAACCCATACCATCGAAGCGATCAGGTACTTCCAAACTATCAGCCATTTTGTCGCCTAGTTTGGAAATGACTTCATAACTAAAGCCTTCAGGTAAATCCAGCAGTTTTGCCGGGTCTGGAATTAGCGCACCATAACCTTCGCTCAGCATAGGTGTTGTAATTTTTGAGGATTTGCCCAGGGCACTACTCGCAAGACCTGAGAATGCCAGTGCGCCCAAACCGATATTGAATTGCCTTCTGGTAACCATCGGCCCAGTTTTCCTTTTTATTAGCGTATTTTAAGAAACGTTGTGCACTAGAATAGGATCAATATCTCATATTAAAAAGCCTTGCCTATCAAAACAGGTAAGTATTTCACTCAAACAGATAGGCGAAGAACAGTAGCCAATTGTTCTATTTTTGGGCGGGCTTGAGTGATTAGGAGGGATTGAAGTAGTTTTTGATGGCTACAAGGTGTAGATAAGTCGGTACGGTAGCAGCGCCGATTGGCGCTGCGTAATAATACCTATTTTACTCGTGCCTTAACGCGCCAATCGGATTAGCCTTGGCGACTCTTGCGGCATTGCCTCCCACGGTAATCCAAGCAATCAGCAGTGAAATACTTCCCGCGCCGATGAGAATGGGCACTAGCGTTAATGTGTCGATGCGGTATGGGAATTGTTGTAGCCAGTCTAGCATCAGGTATATGGCTACTGGCCAGGCTATAAGGTTAGCCAACATCACTGGGCGAGAGAACTACCAAATGAGTAGCAGAACAATATCTCTAACACTTGCTCCCATTACCTTGCGCACGCCGATTTCTTTGGTACGACGCTCAGCACTGAACGCGGCCAAACCGTATAGCCCCAAACAAGAGACCAAAATGGCAAGCACAGCAAACGCAGTGAATAGTCGCATTTGAGCGATTTCTTGTTGATATTGGCTGGCAACCATTTCGTTCAAATCAGTTAGGTGAATAGGTTCCATTGGCACCACTTCCTTCCACACACCTTCAATGGCTTCTCTTGCTGTTGCCGGATTACCTGAATAGCTGATGGTGGCAACGCGGTTGCGTCCTGGGACATTAGTATAAATAGATGGGCGTACATCAAACTTGATTGAACGAAAGTAAATGTCGTTAATTACACCCACCACGGTGAAGTTAGTCATACCGCCACTGAAGTCGGCGCGCAATGTGCTGCCCACGGCTTGTTCGGCAGATTCATAGCCCAGCTTTTTAACTGCTGAAATATTTAATATCACCGCACCTTGACCTTCGGTCTCCTCTGTCGCGGGCTGTAATAAATCACTGCCAAATGCTTCATCAAACAGACGACCAGCGACAGGCTTGACTTCATAAGCTTCGAAAAACCCGAAATGCATGTTGTGATAGTTAAGCAGTTCGGTCACAGGCTCTGCATCACCTACACCAGGGCGAGTGAACATAGTATTGTTTTCGTTATCTTGTGACGGCACTTCAGAGGACAAGACGACCGAGCTTACCTGCGGCAAGTTTTCCAATTGACGCTGTAAACTTTCAACGTTATCTCCGGCAACGCGCACGCCCAATACCAGTTTTTGATCCTTTTTATAGCCCAAGTCCATGTTATTGGCGTTCTGTGTTTGTAAATACACCACCGCGGTACTGATCAACAAACCAATTGACACCGCAAATTGGAAGACGACCAATGCGCTGCGCAACTTTGTAGAACCGGCGGTATCATTGCTTTTACTGGCTTTTAAGGTGTGCCCCGGCATGTATTGGCTTAGTACAAATGCCGGATAGCTTCCCGCGCCAATACCAACTACAAGTACCACGGCAATTAGCGAAACTAATAAAGCTGGGTCATTCAGAAGGTTAAACGCTATGTTCTGATTCAATATCTGGTTGTAGTAAGGCAAGACAAGCTCCACGGCGACTAGTGCCAGACTCATAGATAAAAACACCAGTCCAATCGCTTCAATTAAGAACTGAATGGCTACCTGCATACGACTGGCACCCAATACTTTACGCATAGCAACCTCGCGAGCACGTTGCCCAGCGCGCGCGGTGGACAGGTTCATAAAGTTGATACAGGCAATGACAAGGATAAGCACGGCAACCATCGCGAAGGTAGTGACCATATCTTCATCACCTAAGGTGGTAAAATCACCCATAGTTCCCGCATCAGCATGCGCTTTTAAGTGAATGTCGTGCAGCGCCATAAACTTGTGCTTAACTATATCCGTGACTTGGGTTATGGAGTCGTCACCAGAAAAATCTCGGGCGTTTTCAACGTAAGGGCTTTCGTTGTTTAACCAGTAGTTCCAACGTTCTTGTAACTCAGACAAAACAACGCCCGGCTTTAATTTGAAATAGGTGTAAACATTTAAGCTATTCCAGGTGTCTAACACGCCTGGAAAGGAACTAAACAGTGCCACATCCATATACACCAGCATACTGATATTTAGGTGAGTATTGTCTGGTAAATCCTTTAATACACCTGTGATCCTCAGTTCGATAGGTTGGCCTTGAAAGCAGCAGATAGTAAGCGTTTCGCCTACCACATCGGTGCGGCCAAAGTAGCGTAATGCGTTTTCTTCGGTTACGATCAAATCATTGGGCTTGCTAAAGCTAGACTGAGCATCACCCACTGCAAAGGGGAGGTCGAGCACTTTGAAAAAGTCTTCTTCACCAAACAGGACATGGTCGTCAAAGCCTTCACCATTGCGGCGCACCGTGGTACCCCAAGACACCATACGCACACCCGCCTCAATATCGTTGCGCAAGTAGTCACGTGCGGCGGGCATGACCTTGCCAGCGCTGCGTACGGTGCGAAGGTCGGCGCGGCCAGGTACGGTATAGGCCGTGTGCATTCTGACAACGCGCTCTGAATCGGGTATCCACTGGTCATAACCCACTTCTGAGCGCACAAATAACATAATTAAAATGCAGCTCATTAAACCGATTGCCAGACCTACAATATTAATGCTGGAGAAAAGCGGCTTTTTCAGCAAGTTTCGCCAGGCGATAAGTAAATAATTGCTATACATGGTCGGCTCCTTAAGCGGCTTTTACGTTTTCAGTCACAACCTGTCCGTCAAACAAGTTAATGGTTCTTCTGGCGTAGTCAGCATGTGCAGGGCTGTGGGTTACCATAACGATGGTCGTGCCTTCTTGATTCAATTTCTGCAACATTTGCATCACTTCTTGACCATGGGCACTGTCTAAGTTACCAGTTGGTTCGTCTGCTAATATCATTGATTGATTGCCAACAACGGCTCTGGCGACTGCGACGCGTTGTTGTTGCCCACCTGAGAGTTGGCTAGGCATGTGTTTAGCGCGATGGGCAATGCCGACTTTGTCCATTACCTCTGCCACACGTTGTTTGCGCTCTGAGGCAGATACATCGTGATACAGTAGCGCCAGTTCAATGTTCTCTTGTACAGTGAGTTCGTCGATTAGATTGAAGTTCTGAAAGATGAAGCCAATATTTTTCTTGCGAATATCCGACAACTTAGCTTCATTGTAGCCGGCTATATTTTCGTTGTTAAACCAATATTCGCCAGAGCTTGGGTTGTCTAGCATGCCAACGATGTTTAACAAGGTAGACTTACCGCAACCGGATGGCCCCATAATCGCGTCAAATTCACCCTTATCGATTTCAATATTCACCTCGTTAAGCGCGAGAGTTTCTACTTCATCAGTTTGATAGATACGGCTAAGGTTATTTAGTTTTAACATCTTTTCTAATCCCATGTTGCTATTCGGTAATGTGGTTGAGCCTGGGTTCAACCTGTTAATTTGTAATGTCTAAAATTTGCATGTCGGTGTAATTGCCATAGGCACTGGTCACCACGCGATCACCAGGACTGAGTCCATCAACTACTTCAATAACGGTGCTATTGCGTCTGCCTAGGCGAATGGGTCTTCTGGTAGCTTGGCTACCATCGGCATTAACTACGAAAATCCAGTTGCCGCCCGTGTCTTGATAAAAGGCACCGTTGTTGAGCAACACGGCCGGAGTCGCATCACCTAGCGTCAATTTCATTTGTAACGTCTGGCCGCGACGGATGTCATTAGGCTGTTGTCCGATAAAAGTCAGGTCGACTTCAAACTGTCCGTTTTGCACTTGCGGATAAATTTTGCTGATACGCAATTGGTAATCACCGAATTGTGCGGTTTGCCCAAGATCAATTCTGGCGAGGTAAAATTCGTCGATGAGTACGCTGACTTTGTAATCATCAGGCGTATCAATTTGGCCTAAACGCTCACCTCTACCAATGCTTTGTCCTACTTCTACATCAAAGCCCGATAACTTACCTGCAACGGGTGCGCGCACATTCATGTTGTCCAAGTTTTGGCGAGACAATTCCAAGTTTGCTTCTAGGCGCTCACCGGTCTCTTGTAAGAAAGCCAATTGCGATTCTTGCATTTTGGCATCAGAAGCTTGGCTTTCTAACGTCAGTTGCAATCGTTGTTGGTACCAAGCCAAGGTATCCGCGGTATCGTCGTATTGCGATTGGCTAACGGTATTGTTATCTAATAGCGACTTTTCCTGAGCTAGCTTGCGCGTTAGCACCTTTATTTGATATTCGATGTCCACTAAGTTGCGCTTGTGCTGCAAACGGTTTTGTTCAAGGCTCAATTCGATACTGCGAATGTTATTAAGCTGCTCAGCGACGCGGGCTTCGTTGCCCAATACATTGAGTTGCAGGCTGGCGTTTGAAAGTTCTACGATAAGGTCTCCAGCCTCTATTTCAGCGCCGTCTTCCACTAAGATGCGTTCTACTCTACCGCCCTCGATTGCGTCCAAATAAAGGGTTTTGGAAGGAACTACTCGACCGCGCACCGGGATAAAATCCTCAAAGGTGCCTTGGTAAACTTCGGAAATAGTAATGAATTGATTTTCTACCGCCAAGGTACGTCCTGAAGGCTGTTGCATCACATAAAACACTGCAATGGCTGCGACGGCCAACCCAACAAACACACCTGGTTTTTTCCATTTCTGTTTGGGTTTAGCAATTTTTCGATCCATTTGGTCACCAGCACGTGCCTTGCTGCTGGATTGAAAATCTGAATTAACAGAACTTAAATTTGGCATTGACGAAAACTTCCTTCTGAAAACACAAATCACGATAACGTTCGTAGATGACTTACAATTACAAGAAACGTTCCAGTTTTTAAGTAATTGAAATTATTAGGTTTATATATTTGCGTGTTCAAAATTGAACAATGAAACTGTACGAATATGAACACATGGTGTACGTTAATGAACACTATGGTTAGTGGGCAATTTTATGAAGCAAGATGGCACTATTTTGCTGGTGGATGACGATGAAGACATTTTAGTGGCGGGAAAGCTGCTGCTTAAACGTCACTTTTCTGATGTCACCATATGCAATGTTCCAGACAATATTCCAAAGCTGCTATCAGATAATAACTTTGATGCCATTTTATTGGATATGAACTTTGGCCCTGGAGAGAGTAGTGGTCAGCAAGGGTACTTGTGGCTCGAGAAAATACTGTCTATTCAGCCCGATGCGGTTGTCATTATGATTACGGCGCATGGTGGAGTCGATGTAGCCGTTGAAGCGATGAAATCTGGTGCGACCGATTTTATCGCCAAACCTTGGCAGAATGATAAAGTGATCACCACCGTATCTACGGCTGTTAAGCTCGGGCGTACTCGTAAGGAAGCTGAGCAACTGCGCGATACCAATTCGCGACTGGCACAAATTACTAATCAGGACGGGCATTCAATAATTGCGCAGTCGACGCAGATGCAACAGGTGTTGAGTCTGGTTGAACGCAGCGCGCCGACTGATGCAAATGTACTTATACTGGGCGAAAACGGTACCGGCAAAGAAGTGATCGCTAGAGCTATTCACAACCAAAGCAACCGCAGTAATGAGGTATTTATTACCGTTGATTTGGGCGCCGTTGCAGAATCCTTGTTCGAAAGTGAATTGTTTGGTCATAAAAAAGGTGCCTTTACTGGAGCGACTCAGGACAGAGTAGGGCGCATCTTGGCGGCAGATGGCGGCACCCTGTTCTTAGATGAGATTGGCAATTTACCCCTGCACTTGCAGGCAAAGCTTTTGGCTGTATTGGCACAAAGAGAAGTGACACCCTTGGGTGCAAATCAAGGTATTGCTTTTAATGTTCGCGTGGTCGCCGCGACCAATATGCCGTTGTCACAGCTACGTGATCCGCAACATTTCAGGCAGGATTTATTGTTTAGACTCAACACGGTAGAACTGCAACTGCCCGCATTAAAAGAACGTCCAGACGATATATTGCCGATTGCCAGGTTCTATCTAGAACACTACGCGCGTAAATATCAAAAAGCCGATCTTGCATTGTCCAATGATGCTGAATTGGCGATGCAAAATTACGCGTGGCCCGGCAATATCAGGGAGCTTCGACACGCACTTGAAAGAGCCGTGATTTTGTCACAAACCTCACAGTTAAATCCGCACGATCTCCAACTAGTAGCAGGCGTACCGGTAGCCAACCCGTCTGAGAGAATGACGACGACACAAGCGGAACCAGGACAAGAGTTCAATTTAGAAGTAATTGAAAAGCAGACCATCGAGCAGGCGCTAACCACCTATGGATTTAACATTAGTCACGCTGCCAAAGCACTGGGGCTAACGCGCGCTGCCTTGTACAGAAGGATGGAAAAACATGGGCTTTAAACGATTTTCACTTTTGCTCAGTGTTCGCATTGTCTTCATTATGTTGTGTTTGGCAGGCACCACTTCACTGTGGCTGTTGTCTGGTTATCTGGTCACATCGGTCGTGGCGGTAGTCCTATTAGCGGCGCTAGTGTGGGAAACCCTGAGCTTTATTGGCAATACCAATGCTGAGCTAACTCGTTTTTTGGAGGCTTTGCGCTACGGTGAGTTCAATCAGCGATTTGACTATAAAAATCAAGGCACTGGTTTTGAACAATTAGGACAAATATTTACTGAAATTTTAGCCCGGTTTAATGAGAGTCGAGAAGAACAAGAGCAAACCCTCCGCTATTTGAATGCGTTGGTAGAGCAAGTTCCGGTGCCCTTAATAAGCCTGCAATCTGATGGCCAAGTACATTTATGGAACCACAGCGCCAGAAAATTATTTGGTAGTAATCACATTGTTCGACTTGAGGATATTCCAGGTGATGGCTGTTTTTTCTCTCAACAGTTAGAGGCATTACAGCCAGGTCAACGTCAATTAGCTGAATTTGAAGTCGACGGAATGAGTCATCAGTTATCTTTGTCAGCAACTCAGATTTCGATCGCTGGGCGGCAAGAAAAATTAATTAGTTTGCTCGATATTCGCAGTGAGCTAGATGATGCTCAATTACAGGCATGGCAAGAACTGGTGCGAGTGCTCACTCATGAAATCATGAATAGTATTACGCCAGTGGCCTCATTAGCAGACACCACAGCTGACTTAGTGGGAGATATTCAATCGAAACCAGGCTTAACTGATGATATTCGCGAAGACTTAAATGATGTGTCTGATGCAGCGCAAACACTGTCTCGTCGAAGTAATAGTTTGATGCACTTTGTTAGTAGCTACCGACGTTTGACTCGTCTGCCGCCGCCTCAAATCAAGCGCGTGCAACTAAAATCACTTTTACAAGAGGTACTGCCTATTGCTAGTCAAGGATGGCAAGAAAATGGCATCCAGTTAGCATCCCACATTGAACCCCATAATCTGCAGCTAATGGTAGACCCGAGTATGTTAGAACAGGTGCTTATCAACCTGCTGCAAAATGCCGCGCAAGCGTTAGAGAAGGTAGACGAGCCCAAAGTCACTATCAAGGCTTTTTTAAATAAACGCAGTCACGCGGTGATACAGGTATTTGATAATGGCAGTGGCATTGATGCTGAGATATTGGATAAAGTATTTGTGCCCTTCTTTACTACCAAGCGAGAAGGCTCAGGTGTGGGGCTAGCACTGACCCGTCAAGTGATGATAGCCCACGGTGGCAGCGCGAGTGCACACAACCTCGAAAGTGGCGGTGCTTGTTTTACTTTGACTTTCTAAACCAGGTTTAGACTTAGTCTGCGTTGGGTTGATACTCTAAAATATCGCCGGGTTGGCAATCTAATATGGCGCAAATATTGGCTAAGGTTTCAAAGCGCACGCCTTTTACTTTTCCTGTTTTTAGCAGAGACAGGTTAGCTGGGGTAATGCCTAGTTCAGCGGCTAGCACTTTGGAGCTCACTTTGCGCTTTGCCATCATAACGTCGAGGTTCACTATGATGGTCATACAAACTCCTTGTTCTCTTGATCTATTTTCTGTGCGCCTTGTAGTAGATAAAACACGGTAAATAGCACAATCAGAGTGAACACTTCCCATAAATCGATGCGTAAAGAAAGTTCTGCTATGCCCGTGTGTTTTTTGACTAGATAGCCAAATGTGGTGCTTTGCAACCAAACTGTCAGCAAGCCGAACGCTTTTGTCCACAGCATGATTTTGAATTTCGTAACCACGTCAGCTGAAAAAAATTCTCCATGTGAAAACAGCTTTAATAGACGTTGAAAATACCAACTGAACAGCAAGAACAACGCAAAGTTTGGTAAGCAAAGAGTGAGTAGCCAAGCCTTGCTTTCAAGCGCTTCTGTCCAGAGCATATGCAAATTCGAATCGTAAGCCTCTCTGTATGCGTCAGAATAAACGAGACCTATTAGTGTCCACGCCACCCCTATCAATACCATCAGAAAAACGCCGTATCGCATGAAGGCACTGATTTTCTTCAATTTCTCTAAGTCGACTTGCATATCTTCTTCAATTTTCACACCGAACAGATTTGCATACTACCCTTTTTTCTCAGTCACTGAAATATCGAAATGAAATATTTTGTTATTGTTTTGCAATAATTAATTATTGATTGGTTTGTTATTTTGGATCTAGGATAAAAAGTGTCCAACGACTCGACTGAAGAAAACTTATTGGAGATTGATAATGAAAAAGCATGCATTAATAACGGGCATTTTGATGGGAGCCTGGCTTTGTATGAGCGCTCCTACAACGGCTTCATCCATACAATTGGCATCCGATGTGTCGGAAAAAATAAAGATTAGCGCGGCAGCGGATATTCCCACTGAACTATTTACTTTGAACACTTTGCCCAGCGACTTCGTTTTCGGCACCTCCAAGAGTCCTACGGCCGCTATTAGCTTTCTCGAGAGCTATATTGCTCGAGTGGAAAATGGATATTATTTTTCTGACCTTGGTGCACAACGTGAGTTTCTGGGCTTAAAAAGAACCGTAGCGCTGGCTACCAAGCAATGGCAGGAGGTTATTAATTTAAGCCAACAAATAAGGTCGCTCGAAGAAAAACCTGCCGCAAGAGAAATTTCTTCTTTGCTACCAGAGGTTTATGCGCGAACGGCGTTAATTACCGATGAAGCTAATCGTGACGCCTTTGCTTCAGAGTATCAAAAACAACTCGCACAGGCTTTCGCATCAGTGGATGTAGCACTCGCCAAAGATGAGCTTCAGGCCATTCTTGGGCGTCAAAAACTACTTACAGAAAATTATTTGCGGGGCTACATCACTTCCTATTTAGACGTGCAGGCTAAACAAACAGATATGCATGTGCCCGCTGCTTTTGTGGGCAATTTGCTCTCATTGCACAGAACTAGAAATCGCCTATTACCCTTAAACAAACAGCTGGTGACTGGCTTGTCGGAAACTTTGGCGCGCGTGAGTGACGTAAAAACCGAAAATTTGTGGGACAAACGCGCTATCGTCGTTGATGAGGGGGAGTCAATACTTGTAGCGGTATGGGATACGGGAATCGATGCTGCCCTTCATCCAGATAAAATGTGGGTTAACCCAGATAAACAAGCACTCAATGCCCATGGGTTGGCCTATACCGCTGATTTTAAGAAACAGCGTGAAAACCTCACTAAACGTGTGGCGCCTTTTGCTGATGAAATCGCAGACTTGCAGTATTTGTTGAAGGGCTTTTTTGATCAGCGAAATAACAAAAGCACAGAAGCGTCGGCACATTTCCAAGGACATTTTGCCTCGCTGACTCCGGAACAAATGGCAGATTTACAGTGGAAGTTAGGTGAGATTGCCACTTATGCTCATGGGCAAATGGTATCGGATGTGGCGTCTTTCGATATGCGGCAAATGGAGTTGATGAATATCACTATGACATGGCCAACGTTCGGCTCACTGAGAGAGCAGCCTATAGATGAAGAGTATATTGATAAGCTAGTTGCGGCCGCGACTGAAACGGTGAAGTTTATGCAGCAGCACAAGGTACGTGTTGCGAATTTAAGTTGGCGCTTCTCACTGCCTATGATTGAACAAGGCTTATTGCTTAGTGGTCTTGAAAAGACCCCGCAATCTGCAAAAGCTCGTGCCAAAAAGATGTTTAAAACGCTCAATGATGGACTGACCAAGGCCTTTGCGTCTGCACCGGAAATACTGTTTGTGGCAGGGGCGGGTAATGAAGACGAAAATGTTGAATTTGTGCAATCAACACCCGCCGGCATAAATTTACCAAACTTCATCACAATCGGCGCGGTTGACCAAGAACTGCAGCCCACGTCATTTACCTCGTTTGGCAGCTCAATCGATTTTTACGCCAATGGCTTTGATGTCGATGTTAGGATGCCCGGTGGCTTGGAAGGACAGGCTGAAGGGACGTCAATTTCAGCACCTCTAGTGAGCAATTTGGCAGCAAAAATGCTGTCTTTACAGCCTAATCTAACGCCGCGCAAAATAGTGTCAATGATGCGTGAATACGCAACATTAGAAGGTGAACAAAAGCTTCCTGTTATCCATCCCAGCGCAACTATTTGTGCACTATCGCCTGTGACATCTGGTTGCAGCAAGAATGTTATTGCCAGTGTGAAATAAACTCCAATGCTTCTTAGATTCGATACCGTTGAAAAATGCGGTGTCGAATTTGTGATAATATAACAATAATCGACGAGTTAACTTGAAATAGGCGCTTTTTACTATATTGTTCCTGTTGGAGAATAATAAATACCTAATGGCGGAACATGAAAATACTAACAAAGGCGCTCGTCGCCGCTTCCATATTCTTGACGGGAGCCAATGCTCTTGCGCAAGATGACGCAAAGGAAGCTGAGGATACCTCAGTCTTTAAAAGCTCTACGTTTGATTCAATGAAGTTACGCAACATCGGGCCGGCTTACATGTCGGGTCGTATCGCGGATATCGCAGTGGATCAAAACAATCCATCAACTTGGTACACCGCAGTGGGTTCTGGTGGTGTGTGGAAAACGGTGAATGCAGGGACAACCTGGAAACCTATTTTCGACAAACAGGCCGTGTACTCAACAGGTGACGTCACTATTGACCCCAGCAACTCCAATATCATTTGGGTTGGTACCGGTGAAAACAACGGTGGACGTCATATCAGTTTTGGTGACGGGGTATACAAATCTCTCGACGGTGGCGGCACATGGAAAAACATGGGGCTGAAAAAAACCGAGCGTATTTCCGACATTATTATTCATCCTGAGAACTCCGATGTCGTCTGGGTATCTGCTCAAGGCCCGCTTTGGACTGGTGGCGGCGAACGTGGTCTTTATAAAACCACTGACGGTGGGGAAACTTGGAAGCAGGTTCTGGTACCAGAAGACGAGTGGACTGGCGTTACCTCATTGCTTATCGACCCGCGTAATCCTGACAAACTATATGCCGCAACTTGGTCACGCCAACGTAAAACTGCGGTTTATGTAGGTACAGGTCCTGGTTCAGGGATTCACACATCAGACGATGGCGGTGAAACCTGGACCGAATTAAAGACCGGTCTGCCTAAAGGCAACATGGGTAAGATTGGGATGGCAATATCGCCTACTAATCCAGACGTAATTTATGCCACTATCGAAATAGATAATCGAAAAGGTGGTTTCTACCGCTCAGCCGATCGTGGTGCGAGCTGGACAAAAATGTCAGATGAAGTCGGCGGTGGTACCGGCCCCCATTATTATCAGGAAATCTTCGCTGACCAACACCAGTTTGACCGAGTTTATATTGCCAGTAACTACAGTAAAGTTTCAGATGATGGTGGTAAAACCTGGACGCCTATTAACACGCGTCGTAAACACGTAGATGACCACGCATTTGCCTTTCACCCAACCGACCCTGACTTTGTATTAATTGGGTCAGACGGCGGTATTTATATGTCTCACGATCGCATGGAAAACTGGCGTTTTATCGCCAACTTGCCATTGACGCAGTTTTACAAAGTTGCGGTAGACGACAAAGAACCCTTCTACATGGTTTACGGCGGTACGCAGGATAATTCCACGCAAGGTGGCCCATCGCGTACTGATCGCACTGAAGGTATCAAGAACAAAGATTGGTTTTTAACCCTAGGTGGTGATGGACACCAGCCTGCCACTGAGCCAGGTAACCCGGATATCGTATATTCACAATGGCAGCAAGGTAACTTGAACCGCCATGATCGCAAAACCGGTGAAAACGTGTATATCAAACCGCAGCCGCGCCCAGGTGAACCGGCGGAACGTTTTAACTGGGATGCACCCATCAATGTATCTGCACATGACCCGGCGCGAATCTATTTCTCCTCGCAACGAGTGTGGCGCTCAGACGACAGGGGTGACAGTTGGACCCCGATTTCTGGCGATCTGACTAAAAATGGCAATCGCATGCATACCGAAATGATGGGACGTACCTGGTCTGTTGAAGCTGGTTGGGATATTTACGCCATGTCTGAATTTCACACCATTGCTAACTTTGCAGAGAGCCCGGTTAACGAGGATATTCTCTGGGTCGGTACAGACGATGGATTAATTCAAGTATCTAAAAACGGCGGCAAATCGTGGCAAAAAATTGATTTGGCCGACGTTGAAGGCATTCCTGCTGAGGCCTATGTAAACGATATCAGAGCTGACTTGTTTGATGCGAATACGGTTTATGTGGCACTTGATGACCACAAAAACGGAGACTTTAAACCTTATCTAATCAAGTCAACTGACCTTGGTAAGAGCTGGACTTCACTAGCAGATAGCTTGCCTGAAAATCATTTGGTATGGCGCATTGTGCAAGACCATGTGAACAAAAACTTATTGTTCTTGGGCACAGAGTTTGGCGTCTTCTTCACAGTTGATGGCGGCAAAAAGTGGCTTGAACTCAACGGCGGCATTCCTACTATATCAACCCGTGACGTGCAAATTCAGCGTCGTGAGAACGATTTAGTCGCCGGTACATTCGGTCGCGGTATCTATATTCTCGATGATTACGGTCCGTTACGCGAACTTGACGAGGCTGCGTTGGAAAAAGATGCGCTACTATTCGCTCCCAGCCGTCCGGTTAAATGGTTTCGTTTAGATTCTAATCACGCGAGAACCGACGGTGATGACCGTTACTCAGCTGAAAACCCTGCTCATGGTGCAACGCTTACCTATTACTTAAAGGAAAGTCTACTCACCAGCAAAGAAAAGCGTAAAGAAGCAGAAAAAGAAATGGTAGAAGCGGAAAACTATCCTAAATACCCTGCATGGGAGGATATTGAAGCTGAAAACCTAGAAGCTAAACCGGCAGTTTACCTTGAAGTTTACGATGCTAATGGTGATTTTGTTAATCGTGTTGCAGCTGAAACCAAGAAAGGTCTGCATCGAGTTACCTGGGACATGACACATGTAAAAGGCAGCGCGATCTCTGGACAAGAGGCCTCACCCTGGCATCCACTCGGTCGCGGTTTGATGGCGACACCTGGCAAATACAGCGCTGCACTGTATAAGCGTGTAGGTAGTGAAGTGACTAAACTAACCGATGCCGTTGAGTTTGAGCTTACGCCTATTTATGAACCTGCGTTGGCTTCTTCGATGACCGAAGCGGAAAAGTTTGGCAAAGAAATTGTAGCTGCTGAAGCGCGTTTTTCCGCTGCGACTGAATTGCTTGAGGGCATTGAAAAAGCAATGGAATCGTTCCGTACTGCGATTGACAGAACACCTGGTGACGTTGCCAAGCTAGAGTCCGCGTATGCGAAAATACAAACCGAAATCAATGGGATTAATCGCGAATTGTATGGTTTGGACTCGCGCAATCGCAAAGGTATAAAGCCGGCTAACATTGAAAGTCGCATTTGGTATGCAATGTCAGCCGCGCGCACTTCTTATGGCCCAACGCAGCAGCATCGCGAGCAGTTTGGTTATGCAATGGAAGGTTTAGACAAGGTGGCTAAGCGCATTCAACGCTTACAGCAAAAGTCTGTACCAGCATTGCAAAAAGCTATGGCAAAAGCGGGTAGCCCTTGGACCGCGGGTATGCCTTTGGTTATCGACTAACTACAGGCTTTAACTCATAATTAAACGGCGGTATCGGAGACGATGCCGCTGTTTTTTTAGCAGTTTTAAAAAACAACTCATCTTTTAACCTAGTAGTAAATGATTTTTCGCACCCAATTCACTAGCAATGCCTTCGTTTTAGGACTGGCTTTGTGCTCGTTTGTTTCATTTGCTGAGGACTACGCGACCGAAGTGATTGAAGTACTCGCCCCCAAGGTGGAAGAATCCGAACGTCCAAACTATGTGCTAGATGTTTACTTACAAGATTTTGTAGAACCAGGCCTAGACAGAACCATTGCAGATCGGTTCAGTAGCCTCGCGGGAGTCGGTTTAACCGGACAAGGGGGGCAATTCCAAAGTTACTCGGTACGCGGGTTTAGTAGAGGAAGGATCCGCACAGAGATAGATGGTATTCCTATTCTTACCGACAGAAGAGCCGGTAATTCAGTTTCGTTTGTTGCTCCCGAGCTCTTCGCTCAGGCAATGGTAATAAAAGGACCTAGCTCAGCTTTATTCGGTTCGCAAGCTCTCGGTGGCGTGGTCAGCTTAAGTACCGACATGTATACAAGCACTAGCATCAATGCCGCAGTCCAAGCCAACAATGATGCACTGAATTTAACCATCAAGTCCGGCGATAGTCGTTGGTCAAAAGGATTAGCTTATCAGCGGGCAGACAACGAACACGCGGCAAATGGAGACGAACTCAATACACATTTTGAACGTGTGTCAGGTAGCCTCAAGTTCCATAAGCAGGAGGCTGGGCTGACAACCACCTTTTCTTGGCTACCCTCTTATGGGCAAGATATTGGCAAGAGTAATAACCGCTACTTAAGCAGGGAAGTGAGCAGTTATCCAGAAGAGATACATTCACTTGCACAAGTACAGGTAAAGTCCGATTCGGGCTGGTGGGGCAAAGTATTCCATCACTATCAAAACTGGGATAGTGTGACATTGCGCTTTGGGCAGAGTGATGCAGAAAATCAGTATCAAAGTAATACGATAGGAGGGCAATTTTCGCAAGCACATGATGTGTTTGGTACGAACGGGCTCATAGGTGTTGATTGGTTGTCGAGGCAAGGAATCAATGTTGTCAGCCAATACCTGTTATTAGACGCGCAGAATGTACCTTTTAATGATTTAATAAATAACCACTTCAATGGTAGCGAAGATAATGTTGCCATCTATCAAAACAGTCAGTGGCAATGGCAGGGTGTAGATATTGAGTTAGGGGGGCGCTACGACTGGCTTCGCCAGCGAGCTAATACTCAAAAGGATATCACCGAATCAAGGTTTAATGCCTCGTTGGCGCTTAGCATTCCTTTGCATTCAACGCTGCAGCTCGATGCCGATTTTGCCAATGGGTTTCGCTATCCAACGTTGTCCGAACGATTCTTTAATGGTCGAACACCACGAGGCATTGTCGTGGGTAATAGCACACTTAAACCCGAAACCAGTATTGGAGGCCAGTTAGGACTAGATTGGCAACCAAGCGATAACCTTGCTATACGCGGTTCGATGTATTTCTATGAATTGCACAATTACATTGAGCGCTACTTAGTTGAACAGGATCGTTTTAGCTATCGCAATCTGTCCAACGCAAATCTCTATGGGGTTGAGGCGAGTGTTCAGTGGCGTTACTCGCCTGATAGTCATCACACTTTAAATTACCAAAGCCAGCACGGTAAAAACGCAAATAATCAAACCTTAACAGATTTGTTACCTGATAGAGTCAACTGGCAATGGAAGTTGCTCTTTGACAAACTGTCGCTGGTAAATTCAGTGAGTCACGTGCTAGGCAATCAAAACGTGGGTTCGTCTGAAGTAGCCAGAGCTAATTATACGCTCTGGAATGCCGCTTTTGGTTATCATTTAGGTAACGACCAAACGTTGACTTTGAGCCTAATCAATATAACAAACCGTATTTATTACGCGAGCTTTGATGAAGATGCTCCGTTACAACCAGAAAGAAGCGTGAGAGTCGGATTTACGTTGCAATTTTGAATGTATGCAAACACGCTTCAGAAGTTATCTAGGATGATAAATGAGTTTTAGTAAAACAAATAGAACCATACACAAGTGGGGCAGTATTATTATTGCGGTGCCCCTGTTGGTGGTATTTGTAACAGGTATTTTGCTCCTTGTTAAAAAGGAGTTTAGCGTGCTGCAACCACCGACGGCACGCGGTGCTGAACAAATACCGACGATTGCTTTTGCCAAAGTATTAGATGTTGCAAAAACAATTGAAAGTGCAGAAATCGACAGCTGGGAAGATGTGGACAGATTAGATGTTCGTCCTGGACGCGGCATCATTAAAATTCGCGGTAACAACCGGGTCGAGATTCAAATTGACGCGACAAGCGGTGAAGTGCTGCACGTTGCACAGCGCAATTCGGATTTGATTGAGAGCATCCACGATGGCACTTTTTTCGAAAAAAATGCCAACCTCTGGTTGATGTTACCGGTCGCCATAATCGCGTTGTTATTGCTCATTACAGGCGTGATTTTATTCTTTTTGCCATACATGAAAAAGCGACGTCGCTAAGACCGCAGTTTATTATCTGATCGAAAGTGAAAAGGCCACATGTGCGCGGCCTTTTTTGCGTTTTTGATTGTGCCTTATCTTGCGTGTGCAGCAGCTCTAAATATGGTGTTTGTTAGAAGTACGTTTAAACCTTCCAAATAAGCACGAAGCGTAGGAGATTGGGTGTATCCAATGACCATACCTCTGCCCATCGGCTGGTGGATGAGGAAAGGTTTGTAAGCCAGCTGCGCTTTATTTTCTTCCCACAGATAGCCACTGGCTAACACATCTTCTTTGCCAGTAAACCAAGCCACGTTTTTACCTGAATCCAGTTTAATTGGCGTGTATATGTCACTGCCGTAAGCAACTACAACGAGGTTCTTATCGACGCCTGCGGTTAGCCAGTGCTCTTGATCAACTTCAACATTGGCAAGCACACCTGCGACAGAATCTGGTGACGTTTCTGGTTCGACAATTGCTGCGTCTAAATCGGCTTTTTCAGCATATAGTTTGCCGGCTACTTTACTGTCTTCACTTGAATCGCTACTGCCACCTTCTTCGCGATAAGCGAATTCTCTTTTGACGTTTAATAAGCCAAAGTCTGGATTAGAAGTAAAACGGTTCGCGCGACCCAGCGCGATTAAAACACCGCCCGATTGCACCCAGCTTTTCAGGTTGTCAGCGCCGCGTTTTCCCAACACGCCGTTGTAGTTACCTTCTGGCAGTATTAGTACTTGATAATTACTCAAATCAGCGCCGGCGAGCATGGAGGTTCTGATGGCGGTCACTGGATATCCAAGTTGACGTTCAATAACAAACCTAGAGTTACCGGCGCTCAATGAGTTGGTGTGCGTGTCCCAAGCCATGGCAATATTAGGCGCTTTCATTGTGGGCGTACGACCACTACCAAAGCTGGGGCCTTCGGTCACCCAGCTAGTATCAACACCTTCAACAATGGCGCCCGTCTCTTGTGCAATTTGTTTGATTTTGGTCACTAAATCGCTGCCGTTTGTGCGTTTTTCGATAACTAAAGAACCTGCTGGGTAGCGTTTATCGTTATTTAATACGAAAGCCTCATCGGCGCTTTTAAGCGAAATCCCTGCGCGCAGAGCTGAGGTTAAAAACCGTCCCGCCGACATATCTCCCCAGGCGACTATGAAGCCAACTGTTGCGTTGGGGTTGAGCACTTCACCTTTTAGCACCTCATCTTTACTTACCGGGACAGACGCCGCTTTTACCGCTTTGTCACACGCGATAGATTTGACGTTAAACATCAAAGGCAAAGACCAACCTGTAACATCGTATATTTGGTCACCTAAATTGCGCGCACGGCGTCTTTCCTGCTCTTTAATAAAGTCTTCAGACATATTCACCTGTTCGGTGAATGTGGTGGTTACAAAGCGGCCACGAGGCTGCGCAGTATCAATAAAATAGCTACCTGATGGGTAACGTTCGCCACATGCTCTAAAGGCTTCTGTGGCTTGGCTTACTTCTACACCATGTTCTGCCATCAAGGTTGCGAGTCGCTGGTTGCCTTCTCGGTTGTTTACGTTCGGAAGTATGTATACGCGTTCTTCATTGTTTTTGCCCTGTGCAATGGCACTGACTTGGTATTGGTAGAAGTCATTTAAAAGTTTTTCACGATGAATAGCCGTACCTTCCGCTGTCGATACTGACGCCACAAATTGCATTTGAACCGTGTCCCAATAGGTAAGCAATTCACCATTGCGTTTTTGAAAGCGCTCGCCGCGCGCTGATCCCACTTCGTACGTGGAGGCTGATGCGCCATAGAATGTTGGCCAGGCATCGCCATAGCCAGGGTAAAACGCATCAAAAATTTCACGGGTGAAGTAATCAAAACCCAATGCGTCAAAGTGCTTGGCGTGATTTTTTCCTATCGCATTCATATTGCCAATTTGCGTTTGTGTCATGTGCGGATTAAACGGTTGCGCTGCGGGTGCGAAGTAGTAAGACTGATCGCCTCCCATCTCATGTACATCCACAATCACCTGCGGTTTGTATTTGTTGATGGCAGCAATTTTACCTTTGGTTTCTGGTTGGGTAATGGCTAGCCAATCGCGGTTCATATCAAATAAATAATGATTGGTGCGTCCGCGCGGCCAAGGTTCGTTATGCTCAGCGCTTTGTCTGTCGGCACTGTGCTCCAAGCCTACGGTCGCGTAATAATTAGCGATAAAGCGGCTGCGTCCGTCTGGGTTTTGCAACGGATCGATAAACACCACTGTGTTGTCCAAAATGTTCTTGTTTATCTCGTCATTCGGAGCTGCTAACAGGTGATAGGCCGTCATCATGGCTGCATCAGTCGAACTGATTTCGTTGCCGTGAACGCTGTATTGAAGCCATACGAAGGCAGGTAATTCTGCAATTAAGTTTTTTGCTTGCGACGCGCTGGTCACTCTGGGGTCGGCTAATGCCTGCACGTTAGCTGTGATGCTGTCTAAGCGCGACAAATTGTCTTGGTTGGCAATAACGGCATAAAAAAGTTTTCTGCCTTCCCAGCTTTTAGCATAGGGATGCAGTTGAATTCTATTTGGTGCTGCTTTTTGTAGAGCCTCGAAATAGTCGAGCATATCGTGATAACTGGTTATTTTTGTTCCAGCCTCGTAACCCAATACGTCCTTGACGGTAGGAATTTCGGTTTGATATTGAGTACCAGGCCACATTTGTTTGCTCTGGTGATGCTCTGCATGTATCTGAAAGCTGCTGCAAAATAGTGCAACACTGCTAACTATGGGGATAAGAAGCTTTTTAATATCCATGGTGTTTCCAACGGTTGAGGGCAATGAGTTAAGTGTATGAACTTACAGGCTAAATTTATCTAGTACATCCTGCAACTCTTACCTGTTGTCGGTGCGTATGCAGTTTCGTCCTTGGTGCTTAGCATTATAAAGTTGCACGTCCGCCGCTTTTATCAGTGAGTCCAGTGACGCATTGTCTTTAGCTTGTGTATTTGCTATACCAATACCAAGCGTGACCGGTTCACTTATTTCATAAAAAGAGGTGCTGGCAAGCGCTAGATCGTTACATAGAAATATTTTGTATTTTTGTGAATACCTGAATGAGTTCTTGTGGGGCATCCACGGAAATAACAGCATGCGAGCGCTTTTTATAGAATCCGTACCGTCCAATAAATTTAATCGGTTGTTCGAAGGTCATCAGGACGTTCTTTTGCGAGCCCATTGGAGAAACAAAATGAGAGAAATGGTCAAACTTGTCAGAAGGCGTCAGTGCTTTTATCTCAACTACATCACTTAGTGGGATGTCTGCTGACCAAGATAATCCAAATCTAAATAAGAGATGCGTATCCGTTACTTCAATGGGGCGATGCCTAATAGCTTCGATTTGCGCGTAATAGTAAAAAACAGACCAAAGTGTCAACACAGTTACTAACCAAGCTGCCAATGGATGACCAATGTTGTCCATCATAAAGTGTATGAAGGGAAGGGTTGGTAACTGTGCGATAAATACCACCCAAAACATATCTTTGGCATTGCTTGCTTTGTCGTAAGTGAAACACCTGTCACTAGCAGCCGGTGTTTTAAAGTGTTTGGCAAACAAAGCATAAAACAAAACGCTCAATTCATCTTTTAACAGCCAATATAAAGCTTTGAAACGCAGAGATTGGTTAAGGTAGGTATCGAGGTCTTTGCCAACTTTGGTGCTGCTGGCATAACCAATGACAAAGCCATTGAGTAATCGATTGAGCCAATATCCGTCTATCAATAAAGCTACAAAGGTAACCGCAAAAACAAAAGGTAACTGATGCCAGCCCACAGTAGATACGTAGTACACTGAAAGTGACAGTATCATCGCGATAGTTGCTGTAATTTTGCCTTTTGATAGCGTGTTTGTAGTGATATCCAAAAGTGAACTTTCCGTTTATATGGTGCGATTGCGCGCGTTTTTGTGATCTGTAAACCTCAGACTCATTATACCCAATTTGTCACCTAAAACGTGCGTTTGGTAATGCTATTTATTAAGAACTACTCCATTTGAGTGTAAATGAATATGACCAGCGAAAACTTTTATTCAGAAAATAGATTACAGTTGTAATCTATTTGGTTATCAATTAATGTAAAAGTTAAGTACTAGTAATGAAGGTAAGGGATGTGAAGAAAGTATTGTGGACGCTAATAGGATGGGTTGGAATCGCTATGGCATCTAATGCCATTGTGATCCGTCATGATGTTGAAAAAGAAACATATCTGGCTTCTTGGGAAGATTTTCCGCCGCTGGCACAGTTTTATGTCGATGGCGCGCATGGTATTTTGATATCCCCCAGGTGGATTGTGACAGCCGCACATACCACCTTTTGTACACCTCCGGGCGCGACCATTTTAGTAGCAGGAGAAAAAGTACAGGTTAAACGCCGTTTTACCCATCCAGATCACAGGCCAGGCGTAAGTCACGACATTGCATTACTCGAACTGGAAAGGCCGGTAACTAGCGTAACCCCTGCCAATATTTACAAGGACACGGATGAGACAGGTAAAGTAGTTACCTTTATCGGGGCTGGCGGCACGGGTACCGGAATTGCTGGTCAAACTATTGATAACGCTAAAAATAATGGCGTGCTGAGAAAGGCCTATAACACTGTACAGCGCGCAGACGGCGCCCTGCTACAATTCGTATTTAATCAAGGGGACGAGGCGTTACCGCTAGAAGGTATTGGTGGCGGTGGTGACAGCGGAGGGCCTGCTTATATTCAGCATGGAGATGAATTTTGGGTACTTGGCGTGAGCTCTCGAGGTGAGTTTGGCAGTACTATCGGTAAATACGGAAACCGCGAGTATTACAGTCGCGTGTCCTATTTTACTCACTGGATAGACCGAGTAATGAACGGTACAGAACAAGAACGCCGCAACATTGCCCTACCAGAATTAAAGTATTTAATGGCGGGTTTAAGCAAAGAAACCTTGCCCGAGATTTGTGCCGATATTGGTATTAAATGATGTGAATACAAATACTGCTAATAAGCGTTATTTGGAGGTATTACTTCAAGGTATTATGGAAGGTCGCAATCTTACGCTATTTATCTACGAATAACGTGATTTTGCTATGTATAATGCTGGTAGAGGTAGGAATGAAACTACAAAGATTGTTGCAGCAAACGCTATAATATTAATTATTTGCAAATACGTAAGGAATGCCACAAGGAATATCGCACACCCTGTAGCAATAATGCTATTTCCCACATAGCGTCCAAATCCCTCCGGGTCGGCTAACTTTGACTGATCTACACCATTTATCCAATGCCTTTTGCCTTTAACCGAAATCAAATAACCAATAATAATTAACGGCAGTGCCCCTACAAATATAGTAATGAGAAGAGGTATTTGCAGTTCGTTAGCATCCATATAAATATCCTTCACAAATTAATTCTTATTATCGCCATGTAGGATTATCCCGCGGCAGAGCTCTTCAACATTGTTACATCATTTTTCACTACCAGTACCATCAGACATAACAAGGCAACTGGTGGCATAAAAGCTGAGATAAAAGTCAGTGGCGCAGTCAATATCGGAGTCTGTGCCTTCCTCTTACCAAGATAATAGTTGATAGCATTTGTAATTATCGCAAAAGCGAGCAGAAACATGCCAAATAGCGACGCGTCAATATTCCTTTCTAAGCGAAGTTTATTATCCTCCCATACTGTTATCTTTCAATCAACTTGCGTGCTCAATAATGATTATGAGCTTACTCTTTTCGAGTAACCCACTACATGATGCGAAGTGACGGTATCGCAGACAATTTTACTCTGTCTTTCGAAACAAATTTCATAGGTATCTGGCTTATCTGACAATGTTAACCAGTGATCTGTGGTTATCGCCGACGCCGATTTGCCGTTGATACTCACCACAATATCACCAGGTTCAATTGAAGAACCGTTTGCCGCCATATCAGGCATAACATACCTGACTACAAAGTTACCCGTGGTCATCTTGCGTAACTCCAGACCCAATAGGTTAAAGCGAGTTTTAAATTGGTGCTCCGGATAGGGAATGAGGTGTAGCGTTGATGTGTGATAATCCATAACACTGACAAATTGGTTCAACAGTGCACTGCCAATGATCCAATGTTCATCTTCATCGCCGCCACGGATAAGATTGGTTTTAACATCCTCAAATGTTAAGTCACCTAGCACCAACTTTGGTAAAGACACTCTAGAGTGCTCCGCCTTGCCGCTTAACCCAAAATCAGCCGCCGTTACTTTTCTCGAGTCAACGTCAATGTCTCTGTTATCTAGGTATTCTTGTTTGAGTTTCACATAGTGACGGCTGCCGGTGTCTATAATGAATTCGCCGGTCATTGTATGGTTGTTATTGAGAGTAATTTCGGCATCGATGTAGGGCTTAGTCAATAATGATTCAAAAGAAATAACCGTGCTGTTTTTCTCAGGTATTGTTGCTTCACTACTGATTCGAATTTCATTATTGAGCTTATCGAATCGCCAACTGAAATGTTGCATCAAATCCCAACCAATAACGCCATCGAAAATAGCTTGTCTCGGATCGATAAAATACTTACTGCCAGTAATAGGGATGTACCCTACTGTTACGTCTTCAAAATACACGTCACCCAGTTGCACCCGCTTGAGGCTAGAGCGAAAAGCATGTGAACCTTCTTCATCTCCCCAACCTTGCATTTTTAAGTCGTAACCTTGTTCTAAATGCAGTGATTTTGTCTTCTCAGAGTCGAATAACATGCTCACGGTTGCACCTGTATCTACCATGAATAGTAATTCAGTTTCACCGTTGACTCTTGCATAAACGAAAGGCTTCTCACCAATGTATTTGGTTTTGAGCGTCGTGGTGCTTACACCCTCTTTCCACTTTGGATCAAGATCAAGGTTTTCAGTTCTCAGGCGAACTTGATTAACGACGCCACAGCTGGATACGAACAAGGTGAGCGCGACAACGAATGTGAATTTCTTAAACATGGTTTAACATTGATGATTAATAGAGAGCTAGAAAATAATTCACCGAATGTGAAATGGATGTGAAAACTATGGTTGGGATGTTTATTTTTGATGTGGTACAGAATTTTTAAGTTACTTATTAACGAAAAAAGCCAAACCCTCAAGGCTTGGCTTTTGTTGCGGTCTTCGAAATTCTTTTGATTTAGATTTTCTTAAATAGCAATGTCATTCGGTTAGATTCGCCGATTGCATCAGCGGCCTTTTTCTTTTCATCAGTGTCTTGTTGGAAATAAGACGGTGGTAGGCGCCATACAATGTCAGAGTTGGCAGGTTTGTCTTTGGGGTTTTTGTTCACATCTGAACTGTCCACCAGTTTAAAGCCCGCCGCTTCAAAAGCTGCTTTAACCTGTGAAGCTTTTAAATAACCACGGTCACCTTTGGCTGAGCCGTCAGGCGCTGATTCCGCAACTTCGTGCTGAACCACACCAACCATGCCACCTTTTTTCAGCATTTTATGCGTCGCTTTAAGTGCTTGGGTCATGGTGCCGGCTTCTTCCTCGAAACGGCTCAAATTGTGTAACGCTCTGATAAACAATACTCGGTCAAGTGTACCTGCTAGTTCATCAGGAACCGTTTCAAAGGTAAAACCGCCAGATGCAATGCCGTTGTCAGTAAAGCCCGCTACGAGATTGGGGAACTTCTTCGTTGACGCAATTTGCTCAGCGATACGCTCTTCACTGAAAAAGCCAAATCTTGCCCACATACTGTCGACGTAGTTGACGCCATACAGCGCGCCGTCTTTTCCTAAATAATTGGCTAAAATAGTGGAGTACCAGCCGCCACCCGGCAGCGCCTCAGCGACTTTCATACCTGGTTTGACTTGGAAAAACGCCAGCGTTTCGGCTGGATTTCTAAAGGCATCACGCTTCTTGGCGTCCTCTGAACGCTCTGCTACAACTTGCTGTAATGAGGCATGGCCATGTTTGTGTGCCAAGACGCTGTGACTTATTGAGAGCGCTAACCCGCCCGCGACTAGAGTAGCGAGTGCGCGCTTCGCATTGATTTTGAATTGAGTTCTCATTTTTAAAATTCCGTACCTTGCTGTTATTAGTTCTACGTTAAATAGCTTCGTGTGTCGGTTCAATGATGAGAGCGGCAATAGACATCTTTTATTACAAATTATCAGTCTCGTACCTTTGTTAATTAACATTGGGACGGCATTCAATTGTCGAATTGAAGACACACTTTTATTTCAAATCAAACACATAACGAAGCAGGAAAATAAGTGCTAAAACACCTGTTAATGGACTGATTTGGCGATAGTGACCACCACCTAACTTAATACCGACATAAGTGATAAAACCAAGTGCAATACCTTCACTTATGCTGAAGGTAAGTGGCATCGCTAGCAAGGTTACCGACGCGGTCGCAAGTGCGGTAAGGTCGTCAAAATCGAGCTGTCTAATAGATTCCATCATCAGAATGCCGACCATAATAAGCGCAGGTGTTGTGGCCATTAGCGGGATCACTTTCATTATTGGCGTAAGGAATAATGCCAACAAAAAGCACAGAGCAACCACGACACTCGTTAGGCCTGTTCTACCACCACTAGATACTCCTGCCGCTGATTCCACGTAAGAGGTTACAGGAGAAGTACCAATCACGGCGCCTACTGCACTTGCTGCGGCATCAGCGGTCATGGCGTTGCCCATTTTGGGCAGTTTGCCTTTGTCGTCGAGCAATTTAGCCTTGCGTGAGACACCAATCAGAGTGCCAATAGTGTCGAACATGTTGACGAACAATAAGGCGAAAATGAGATCCCACGTCCGAGCAAAGTTTTCCAGAGGGTACATAATGTCCATGGCTAAAAACGTCGCACTGATAGATTCAGGCATCCCCACTAGAGCCTCTGGTTGACTGGTAAGGTAGCCGTCACCAAATGGAATAAACAACCCCGCCAATGTGAGTGCAACAACAGAAATTAATATAGCACCAGGTATCTGACGCTTGATGAGTACCACCGTGAGAATGATGCCTATTAAGGCGAGTAACGTTGGCGCTTGCGACAAGTCACCCAAAGTCACAAAAGTGGCGGGGTTATCCACGATGAGTTCTGCATTTTTTAAACCAATAAATGCGATAAACAAGCCAATACCTGCCTGTACCGCTATCTTAAGTGGGGCTGGGATAGAGTCCGCGATTCTCCGTCTAACACCGGTGACCGACAGTAATACAAATAGGATCCCGTTCCAGAACACAATACCCAGAGCCGCATCCCAGGGAACCTCTCGCGTCAGGCAAATGGTAAAGGCAAAAAACGCGTTGAGACCCATACCGGGAGCAAGCGCGATTGGGTAATTGGTAAGTGAGGCCATCAGCAAACAACCAATGCAAGCCGCAAGTGCGGTGACCGTAATAAGCCCCTCCACTGGCATGCCACTTGCGCCAAGAATACTAGGATTCACCACCAGAATATAAGACATCGCGGCAAAGGTGGTTAAGCCAGCAAGTACTTCGGTTTTTATTGATGTTTTGTGTTTAGTGAGCTGAAAGGTTTTTTCTAGTAGCGCTAGCATCGCAGTACTCTTTTTTGGTGTCGTCAATATTGAGTGCTGATTTTGGTTCAGCGTTGTCATACTTACGCGAGTTGACCTAAAAATGCAAAATCTATGTAAAAGTTCGGGACAGCTTTTTTGAAGTTATTGATCGTTGCGTGCTACGCCCGAAAGTTGTTTAAGGGTAAACTCTTCAGTAAGCGGTTTTTACGACGTCGTGAGGCAAGTGTTCGGCGTCATTTTAAACGACTACCTGCTGAAAAATTAAGGAATAAAATAATGAATCGTTCTGTAGTAAACGTCTTTTGGGTATGTGTGCTTCTCTCACTTGGCTCTCTTTCTGCGAGGGCAAATGAGGCAGTGGTGTCAGTCGACATTACTAAAGCTGAGTTGGCCGCACAAAAGCAAACGTTGCAATTAACCGGCAGTATAGAAGCGGTAAGAGACGCAGACTTAGCCGTGCTGCAGGCAGGGGTTGTTGAGGCATTTTTTGTCGATGTTGGCGATGTGGTTCAAAAAGGTGACAAGCTTTTGCAGCTTGATGCGGTTTTGGCAAAGCTACAGTTACAAGAGCTTGAAGCCACGTTGGCGGTCGCTCAAGTGGAAGCCAGAGAAGCCCAACGACTGTATGATGAAGTTCTGGCGCTGTCCAAAACGCAATTTGTCGCAGAGACTACCATTGCGCAGCGCCGCGCCAATGTGGCGCTGGCAAAAGGCACCTTGAATGAACAGCAAGCTGCCAGAGACAGACAACAGGAAATTGTTAAACGTCATACCGTATTTGCCCCTTTCACTGGTGTCATTGTCTCTCGAAACGCCGATATCGGAGAATGGGTAGTGCCTCAGCAAAGCGTGTTTAACTTGGTGTCCAACAGTGATTTACGCATCCGCGTGGCAGTCCCACAAGAGTTTTTCAAAGTATTTAATAGCCGTTCATTAGAAGCCACAGTGCAAGCCGATGATGGCTCTGCGTCACAAAAAATACTTTCAGTATCATCTGTCGTCGCAGCCAGCAATCCGGCAAGCCGCACCATCACGGCGCTGATTGATTTACCCGCGAATAGCGATTTTATCTCGGGTATGTCGGTAACTGTAAATTTCGATTTGGGGAGTGAAACAGACGCTCTGATTTGGTTACCTGAGACCGCATTAAAAGTGCATCCCGATGGTGGTGGAAGTGTCTTTGCAGTTATCAACAATGTGGCTAAACGCTTTGTTGTACAAGCGCGAAAACGACAAGGCAATATGGTGGCGGTTTCTGGAGCAGAACCCACTCATGATTACGTTATAAAAGGTGTTGAGTTACTTCAAGATGGTATGCCTGTGAGTATCAATTCCAAGGCGGGCAATTAATATGATTGAAGGTACCGCAAAAAAATGGGATCCTGGTCACGGTTTGTGTACTTATTAGTTGCATCATCGCGGTGATGACTTCAATTAGTACACCAGTGCAAATGATCCCAGATCTTGATGTGCGCACCATCACCGTTCAAACCGGATGGGCTGGGGCGACTCCACAAGATATCGAAAAAGAAATCCTTATTGAACAAGAGCGCTATTTGCGCAATCTACCCAATCTTCAACGCATGGTTTCGTATGCGGAAATGGGGCAGGCGAATATAGAACTCGAATTCCCGTTTGGGGTCGATGTGAACGACGCTCTTATTAGGGTTAATAACGCCTTGAGTCAGGTGGTTTCTTACCCAGATAACGTCGACCAACCAAGATTATTTTCAAGTTCATTTTCAAGCAATGCCTTTATGTATTTTGCGCTCAAACCTTTGCCCGGTAATCCGCTGCAGCTTGATATGGATATGCTGCGAGATTTTGCCGAGGACTACGTTAGACCCAGAATGGAAAGTGTTGCAGGTGTGTCTGAAGTAGGCGTTGGCGGCGCAACGTTTCGGCAAATTCAAATAAAAGTCGATGCTGCCAAGTTAGCACAGCGCGGAATCACGCTTTCCGAAATTCGCGATGTTATTAGAGAGCGCAACCGCGATGCATCCGCAGGTGATATTGAAAGTGGTAAAAATCGCTATTTGATTAGGGTTATTGGTCGCTTCGAACAGCTCGATGAGATCCGTAATCTAGAAATTAAACGACTGGACGATGTCACTGTGTATTTGCGCGATGTGGCAAGCGTTGAACTAGACCATTTCGAAAAGCGCAGCATGTCTTATTTTGATGGTCAGCGTAATTTGATGTTATCGGTTCGCCGAGAAAGCGGCTCAAATGTTATTGATATTAAAACCCAAATGTTGCCGATTATTGATGACCTTAATCAGAATTTGCTGCGCCAAAATGGCCTCGAAATTGTTGTATCAGGCGATGATGTGCAATACGTGCAAGATTCCCTGAAGAACGTCGGTATTAACTTAGCGCTTGGTGCGCTACTCGCAACCGCTGTGATGTTCTTTTTCTTGCGCTCCGGCAGGGCGACATTGGTTGGCGTGTTGGGCATTCCACTTTGTACCTTGGCCGCATTTGTGGCGCTTAATCTCACCGGACGTACTATTAATGTTATCTCAATGGCAGGTGTTGCCTTCGCCATAGGAATGACAGTGGACAATACAATTGTCGTATTGGACTCCATTATTCAAGCGTGCCGCAAAGGGGCTTCCAGATTAGAAGGTACGATTGAGGGTGTGAAACGGGTTTGGCCGGCAGTCCTAGCTTCTACAGCGACTACGGTAATGGTATTTGCGCCTATCTTGTTTGTGCAAGAAGAAGCCGGACAGCTTTATTCAGACATTGCCATTGCTATTTCAGGCGCCATTATCGCCTCCATGCTGGTGGCAGTTTTGGTTGTGCCAGTGGCTATTTTACATTTGACTCGCAACAACGAACTTACCGTGAAGTCTTCCAACCAATGGCAGCAAAAAGGCATTCGCTTGGTGGAGTGGTTCGTAAAAAGTAAATCATTTGCACGTATCAGTGCTGCTGCTATGGCGGCTGGCTTGTTGATATTGGCTGTTGTGATGATGCCTGCGGCGGAATATCTACCCGAGGGAGAAGAACCTAAAGCCTTTAGCATGATGATTGCACCACCTGATTATAACCTGTCGCAAATGCAAGAGATTGGCGACGAGTTACGGGTCTATTTTAATGAATTCGTTAAAGAAGACGCGACAACTGACAGTAGTAATGGCATGCCGCCACTTAATTATTACATGATGTCGGTGTCTGTAGGGCGAATTTGGTTCTTAAGTGCGCCCAAAGAGCCGGAACTGATCGGCGATATGATGGATGCTATTACTGAAAAATTCAGAAGCTATGACGATATGCGTGCGTTTTCTTCACGCGGTTCCATTATCTCTAGTAACGATGGAGGCTCGCGTGCAGTGGCCATCGATATTTCGGGCAGTAATATGGTGGACTTGTACCGCGCCGCTGAAGGTGTCTATCAACAAGCTGAGCAAACGTTCGATAATCCTCAGATCAATTCTAATCCGGGCTCATTGACGTTGAATCAACCTCTTATTGAAATCAATCCGCGCTGGCAACGGCTTGATGAGTTGGGGATTGGTAATCGCGATTTTGGTTACACTGTTGCCGCATTAAGTGACGGAGCCTTCGTCGATGAGTTTATTCTCAAAGATGACAAAGTGGATATTTTCTTGTTCAGCGGCGCTGGCAGTGAGCAAAGTATAGAACAGTTAGAAAATGCGCCTATCGTCACACCAAATGGTGATGTATTGCCCTTAAAAGCGCTGGCCGATTTGGTAGAAACGAAAAACTCCAACAGTTTGCGCCGTGTCGATGGAGAACGCACGGTGACGGTGTACATCATCCCACCGCGGGATGTCGCACTTGAAACCGCGGTTGAAATGGTGCGAACTGATCTACTGCCTGCGTTGTGGCAAAAGGGCGATATCGCGCAAGGTATTCGCGTGGATGTCAGCGGCGCGGCAGATCAACTGCAAGCCACTAAAGCCTCGTTAACTAGCAAGTTTTTGGTGGCTGTGGCGATTTGTTATTTGTTGTTGGTAGCGATTTTTAAACATTGGCAATTCCCCGTTTACATTCTCGCAACGGTGCCTTTAGGCATGGCTGGCGGATTGCTGGGGCTAATACTAGTGAACGGCCTCAATAGTGCGTTAAGTACTATTGGCTTATCGGCATTCCATCAGCCGTTTGACATGATCACCATGCTCGGCTTTTTGATACTACTCGGAACAGTTGTGAATAACCCTATCTTGATAGTGGAGCAAACCAGACAGAACGTAATTGATGCAGGCATGCAGATAAAAGAGGCTGTAATCGCTGCGGTAACTCAGCGTATGAAGCCTATCCTAATGTCGACCAGTACAACTATTCTGGGTCTTGCGCCTCTGGTTCTGGTACCGGGAGAGGGAACGGAGCTTTATCGCGGTGTCGGAGTTATCGTACTCAGCGGGATTTTGGCGTCTATGTTCTTAACCCTTACTTTTCTTCCAGCATTGCTAGTGGGCACGCTAAAGGAGAGTAAATTATTCCAGAATATATGAACGACGCTTTGATGATTGAAAACATAATAAGTTTTCTATTTAGGTCAGCTCGTTAACCAGTCTATACAGAAAGTAACCATTTAAATAATCTGTGTATATTGTATGCAATATACTTTTATGTAAGGATTATGCCGCCTTTACGAGCTGACCAATAAGTGGAGAATAACTTTTGTACCCAGTTAAGCCTGCCAAGATAAACCAACAAGAATTTTCAGACAGAGTCGCTTTATTGCAAGCATCGATGCGCAGCGTCGAGGTAGATGCGGTGCTGCTGGTTGCAGGTAGCAATATGCGTTATTTAACCGGGTTTAACTGGCAATTAACCGAGCGACTTGTGGGTGCTTTGATCACTCAGTCAGACACCATCTATATTTGCCCAAAGTTTGAAGAATCAGCAATGCGCGCAGCGGTAAGAGTCGAGCATGAATTCGCGTTTTGGCAAGAGCACGAATCACCGACCGATTTAGTGGCTAACTTATTAAAAGCTAAAAATCTAACATCTCTTGCCATTGATGCTAACTCGCCTTTCTGGCTTTTTGAGCGCCTTCAAAAGAGTTGTCACGACATAGCGATTACATCTGCTACTGGGCTAGTTGGCGATTTACGCGCGTGTAAATCGGAGAATGAGTTAGCGCTTATTCGCCATGCGATGCAGCTTACATTGAAAGCACATCAACAGGCATTTGAGTTCATTCGCCCTGGTATGCGCACCAGTGAAATTAGTAAATTCATTGATGAAACCCATCGTAAATTAGGGGCGGATAATGGTAGTTACTTTTGTGCCGTACAATTTAATGAAGGAACGTCGCATCCGCATGGAGTACCTGGCGATCCGCAACTTACAGACAATTCTCTCATTCTCATCGATACGGGGTGTCAGGTAGATGGTTACCACTCAGATATAACGCGCACTTACTGTATAGGCAAGGTACCACAGAAAATTCACGATATTTGGCACATTGAAAAGGAAGCTCAGCAAGCGGCGTTTGATGCTGCTAAACCAGGCGTACCTTGTGAGAACGTTGACTACGCCGCTAGGCAGGTTCTGCACAAGCATGGGTTGAGTGCCGACTATGAGCTACCTGGGCTACCGCACCGCACAGGGCATGGTTTGGGTTTAGAAATTCACGAAGCGCCTTATTTAGTGCGCGGTGACAAAACTCCACTTGCAAAAGGCATGTGTTTTTCAAATGAACCCATGATTGTCGTGCCAAATCAATTTGGCGTGCGCTTGGAAGACCATTTTTACATGGATGACGATGCTGCACAGTGGTTTACGCAACCTCAGCACTCAATTGAACGGCCCTTCGGCTAACGCACTTTGACAAAAAAGAACCTACATTTCTGCTAATCATTCTTCTTCATGGAGAGTTAATATTCAATCTGTTAGAGTTTGTTTAGATTAATTTTTATCGGATAAACTCTAATGTATATAACTAGGTTAATTGGCCTTGTAACCCTAATAATGAGTAGCTCTGTATTTGCAGACGAACCTCTCACCTTCGATCGTGCACTACCGCGAGGCGTAGATTTTGCATTTCCCAATGATAAGAACCAACAACCTAATGTCAGTGACTTTGAAATGCTCCACTTTGCTCCTTTGAGTTCAGAGTCGGGAGAACGTTGGGCGGTTGTTACTCTTACAAACACTGCAAGTGGTCGCAGAATATTGGACAAAAAAGACTTGATAGCCCTATTGGCCGACGGACGTCGTATTTACCCTGAACAGCTAAGTCAGTCGTTCAAACCAGGTGAGACCCTTTCACTATCCATTAAATTTGGTCAGAGTGACTTTCCTATTGTCGCAGTTTTCTCGCAAAATTAAGCTCTAGGATAGCGTATTATTGCCTCTTAAGCGGAGGTCTGACTAAAGTTTAGTATTGACTAAGATGAAAAGAGACTAAAATTAAATGGTAGTTTTAGGTCTCTTGTTTAGATGCGAACGATGTATTCATTTCCTTTACGAGCTTTTTTCGCTTTTTGAGTACTTTGTTCAGTTTGCGCAGGACAAGCCTATGCTAGCGCAAACAATAGTAGCGAACTGAAGGAGCAGTTGAGCCGAGCCTATGCGTTAATTAACGTTAAACCTATGCAAACAATTGAGATTCTGGAGGAGTTGAGAACGCAGATCGAAACGTCAGATGGGCCGACTAAAGTGCGAGCCTACACCATGGGCATTTGGGCGGCGCAGTACATTAGCTCCATTTCACACGTCCAACGTTATCGCAATTTATTGGTGGCCATGGCCAATTCAGAGGCTTTCTCAGAAAATAAAGCCGCTATTTTATCTGCTCTGGTGGCTCAATATTGGCGTACTCAACAGTACAATTTAGCCAAGCAATTTGGGATATGTGCCCTAAAAAATGCCGATAGCGAAGCGCGCGTAGTCTCTATCGGTATTACTATGAGTATCGCATTGCATCGGCACTTGCTACACAATTTTGGCGCATGGGTGAGTACACAATGGCCAAGCAATTTGCCTTTTGCAGCTTATATCATACCGACAAAAAAACGCATTACGCATCACTTGCAAATACTTTAGGTATGGCACTACACCGTGAGGAAAAACTGGAACTCGCACAAGCGGTATTTGACCTTGCAATGCTTTTCGATCAACGTCATAACCTAACGAGATATAAGGCCGGTATCCACAATAATTCCGGTGTACTTGCGCTGGAGATGGCGGACTACGCCCGCGCAAGAAAACACTTTGAGCAAGCGCTCGATATCAGGCACAAAGATTCACACCTACCTGGGCAAGTTACCGCAGGCACAAACTTACTGTTATCCCTGTTTTTGCAAAAAGAATGGGAGACCTTTGAAAGGTTGGTGGACAGGGTCGGTCGTTTGCATGCAAGGCATGGCAGTGATTTACTGCGTCGTTATTACGATTGGCTGCATCGAGCGTATGCTCTTAGAGAACAATCTTCATTGTCACAAGAGCAGCAGGCTGATTTGGAGTATCTATACACGTCGATAGATGATCATTTTATTCAAGTATTTTTGGCGCAGGCTGCAACCAACATGCATTGGAGTATGCCTACACCTATCCCCGAAACGCCAAAACCCGGTGCCACTATTGATATCAGACCTTATTTCTCCTTCTGTGATTGGGAGCAATTGGCGAAGGTAAAAAACTCAGATATCGTGACTCTACTTGAACAAAAGCAACATTCATTGTCTAAACCTTAACCATTGAAGCCAGTTATTGTTGGTAAAGCACTAACATTTCATTCTTTTGTATATACACCTCATTTTTATCTCCGTTTATTTGCAGTTGTAGCCATATTTGAGTCTTATTGTTCTCTTATAACAGCATAAAATTTTAAAAAACCGCGAACCAGATTCCTTACTCATTCGTCTTTACACCAAATGTTTCAGCGGGAGGATAAAAATGGCGAAACTCATAGAAATTATAGAGTTCATACTTCGGTTTATTGGGGACATTTTGCGGATTATCCTTACGGTATGACTGAAGCAGAATTAGAAATCCTAGTGTTGGCGGTAAAGTCGGGTAACTCCGAGGCTTTCACCGTGTTGTACCGACATTATCAACTACCCATGCGCAAGTATGCTGTTGCGCGCGTCAATGACCCAATGGTGGCAGATGACTTGGTACAAAACGTGTGGCTAAAAATTTCCAAAAGAGTAATGACATTGAATGATGTTTCACTGTTTCGAAGTTGGTTATATAAAGCCCTACGTTGGGAAATTATTGATTGGGCAAAGCAATCCAGAAAGGAAATTGTTACTAACGAGTTTGTTGAACAAAGCTGCGAAGACATGGTGCCGAAGACCACCTCTTATGTATTGCCTGCACTAAAGAAGTTAGACGATAACGAACGCGATACGGCTGAGTCGTTTTACTTGAACGACTTAAGCGTGGGAGAGATTAGTTTGATTGTTGGGGTTCCCGTGGGAACGGTAAAGTCCAGACTGCATCGTGCGCGTGAACAACTCAAACGACACATAGATAACTCATATGAGGAGTAACGAGATGAACAACGATATTGATGCAAAAATTAAACATGATTTACAAGCGCAGTCCAAAGAACTCGATGCCCTAATGGGAGATGGCTTGATGGACTACATGAAAATTGGATTTGCGAGTCAATTCTCTTGGTTAATGAAAGTTGGTTACGCATTGGCAATTATTCTGTCAGTGCTGATGTTTTACTGTGGCTACCAATTCCTAACAGTCGCGCCTGAGAACCAATTGTTTTGGGGAATTTGGTTGATTATTAGTTTCAATGCGCAGGTCGCAACTAAGCTTTGGATATTCATGCATACCAATAGGAATATGCTTTCCAGAGAGCTACGCGTGATGGAGTTGCGATTAGCAAAACAGGGCATTCGCTAGCGCGATAATTTGAGTTAAATCTATACTGCAATGATGACATCATCTAAAAGGTTGTAAACTCGATGAATCTTGAACAAGTGATAGCGCTGCTAGAACAACACCAAAACCCGCGCGGCATTGAGCATTGGCAAAAGATGAACAATACCGGTGGGCTTTCAAGTTATGGCATTGGTTTAACTCAACAACGGAAGCTGGCTAAACAGGTGGGTAAAAATCGCGAACTAGCGGCGCAACTCTGGCAGCAGCCTAATTATGATGCCAAAGTACTCGGGTTGTTAATTGACAACCCAAAACAAATAACCATCGAGCAAGCTGAACAGCAGGTCGAACAGTTGGCCGGTGGGATGTTGTGCCATGTATTCTCTTCGTGTGACGCGACTTTGGCAAAATCACCTATTGCGTTTCAAGTTGCCGAAAACTGGCTATCGAGTGAAGATCCAATTCGTCGTAGATGTGCTTACGGTTTGGTGTACGAGCTATCGAAGAAAAAGTCCAAGTTTTATGATGATAGCTTTTTTATGTCTGTCATTAATCTCATCGATTCGACCTTTGTTAATCAGTCAAGGCCGGTCTTGTTGGCGATGGGTGGAGCTTTGTTAGGAATTGGAAAACGCAGTGCAGAATTAAACATCGCATCTGTGGCATTAGCGAAAAAGATAGGCTCCATCGATTTTAATGAAGATGGCCAGACATGTGACCCCTTCGATGTATTAAAGCATCTTACCAACGACCGCCTTAAAGAGAAGCTCGGTATTAGCTAGCGATGACTTGGTTACGTCCGGTTCGTTTGGCTTTGTATAGGTTCATATCTGCAGTTTTTAGCATTTGATCCAGGCCTTCGTTTAAGCCAGTCACAGCGCCAACACTCACTGTGATACGAATATCATCGCCAGACCATGGAATTATCATGTCATGCACTGCCTGTCGGAAATCTTCAAGCAGTTTCACGCCGGCATCTGAACCGCCGCTTTTTATTACTGCCGCAAATTCTTCACCACCGATTCGCGCAATTAAATGGCTGCCTAACTTTTCATTTAACAAAGAGGAGAAACGAATAAGTACTTCGTCACCTGCATCGTGGCCATAGGTATCGTTTATCTTTTTGAAAAAGTCCACGTCAAACATCGCAACGGTGTACTTGTTCTCGGTGAGATAGGCCTCGCTAAACATCTTAAAGCCATCCGCGAAGAAGTAGCGGCGATTGTACAGTTTTGTAAGCGTATCTTTATTGGCTAGCTCATTAATAAAATCTAAGTGCTCCAATGAATCAATATTCATGTTGATTCGAGAGAACAGCTCTTCAAAAGAGTAGGGCTTGGCTAAAAAGTCGTTGGCCCCACTTTTAATAAACATTGAACCCAAATCTGCTTGATTAGATGAGGAAAGGCCAATAATCGCCAGCTGGTCTTTTCTAAGCAGCTCACGAGCCTTAACAGTAAACTCAAAGCCGTCCATTTGCGGCATTTCATAATCGGTTAGAACGAGTCTTATATCTTGATTTTGTTCGAGTATCTGTAGTGCATCGGCACCATTTTCAGCGGTAAACACCTGAAAGTTCAGTAGCACCATTTTATCCTTTAAAATGGCTAAAGCTGACTTGGAGTCGTCGGCGATTAGTACCTTGATAAACTGATTCTTATAAATACGACCAACCAGATTAACAATGTAATTATGAGAATTGACCGCGTCCTTGAGGACATAATCGACAAGCAATTGTTTGTTGAGACTTTCACGTGTTTTCGGGCCGAAGGCTCCCGTTAGAGCGATGGATTTGACCTCGGCTTTGTCCATCAAATCCAAAATTTGGCCGTCGGGTGCATCGGGAAGGTTGAGGTCACAAATGGCGAGTAGATACTCTCTGCGATGCTTTTTCAGAAGCTCTTTGGCATCGGCAAGAGTACTTGCAATATGCACGTCGACATTCCACTCCTTTACGATTTTTTCCTTGAGTACGACCGCAGAGCTTTCCTGATCTTCGACGATCAGAATAGGATTCACCATTTTAGGTAAATTATTCGCTGAATTATCCTTATCTCTTTGTTTATCTCTCGTTTGCCAATTCATACTTCGAAAACCAATATTTGTGAGTGATAGTCCGTGTAATTCACTTGAACTTGGCGGTTATTGCCAATATTTACCTGTGGATGTGTGATACATCCACCGATCATAATTTAAGTCTAGTGCTGTTTTAAAATAAGAGATCATCGCAATCGTCAGATTTAATGTAAGTTTGTCGTTTTTTGTGGAACAACCATTTTAGCTCCTGCGGTGGCACATGGATGCGTTTTAAAAGATTTCGTACTTCTTTAATACTGTCGTCGGCATCACCAAAAGCGGAAACTAAATCGTTGCCATAGGGCTCTAATATCTTGTCTAAGTCTTGCTCGTCTTGAATATCAAAATCAAAACGTGAAATCAGACCCGAATCAAACAGTTGCTCTTTCAAGTTCTTTGATTCAGTGGCCTGGTCTGAAAGGCGATTTTTTAGATCTCGATATTTAGTCTCTAAACTCAACACCTTTTCCAACATCGATGAATGAATCTCAAGCGTACGGATGCCGGTTTGCACTGCGCCCATAAAGTGCGCCAGAAAATCTAGACTATCTCCCGCGTCCTTAACCAGCAGTGAACAGTTCTCCCAATTGAGAATAACGCGGTTCTCACCGAACGAGTGAATACGCGCAAATGATGTACTTTCGTGCAGTATTTCTTCCTCGAGCTTCGTGTGAGAGCCATTGCTGGAAATCACCAGATCCTCATTTTTGAAATAAATAACACCGCGTAGGTTGAGTTTGAATAAACAATTGAATAGCACAGTAGCCAATGTTTCGTAGTCAAAACAAAACTGGCACGCCTGTGAAAACTGAGACAAAAGGTGTAGTGCCGAAGTCTCTTTTTGCATATTTGCAAGTAACTGGTTACCCATCGCCAGTTCTTGTCGTATCGCAATGTGCTCTTGCTCTGATGACAACATGCGTTTGATTTTTGCTCGCACCTCATCACTGGGACTGTTCTTATTGATAAAGTCGTTGCCGCCTAAATCGTATGCCTTTAAGCGACCGTGCAGTGAGTCCATACTGGAATAAAAAACGATAGGCGTGGAAGCCGTGCGCTTGTTTGTGCGAATGGCTTTGCAAACTTCATAACCATCCATACCTGGCATCATGATGTCGAGAATAATGACATCCGGCGACATATGTTGAATCGTCTCTATTGCCTCAGATCCACCATTGGCCGTAGTAACCTGATACTCGTTGAAGATATCAGACAATATCGACCGATATGTTTGGTCATCATCTACAACCAAAACCTGTTGTGTTGACATCACAGTCCCTTTGGGAATTTTGTTTAGCTTCTAAATACTCGCCCATAAATTCCCTTTTTCATACTAAACCTTAGTCGTAGATAGGTAGGTAAATTGGTCATCTGCACTTACATTTAAATTTTCAACTAAGCGCTAAAATTGAATACAGTTAAATACAGCTTGAACACAATGAGGAGCGTTCAATGTCCTTTGCCTACAATGAATTGAAACTATATGAGTCGTTAATGTTGCTGGCACTTTGCGAAGAAAAAGGCACGATTAGCGGCAGTTATATCAACTATACCTGTGTTGCGGCCATGTTGGCAGAATTGCTGCTGCTTAACAAAATAGACGTTGAGGACGATCGCAAGAAGCGAGTTCGTGTGCTTGATAGGTCATTAACCGGCGATGCTCTGCTTGATGAGATGTTGTTGGATATTGGCGAATCCTCTCGCGGCAGGGACTTACAATCGTGGGTGCAAAGACTAGGAGCTTCGGAAAAGATAAAACACAAGGTCGCGCAAGTGCTGGTGGACCATGGCATTGTGCAATTGGAAGAGCAAAAAGTACTGTGGTTATTTACACAAAAAGTTTATCCAGAGATCAATCCTGAGCCAGAGAAAAAGCTCCGAGCTGAGCTACGTGATGCTGTTTTAACTAATGCATCGCAGCTGGAACCGCGTTTGGTGGTCTTGTTGTCTTTAGTCAAAAGTTCGCGACTTCTACCACAAGTGTTCAGCAAACAAGAGCTTTTACAAAACAAGGCCAAAATTGAGGAAATCGTCAGTGGTGAGTCTTTAGGCGAAGCAGCGGGTGCTGCAATTAGCGCCGTTGAAACAGCGGTTATAATTCCTGCCATTACCGCGGCGACATCAGTCACTGCGGTATAATTGATTATTCTACCTTAAACTTGAAGATTGCCTCATTCGCCAATTCAACCGCTAATGCAATCGCTTCTTCACTGCGAGCGTAATCGTTGGCTTGCACCCCCTTTTCTTGCCAGTTTTGTTTAGTAACTGGGTGTCCTAATGTGGCGTAAGTTAGCTTAAGTTGTTGATTGGCTCCCACCGGGATGAACTTGTACATTTGCGCAATTCCCATTGTGTCTTCTCCCACAATGTTGGCTCGTCCTAAACCTTGTAGTGTGAAGCTGAACCATTCCCACACTCCTTCCACAAAAGCCGAATGCAGGACAAAAACCGGAATATCTCTTGCGCCCTCAAGGACGGCTGTTTTTCGAATTGAATACAGCTCAAAAGAGTTCGCCGGGCTGTGCTTTGTGACCGACGATAAGTGAGTATTGGGCTTAACAAAATGGCTTAGCAGACTATTGGCGATATCTATGTTGGTCGTTCCAGTGTCTCGCAAGTCGATAACCAGTGCCGACACATTGTGAAGTTCCGCTAGGGCTTTATCGACAGCTTGTATAGCAGACTCGTTGGCGAAATCACCAGCCAAACTGAGTAGACCTATATTTCCCTGTAAGCGCTGAGTAGTGATGTTGTTATTCGAAGTGAAACCATTGAAATTCTCATCTTTGCTTAACAGGCTGCCTGATGTTATTGGCAATAATGCTAAACTGCGATCGCCAGTGCTGTTTATCAGTAGTTTTTCCAACTCAAGGAGAAATACGGTGGCGTCATAACCCTTGTTAAACTTTGGCTTATCTCTGAATTGTTGTAAGGCGAATATTGCTTTTTTTACTTTGTTTTGATGCAAATACTCTTGCTGTAGCGCAACAATGCTATTGTCGATGATGCTGTGGATGTCAGTTCGTGAAAAATGCTCCTGCAATATTCGCCGCTCTACCTGCGCCAATGCTGAGCTAGAGATACCAATTAACAGCAAACATGTTAGAAACCATTTATGCAAAGCTACCTCTTTAGCAAATTCCAGCATACTTTGCCAAATGGCTACGAAACGGGTAATTTCAAGCTTTAGGACGTTTTATCCAACAGGAATATGGTCGACTACAGCGTATTTATCCTCACATTGTTGCCTTTTGCGCTCTCACCAGGAGCAAGTTTCACTCTGGCAATAAGCAACGTTGCTCAGGTAGGGTTGCGAGGTTGTGTGAGTGTGATCATTGGCACAACTGGTGGCATTGTCTTTTATTCGCTTTTAGTGGGCTTTGGCGTGCTCGAACTCATCACTCGATATCCCATAATGTTCACGCTGATTTCTGTCTTGGGAAGCCTGTTTTTATTTTGGATTGGCTGTAAGTTATTGCATGCAGGTTGGGTTGCTCTTAAGCACAAAACGGCGCTGAGAACTCAAGTCGCTACCACCAAAGATGCCTTGCTATTGAGTGTCTTTAACGCCAAAGGCGCCATGCTTTATCTAACTGTTTTTCCAGTATTTGCCGGCTCTAGTTTAGTTAAGTTGACCACTTTGGCTAGTATTCATTTTGCAGTAATGGCAAGTTGGACTTTACTTGCCAGCTTTCTATTTTTACATGCTGCAAAATGGTTTCAACTCGACAAGTTACGCATTGTTGTCAATGTAGTCGGAGGCCTTTGCTTGCTGGTCATGGCATTGCGAATGGCGGCAGGAATAGACCTGTAATATGCTACAAAAAATGACTCACTATCTGGTCGTAATTTAGAGCGAGGTATAGCAAGGTGGCTAGATTCGCAAATACCAAAATGGGTAAAAACCACAGCGCCAGAACCACAAGCGAGCCTTCGTTCAAATAGATAACAAACATGGTAAGGCCTAAGCCAATGTAGAGGTCGAGGCCAATTTGGCGAGACCATAAAAAAGGCCATGTACGTTTGATGGTTTTAAAAAAGTTTTCTTTGCTCGTGCAATACAGCGAATATCCTAAAAAGCCAAATAACACCAACCATACTAGTGGTTTGCCTAACGCATAAGCCCCTTCACTTATAAACAGATTCTCACCCTTGTGAAATACAATGGCGAGTACAAAAAAGACGGCATAAAACAGCCAAAGTGCATTTCGTTTTAACATGACAATATCCTCTTAGATGTTTGGGTGCGTTAAAAAAGACTTTTAATGACGAATCGTCACCATTTTAGTGACGATTCGTCACTAAAAGGTCAACACTATTTTTGTATGCCTAAGATTATTACTGAAGCTGAGTTCAATGCCCGAGAAGAACATATCGTTAACGCGGCAAGTCAGGTCATAAAAGAACAGGGCTTTGCGGCTCTTACTATGGACAAAGTGGTGTCTAAAGTGCCGTATGCAAAAGGCAGTGTATATAAGCACTTCAATTCTATAGAAGAGATTTTGTTGGCAATTAGCAATAGTGGGGCTCACCACTTGATATCGCTGTTAGAGCGTGCGCGTAATTATTCAGGTAACTCGCGCCAGCGTTATCTCGCCAGAGCGCAGGCTTATTTTCTGTATAGTCAGCTACATCCCGTCGAATTTATTTGTGAGCTTGACGCCATTTCGCCAGCAGTATTAGAAAAAGCCAGCGAGCGACATCGAACCGAGGGACAGTTGATACTCAATCGCTTCTATAAGTTATCGGCGGAATTTGTTGAACAAGGCGTGTTAGAAGGAACGCTTGTGTTACCTGCTGATATTTCTGCCAGACGGGTTGCTAAAACTTCTTGGAGCATGGAATTTGGGGTCAGCAGTTATGCCATTGCCGCCAGTTTTGGTGCAAAACGAGACGCCAAGACCGATGCCTTGAAACTACAACAAGATTTGTGCTGGATGGTGAACGTCTTTCTAGATGGCCTTAACTGGCAGCCAATTACTGAGAATAAAGACGTATGGAGCCAATGGTGCAACATTCGGCATACCGTATTTAATAACGAATTTGAGCAGCTAGGTTTGTTGGCTGATTAGGAAACTGAGCATTATCTATTTTTCTTTTACGTGTGCTATGGCGTTTTCAATTAACTCAAACACATGATGGTCTGTCAGGCTGTAGATGATGTGTTTTCCCTCTCGCTTCTTGCTTACCAAGTTTTCATTGCGCAGAGTTTTCAGTCGTTGTGACACAGTAGACATTTGGTCTTTGGTTGCTAGTTCAGAAACACAAGCTTCCTTTTTTGCAAGTATCGCCATCAACTTGAGACGCTCTGGGTCTGCAAGGGCTTTGAACAACTGTGCCGCTTTTTCGAAGGTTTCATCTTTTTCGTCGATGACATTGCGTTGCTGCTCATGTTCGTGGAATTCATCATGGCCTGTAGGATCTTTGTCTTGAGTCACGTTTTATTCTCAAACACTTAATTATTTCATTACTTGATGAATTATGTACTGGCCATGGTTGAGTTAGCAATCATTTTCCTCAGTATTCAGCTAATGATTGTGGTGAGAATGTCCATGGTTGTGATGTGAATGGCTGCTTTCTGCGTGTGCATGTTCTGAATGATGATGCTCGCCGTGAGCGTGATGGCAGTGGCTACCGTGCTCATGATCGTGGCTGCAATTACCGTCAGCATCGTGCTGATGGGGTACAAGCTGTAGTAGGAATGACCTCATGCCGTTGCGATAGACTGAATAGCTGAACAAGGCCAATAACACGACTAAAGCGCTCCAGTGGAGTAACCCAAATTCATGGGCGTTGGCGGTCATATCGATAGGTTGGAAATTTGGTAGCAGAGCATTCGTTGCCATCCCCAAGGCGATCGCAGTGGTGAAACAAGAAAACGCTAATAACCCAGCACTAAACTTATTGTGCAGTTGAGCCAGCACCCCAAAAGTAGAAATGTTGGTAGCGGGCCCGGCGAGTAAAAAGGCAAGTCCGGCGCCTGGTGAGACGCCACCGACTAAGAAGATAGCTACCAATGGTGTGGCGCTTGAAGCGCACACATAAACCGGAATACCTAACCCTGCGAAGACAACAACTTGCCAGGTTGGTGATATTGCCCCTAGCTGCAGATCGTTTAAAACTGGATGAATTGCTGCCGCTATAACAATTCCAGCCAATATCCACGGCGCAATATGGTCTAGCAGATCGTGAGTTGCATAGTGCATTCCCGATTTTAACTTGCTCTCAAAAGAACCATGATGGTGGCTGTCTTTTATTTGTACTTTGGGGGCATCTGCCTTAGGGATATATTTTGATACTACTAGTGCAACAATAACGGCCAAAATTGCAGCACATACTAAACGCATAACTGTCAAATCGGCACCTAGCAAGGGAAGTGATATCAACAGCGCATCAATACCTAATTCTGGAGTTGCGATTAAAAACGCAATGGCTGCACTAGGCGGAACGCCTTTCTTAATGAGAGTGTGGTAAACCGGTACGACACTGCATGAACACAATGGTAACGGGATCCCAACTACCATCCCCTTGGTCGCTTGCGGCAACGATTTCCCTTTTTTCAACCAATTAGTAAAGGTATCAGGTAAAAACGATTTAATTATTCCAGCGAATAAAAAGGCTAAAAGCAACATAGGCGCAGTTTCTAATGACAAATAAACCAGCGTGTCTAATGCCTCTTCGACCCAATGCAATTCCCCTTCGTGATGGTGAGAATGTTGTAGCAGATAGAAAACACTAACAAGTCCCAGTAGGTTGCCTATACCTTCAGCTTTGTTATTGGTGTTGTGGTGGTGTTTATCAATGTCGCCAAATGAGGGTTTGTGAAAAATTACGTGGATAAGCGTACCTACTACGAATGCTTGCAAATCTGCAATTGTATTGGTTTGAAGTGGGGTAACCAAAGCATCGGTATAGAAAAATCCAAGTAAAGTACCCGTGGCAATCAATGCCAGCATGGATACAGACACGATGGTGCCAAAATGGGGACGTACAAACCACCAAACAAATAAACCTATGGGGATGCGATGAAGCGCGACGCTTAACGCTAAGTTGTGATGGGAGTCTTCCATAGACAGAGCTGCACCGTCAATTAATGCGTGAATAAGTAAACCGCACACACCTGCCATCGCCGCCAATTTATGCACAACAGCTCGGTTGTGAAATGCCTTTTCACTGAGGGCAGGCAACGCCAAACCAAACAACATTGCCAACATAACCCCGGGACCTGCAAGTTCGATTAATTCTGGCAAGATGTCTAAAACCACGAGCGCCACGATCACTACAAATACAAAGCCGTTTAACGACGAAAAAATGATTCGTTTATGTTTGGGGATTAAATTTAATAGCGGTGCAACAAACAGTAGTGCGATGCTCAGAAACAGCAATGACAAGGGGGAAAACTCTGCAATTTGATGTGTTGATATACTATCACAGGCACCTTCTTTGTGAAATTACCTATTTTTTAATGTCACCAGATTGCTTTAAGTTGACAGTGGTTGAAACTTAAACAATAATACATTTCAACAATTAATGAAATGTATTGCTTTAAGAGGGTTTTATGAGTAAATGTAATATCCACGAAAATCATGACCATGAGCACGGTCCGGGTTGCGGGCACACCGCTATCAAACATGGTGATCATACAGACTATATACATGATGGTCATTTACACCATGTTCATGGAGACCACGTTGATGAGCATTCATTAGACGTGAATGATGTCAACCCAGATACTTGCACTGGCGGGCATGAGTGCGCTGGGCACGATGCCGATCATGTGCATGGACCGGGTTGCGGTCATGAGGCGGTTCCGCACGGTGATCATATAGACTACATTGTTGACGGACACCTGCATCACCAACACAATGGTCATTGTGACAACCACGGACCAGTGGAAATCTTGTCTTAATAAAAAGACCAATTTATGCAATAACGAGCCATAAAAGCGGCTCGTTATCTGAGCTCTTTTAAAATCAATCGCATTGTTGAGCGATTAATGCCCATCCCCAAATGCGACACATTATTTTCAATGAACTTGGTACTAGTGTCCTCTGGACTAACACTGGCCGACCAATCGACAATAGCGTCAGTTTTACTGACGATAGCGCTGATTTTACTCTTGATGGGAAGTTGGTTGCGTTTATCTACTTCTTGTTCTATCCAATCTAGGTTTAGCCCACGTGCTTTCAATATTTTTGCGGCTTTTGTGTACTTGGGTCCGCCGATTATGGGTGAACCTAAGGTCACCACTTGATCAACAATGTCGGGTAAATCGCGAGCCACTTCGCGGGCAATGGTGCCACCTAAGCTCCAACCTACCAAAGACACTGGCGTTTTGTTCGCCTCAGCATAACTCTTAACACGCGCGACCATTTTGTCGCACAACATAGGCACACCAGCCTCACCTCTGTGGGGAGTGGGAATATCGACATCCCAACTGATCTGATGGGGATCATCCTGTAAATCAAGTCCTGCTTTATTTATCCCAAGACCCCAGCCCACCACATTAAAACCGTGTTTTTGTAGGTAGTAGCGAAGCGGCATCATACTCACATCGCCTGCGCCGAACCCAGGTAATACAAAGACGGTTCTACCTTTACCTATGTTTTCTACTTCTGACAATGACAGCGAGACCATACGACCGGGTAAGGTAAGCAAATCGGCAGCTGCTCGTAACTCAAGCAAGCTATAAATGCTAGGTGGTGTGGAGCGATGATTGGCTGTCTGCATTAGTTTTTCTCTCGTGCTATTGATTGGGGGGTGTTGGATAAAAGTGTATCGATGTCCATTTTTTCTAAGTGAATTCGCATTTGCTGCATTAGCGTTCCGACCTTTTCTATTTCGTCTTCACTGAAAGGAGCAAGCTGTTCGCGTATAAATCGTTTTCCTGCTCGCTTAGCGTCACAGACAATGGTTTGACCCGATTCGGTCAATACATAGTGAATAGACCGTGCGTCTTCGGCATTTACCGTGGTTTGCAATACCTTGCGCTCGAGTAACCTTTTGGTAACTCCTGTGATGTTGCCTTTAGTCACGAGTAAATGTTCGGCAATGCGTTTGGGAGTGGCGTGTTTCCCCAGGCTTTCAAAGGCCAACAACACATCAAACTGCGATGGTGTCAGGTCGAAGTGCTTCATGAGCACTGCATACTTCTGACTGCAGACCTGGTAGGCCGACACCACACTGCGCCATGACCACTGTAAGGTTTTATCATCAACAAGTTGCAAAGTACGTCATTCCAAAATTATTTTGGTTTAGTACTAAACTAAATGCGGTTTAGATCACAATTGTTGAACTCAGACCGGATGTTTAGGTGAAAATTACTGCTCGTCTTCTAATTTAGTGAGGAGCGCTTGTATGTCATCTTTAGCCGCGAGAATATGCTGTTTGAGTGCTTCACAAGCCTTTTTAATTTTGCCTTTTTTGGCCAGGTCCAAAATTTGTCTGTGTTCTTCAGGTGCCGTTTCGAGACCGCCGGCAAGCATAATGTGCATGCGTACATACCGACTACAGTTTTGGTTAAGTGATGCAACTATCTCAAAGGTCTGTGGTCTATTGGCGCCGCTGTATAAGGCGTTATGAAATTCAGTATTAAGCTCGCCAGTCGCCACCATTGCATCACCTTTTGCCATGGCTTTTTCAAGCTTTAGCAGATGCTGTTCAGCGACATCAAAATCACTTTTGGTTAGGTTTGGGATGGAGTGCTTAAGTAACTCGGCTTCCAAAAGCGCACGAAGCTCAAATGTTTCGGCCACTTGAGTGGCGGATATTTCAGACGCGGTAGCGCCTTTGTGAGCCTCAAAATTAACTAAGCCTTCTGCTTCCAACTGCATTAGTGCTTCGCGTACCGGAATTCGACTTACGTTCAGTTCTTGCGCCAATGCGGCTTGACGCAGCGGTTCGCCCGCCTTGATTTCACCGCAAAGGATTTTTTCTCGAATGGCTTCGGCAACGAGTTGAGTACGGGTTTTGTGCACTATTTGCATAAACTAAACGGGCTTAAACTGGCTTTGTATTTTGTATACAGTCTACCAGTTTAATCCGTCTTGCATAGCAACAGTTATTCTTGTCGCACCAATAAATGGTAATGAACGAGGTCATCCGAATGCCGTCATCTAAACACTTTCAACAGGTTGGTTCTGTACACACAAAGGACGCAAAAATCGTCTAAGTGCTTGTTGACCCACTGATGTGCTGCGAACATCTGTACTCGCTGGAAAGGGGCCACCGTGATTCATGGAGGCACAAATCTCCACTCCGGTTGGCATTTGGTTGTAGATTAGACGGCCAACCTTATAACTTAATGACTCACTCAAATCTGCATGTTCATATAGGTCGGCTTTTGAACCATGAACACATGCAGTAAGTTGTCCGTCCATAGTCTCGACGTATGCCTCGAGCTCTTCGCTTTGCTCGTAGGTCACAATAATTGCACATGGACCAAACACTTCTTTGTGAAGTTGTTTATTGTTTAAGAAACTCGCCATGTTAGTAATAAATAACGTCGCTTCGGTAAAATGACTCTCTTTTTTATCGCCGCTCGCCCATCGAGTTAATGTCGAATTCAAACCTATGGCGTTGATGTCCTCCTCATAGCTTTGTGCTATGCCCTTACTGAGCATGGGATGTGCGGGTTTGTTTGCCAAATACTCTTTGGCACTGGCAAGAAATTCAATGGCTTTTACAGGAACAAACCAAATCCCCGGGCTTGTGCTAAACTGGCCGTGACCGAGTAGCAATGAATCACACAATTGTTCTGCTAATTCACTACCCGCTTCACGGGCTTTTTCCGGCAATATAAATTGTGGGTTGGTGCTGCCAAGTTCACCGTAAAAAGGAATTGGATGTTCACGCTGGGCTATTGTTTGCTGTAACAATTGGGCTACTTTCAATGACCCGGTAAATCCTACGGCTTTGATATCGGGATGAACGACTAATTCATGAGAGAGTGCCGGGGTAGGGCTGTGCAGCTGCGAAAATACGCCAACTGGCATATTACAGGTGTCGATAGCTTTAGAAATTGCACGTGCCATGATTTCACAAGTAATTGGATGCGCAGGATGAGCTTTTACTACCACAGGACAACCTGCCGCAAGCGCCGACACTGTATCGCCGCCCAATGTTGAAAAGGCATAAGGAAAATTTGATGCGCCAAACACAGCGACAGTACCAAGTGGAATGTGAGTTAAACGGGTTGCCGGCTTTGCTACCGGGCGCCTGTTGGCATCGGCTTGCTCGACAATATCTTCGATACCACCTGTTTCTAACGCTTCTGCAAATAGTCGCAATTGATTGAGGGTTCGAGCGAACTCTCCTTGCAGTCTTACTCGGTTATAAACTGTTTCCCGTGCGGTTGTTGCAAGCAAAAGCGCTTCTTGTTTTGCAACCTCATTGGCAATCGTACGCAAAAATTCAGCTTTTTCATGTTGGCGTTTCTTTCGATAAACCACAAACGCCGTTTTGGCTGCTGACACTGCCATATCCAATTCGTCATTCGTTGCTATACAAAAAGCAGTATCGTCATAGCTATCTGTCGCGGGGAGGTAGGCGCTAAAGCAGTCGTGATTGCTATTGCCTAGCCACTGACCCGCAACTAAATTTTGTCCAGTTATTTTCATGGTGATTGTTCCTATATGACTTGAAAACCCGCGGCGTATGGATCTTCGTCGTTAATTGAAATGCAGTTTTGGCCATAAACTTTGGCCCAGCCTTTGATGCTAGGAAGAATGGCGGGGTGGTTCGCAATTTCCGTTGTGCCTTCAATACAACCAACAAACTGACTACCTATGTAGCTTTCGTGTACAAAAAGTTGATTGGTTTCAAGCTGCCCTTTGGCGTGCAATTGCGCCATTCTGGCGCTCGTTCCCGTTCCACAAGGAGAGCGATCGATTGCTTTGTCTCCGTAGAAAACGGCATTGGCACTGCTTGAATTGCTCTTTTTAGGCTTCCCTGTCCATAGCAAGTGTGAAGCGCCGCACACGCTCGGATCTAGCGGGTGTTGACATTTGAGCTGTTCATTGACGATTTGACGAAGCATAGGACTGAAATGGAGTATGTGCTGTGCTGACCAATGCTCAATGCCGGGAAAGTGTTTTTGTGGCTCCACAATAATGTAAAAGTTGCCGCCGTAAGCGATGTCTACTGTCAGTTCACCCAGCTCTGGCACATCAATCTCTATGTCACGATGTGCTAGAAAGGAGGCCACATTGTAGATTTTGACCCACTCCACCTTATTACTCTGCATGGAGTATTCAACAGTGACCTGACCGGCGGGTACATCAAGTACAAGCTTCCCCGCCTGTTTTGGATGCAGAAGGCCGGCCTCAAGTGCGGCTGTTACCGTTCCAATAGTACCGTGCCCACACATGGGCAAGCAGCCAGAGGTTTCAATAAACAGAATCGATGCATCGGCATCGCTGCTGCAAGGAGGATATAAAAAGGCACCAGACATCATGTCATGCCCTCTGGGTTCGAACATCAGCGAGCGTCGGATCCAATCGTATTCTGAGAGAAAGTGTTGCCGCTTTTCACTCATCGTATTGCCCATAAGTGTGGGGTGACCACTAGTGACAAGCCTTACTGGGTTACCGCAGGTATGGGCATCAATACAAAAATAGGTGCCTTTTTGCATGTGTTACTCCTTAGAAGTACTTAGCAAGATCGATACGTGTAGCCATAGCTTCGTTGTATAGCGTCTCAACATATTGTTTTTCTTCTTCAGGAAGGGTTAGACGTGGAGCTCGTACTGTTTCACTGCCGCGACCCGCTAATTGCTCTGCGTACTTAATGCATTGGACCAGCGTTGGGATGGTATCTAAGCGCAGAAGTGGTAAGAACCAACGCCAAATTTCGCGTGCTTCGTTGTACCTGCCCTGTTTTGCTAATTCAAAAATAGCCACAGACTCACGTGGAAATACGTTGGTTAACCCTGATATCCAACCCGTTGCGCCAAGCATAAGGCTCTCTAATGCAATATCGTCAACACCACCAAATACGGTAAATCTGTCGCCGAACGCGGTAAATAGTTCAGTGATTCTGCGAGTATCTTCAGTGGCTTCTTTTACTGCGACGATGTTGCTTTCTTCCGCTAATACTTCCATGCCCGCAATGGATACATCGACACCGTAAGTAATCGGGTTGTTGTAAACCATCAACGGTAAAGAAGTGTTGCGAGCAATTTGTTGATAGTGGTGAATCGCTTCGCGTTCGGTTGAGCGATATACCATTCCAGGTAGGGTCATAAGGCCATCGATACCGATTTTTTCTGCGTCTTGGCTGTATTCGATGGCAAATTGTGTGGTGGTTTCAGCTACCCCAGTTAAAACGGGCACGCGTCCGTTAACCACCTCTTTTGCTGCACGCATAACTAGCCGTTTTTCGTCAGGTCTCAACGAGCAATTCTCACCTACAGTGCCATTAACGATTATCCCGTGCACACCTTCCTTAATAAGGTTATCGAGCATGCGCTGGGTACTCTCAATATTGATGCTGCCATCGGAAGTAAATTGCGTGGTAACTGCTGGGTAAACCCCCTGCCATTGAACTGCCATAGTGTGCTCCTCCTGTATTGATTACTTTATGACCGTAAGTGAACGGATTGCACTCTACAGTATATTGTATACAATATTCAATATAAAAATTGGTTGGGTTGCAAAGTAAGGCGGAAACAATGCCTATTAAAGTAGTTAAAACAACGAAAGTGGCCGTCATAGGGTCGGGAATCGTCGGAGTTTGTGCGGCGGTCGAATTGTTAAAGCGAGGGTTTGAAGTGACGCTGATTGATAAAAGTGGTGTTGCACAGGCCTGTTCGAAAGGTAACGCAGGGCATTTCGCAACTGAGCAAGTCTTCCCTATGGCCAATGCTGATTTGTTAACTTCTTTGCCTAAAATGCTGCTTGAACGAAATGGACCTTTGCGCATTCACCCGAAGCAACTTCTTCATTCGATGCCATGGTTTCTGCGTTTTTGCTGGAACATGCATAAATCCAGCTACGATAAAAATAAAGCCGCATTAAAATCTTTGAATCGTTTATCAATCGATGCTTATGAGACCCTACTTCGCGAGACGAACCTATCTCATATGTTAGTTAAGCAGGGCAGTCTAATGGTGTTTGAAAACACGCCGCAACGCCAAATTATTGAGCTGCTACAAAATTACCAACGTGAAGGGGTCGCGGCTGACTTGCTCACCGGGCGACAACTTCACAACTATCAAGTTGGTTTGCATAAAAGCGTAGGTGCCGCAATAAACTTTCTAGATGTTGCGCATACCACAAATCCGGAGTCACTGTGTTTAGCGCTTTTTAATCATTTTCTTTCACTTGGCGGCCAATTTCTTGAGACCTCAGTAGATAAGATTGATAGCAATCACTCGAGTGTTTGCTTGGGTTCAGCAGAAGGGCGTTTTGTGTTTGACATGGCAATAGTCGCTGCAGGAGTGTGGTCAAAGCCTTTGTTAGAGCCGCTGGGATATAAGGTACCGCTTGAGGCGGAGCGCGGTTATCACCTTATGCTACCCAATACTGATTACCTTAATTGTCCAATTGCCTCGTTCGAGCGCAAAATGATAATGACACCGATGAATAAAGGTTTGAGGATTGCGGGTACGGTAGAGTTTGCGGGTATTAATCGTCCTGCCGATTATTCAAGAGCCAAGATGTTAGGTAACCATGCTAGTGCGTTACTTGAGGAAGTAGGTCAACTAACTGTTGAGCAAGCTCAGTTAGATAACTCCAACCTTTGGATGGGTATGCGCCCTTCTTTTCCCGATTCATTGCCCGTTATTGGTCAGGCACCAAAGCATCCACGTCTTTACCTAGCATTCGGGCATTCTCATCTAGGGCTGACTCAAGCGGCGACTAGTGCTCGTTTGCTTGCACAGTTAATTCAGCAGGAGTCAACTGCAATTGATATGCGCCCATTTTGCCTGAGTCGGTTTAACTAGGATCTGCCGTGCCTATACCTTTCTCCTTCATCACATTTTCTAAAAAGATGCCCCCTTTAATACCGTCCAATGCACTTTCGATTAGGTCGGCGAGATGGTTGACATCGGGGATGGTGTCTCGACAGGCCATTAACCCAAACCCAATAGTATCGCAGTAACTGACGACGGTGATATTCAGGCTTTGCCCGTCGATAAGCACCGACAAGGGGTAGGTGCCCACTAATTTAGCATCGCCAAAATACAATGGCTGACGCGGCCCAGGGACATTGGATATGGTCACATTTGCCGGAGGTGGCAGTAATTCCGTCATATTTAGTTGATTCATGACTGCCACGAGTCCTTGTGCCACCACGGCAAAACTGGTTGCTGCACCTGGCGATAAGTCTTCAATTTCGTATTTAGCGTTAGTGGTGGACGCGCCAATTTTTTGCAGACGTTTCATCGTATCTGGTTCGTCTGTAGCAAGGTTTGCCGCCACATAAGTGATTTGATTACCGGTTCGATTGACTTGGCGAACTGATACCGGCACCGAAGCGATCAGGGATTTTTTGGGTAGCGCGTCTTTTTCCGTCATATATTTACGCAAAGCGCCGGCACACATGGCTAAGATAATATCGTTTACTGTCGCGCCAGCTTGTTTGCCAATGGCCTTAATTTCAGATAGCGGCATGCTCTTCACCGCGAAGCGGCGGGCACCTGTGATTGGCACATTAAACATGGATTTAGGCGCAGTAAAAGGCGCTGGCGCTAAATTGTCACGCATACCGATCGTTTTCAGACCCTGTCCCCAGAATAGACTCGATAAGTCTTTGAGAAGTTTGGCGCGGTCGCCCACTTTGCGAGTGAAGTCTGCAGTACGCATACTTATTGGCTTTTTTTCTGCTTCTGCTTTTACTGGTTTAGGCGGTAATCCCACCCAGGGCGCCTTTACAGCGTTATCGGCTGACAGACTCAGAATGTTCTCCATCAACTCAATACCGCCCATGCCGTCAATAGAAGCGTGGTGCATTTTCATGTAAATGGCGAAGCGATTGCCCTCTAGTCCTTCAATCAAATGGAACTCCCACAAGGGGCGCCCTCTATCCAACAAACGGCTGTGCAGGCGGGAAACCAGTTCCATTAAATCCTTTTCAGTACCCGGTTTAGGTAGGGCTGAATGACGCACGTGATAGTGAATATCAAAATGGTCATCTTCTACCCAACTCGGCATCCGTGCGGTATTTGTAGAACTGAGTTTTAAGTTGAAAGGTGCGCCAGCAGGCTGAGCCTCAAGCTTTTCGATTAAGTCTCGAGGGTAATTACCTTCGTAACCTTCGGGGATCTCAAAAATCAGCAGATTAGCCACATTTACTGGAGTGGTTTGTTTTTCTAGGGAGAGAAAAGCAAGGTCAAGTGCGTTTAACTTGTGCGCCACGTATAAATCCTTTCACAATTCACGGGATGTTTATGTCCCTAAGTCTAGTCGACAGATTTCTAAAAAGGGAAGCAAACGAAGTAATTACAATTATAAAATAATCGCGTTACGGCAAAGTCAGGCTTTTTTTGTGGGAAACGGTAGATTTTCGCGCTCATCGGCGTAGTTTTTTCTCAAACAACCAGTAAACTAGCGCCCTTTCAAATACCTGCAAACCAACACGTCATGCTTAAGCGCATTCATACCAAAATTTTGAACTATTTTGTCTTAGTGCTGATTTTCACATTTAGTGCTCAGGCAATTGCGCAAGAAGCTGAGCGGATTAGTTACTTTGGAGCATCGGGGAAATACAGCTTTAAAAACAAGCTGTTTGTGGAGCTACTTGAATTAGTGCTTACTAATACGCGCTCAGAGTTCGGCGAGCACCTGCTATTGCAATCGCCAGTGCGTGTGACTCAAGGTCGAGCTGTTGAAATGATGCAACAACGTTGTGAATTCGACTTACTCTGGTTAATGACATCTGACGAACGTGAAAAAGCCCTACTTGCGGTCAAAGTTCCTCTGCTAAAAGGTTTACAGGGACTTCGTGCATTAATGATAAAAAGCGAAAATATCCCTATATTTAATAACATTAAAAGCAGTGGCGACCTCAAAGGCTTAAGGGCGGGGCAAGGGCATGATTGGCCCGATACGCAAATATTGCTGCACAGCCGATATAACGTGTTTCCGGTTGTCAATTATCGAGCCCTGTTCGACATGCTCGACATGCAAAAGTTTGATTATTTTCCGCGTAGTGTGACCGAAATAGCCGATGAGTTAAAACTACACAGTGACAAAGGGTTAACCTACGTGCCGCACATACTGTTGCGTTATCAGGCACCTATTTATTTTTTCGTCTGCCCAGATAAACCCCTGTTGGCTAAACGTATTAAAATGGGGCTAGAAAAAGCGATAGATGACGGAACCTTTGATAACTTGCTGCGTGAAAGCAAAGAGTTCAAAGCGTTTGAGCAGTTGGGTGGACTTGCTGGCAAAACTATCTTTGATTTAAAAAATCCGCTATTGCTGTCCTCAGAGTTACCCAAAGGCAAGCGTTACTGGTTAGTCGAATGATAAACACTGACGAGCGTTTGTTTCGGTTGGGGTGAGTTGTTAGATTAGAACTACATTGATTCTGGACGTCGCTTAAATGTCAATTAGAAAATGTTTTCTTATCTTCGCCATTTTTTTCTTGTTCATTACCGAGGGACTCTCGCAAACAGAGATACAAAAATCAGCGCAGCGTATTCTTCAAGCGTCGTTTAAGGCTGAACCATCAGTGCCAGCAAGGGGATTGATTGGGCTTAAGAACGGTAAAGTGATTTTTGTGTCGGTGGTCGGACACCTTTCCACTGAAAAGGTGATTCCGTTTTCTAAAGACACACCATTTCGAATAGCGAGCAATACTAAAACCTATCTTGCAGCTCGTTATTTTCAACTTTTCGAAAACAACGAATTGGCGCCGACGGACACTATCGATAAATTACTGGATTCAGACACACTAAAAGGGCTCTTCGAAGCAGGCTATTTAGTTGATCAAATTACCTTATCCCAACTATTAGGCCACACAGCTGGATTACGTGACCACGCAACCTCTGACAGCTATTTTCAACAGATACTGGCGCAAACTGGTAGGCAATGGACGGCAAAAGAACAAATCAATTTGATGTTGAGCTTGGGTAAACCTCTATTCGAACCTGGCAGTGCACATAAATATTCAGATACTGGTTATGTTCTGCTAGGGCAAATTCTAGAACGCAAATACCGACTGCAGCTTAGCCAGGTTGTCATGCAAGGGTTGAGTAGCAAAGGGGCTCCAACAGCAAGTACATGGTGGGAGTTTTACCAATCGTCACCTGAAACAGCGTTGCCAAGAAGCAGACAGTATCTAACAGGTGGTGATGTTTCAGATTGGCACCCTTCGGTAGATTTGCATGGAGGTGGTGGCTTGGTGAGTAGTCTTTACGAGATGGCACTTTTCACTGATATGCTCTTTGATAATGCCTTTTTTGATAAAGCGGAAACGTTAAACGCGATGACTAACGCCAGTGCAGTGCCGGCGCCTGAAAAATACCGGTTTGGTCTTACAGTCGCAGATGTGGCGGGTCATACCGCTATAGGACATAGTGGTTTTTGGGGAACAGTGTCTTACTATTTCCCAGATTTCGATATCACCATAGCGGGCGTTGTTACTGACCAAACGGGTTATAAACGCATGCAAAGTGATATTGAAAAAATTGTCGGTGTTATTAGTGCATCGAAGTAAGGTTCGTTGGGTAAAACCAAGGCAGCAATTAAGAGAAGTAGGGCCCTGTTAGCAGGGCCATGCATAAGCGTTGCTTAATACCTTCTTGGATAAGAGGGTGCGAACACTTCAAACTAGAGTATGCGCAAGCGCGGATGATTTTTCAATTTAATTAAGGTTACTCAATGTTTACTGAGAAATTGTAGCTGGGGGAATTTTCCAGTGGAAGTTCCCCTCGCTTTTGACTTTAAACACCTTCCCAGATTCATCTCGAATAAATACGAGGTTTTCGTTTGCGAGCTCGCCATTTTCAATTAACTGAAACCTGTCATCAGCCACCTGTAGGTATTGGTACAAAGCATAATTCAATGAATCGGCGGGTAAATACAACAGCATCAGATCTTGTTGCCACTTTGCAACATAGTATTCACTGTTCCACGGGGTTAAGTCATAGAATCCCACAAAGTCGTTTAGAGTTTGGTTTTCTTTTCGAATATCACCATCATTTGTAGCAGTGTACCTCGTCGCTAGTTCTATAAGTCCATTTACGTAGTTCATGGCTCGCACTTTATTGGCATTTACCATGATGGCGTAAGCCATTTTGTTGCTAACGTCTATTTTCAAAAAAGAAACATAACCCGGACACATACCGCCATGGGTTATCCAGCGATTGCCATCTTTATCTTCTGTAACAGCATATCCGTAGCCGCGACTACCGCGCTGGTTCTTGGCATGCGGCTCATACATGCTAAGTAGTGAGGAGGATGACATTAATTCTTTTTTATCTGATTTCACTTCACGGAATTGCCACATGACAAACTTGGCTAAGTCCATTACTGTCGAAGATATGCCCGCGGCAGATTGCATGGTACGTGTCTGGTATAGGTCGGCGCGTTTGCGATCACCACCTCGACTTTTGGCGGTGTAACCAACAGCATGTCGATTACCAATTAACGGTAGAGGTAACTCCACCGTTGAATCTTGCATTTGGAGTGGACTAAAAATTTCAGTTTCGATGAAGTCCTTGTAGCTCTTGCCTGATACTTGTTCGATAACCTGCCCTAGTAACGCATAACCTACGTTAGAATATGCGATTGAAGAACCAACCGCATGAATAGTTTGTGTCGCCGATAGTGATTGATACAGTTCTTGATCGCTTGGGAAATGATGCGCGGGCGAACTCCAGTAAGCATGTTCTGTGTCCCTAGGAACACCCGAAGAATGAGTAAGTAATGACTCGATAGTGATGTCGCCGCCTTGAGGAAAGGCTTGCTTTAATGTGAGTTTGGGCAGTAGCTCATGTAGCTTACTATCTAAAGACAACTTTCCATTATCTACCAGTTTCATAATAGCGGTAGCTGTAAAAACTTTTGATACAGAACAAATGCTGCCCATGGAATTGAGTGAGATGGCTTGCCCTGTTTCGCGATTGGACTCCCCAAAACTGCCACTCCAAATAACTTGCTGATCTTGGACGATTACGCCAGAGATCGACGGTATGTCATCATAGTCTTTTTGGGCATCTAGCCACACATCAATAAGCTGTGACATATCCTCATACTGACTATTGGCAATGCTAGCACTGGATATGAGGGTGAAAAATAAACATAGCGCTTGTATCAAGTATTTCATCAAAAACTCCGTATCTTTTTATGCCTTCCAAGACTCAATGCAGATTCAATCAGCTACACAAAGGTTGTGTTGCCCGAGCTAACAAGTCGTTGGCTAATGCGAGTAGGGTTAAAGACGTAAGTGGTTGGACAAAAGTTGATAAAAATTCAGAAAAGTATCAAAGATGTTTCAAACGGCGCTAAACCATGCAGCTACATAGTGCGAGACGCTAGGACAGCGTCTCATTTTTAAAGGTTACTTCTATTTTGAGTCCACTTGGCAGCGCTAAAAATACTTGGGTGATAGAAATCTGAGACTGCTGCTTAACTTCGTACGGCACGTCTAGCGCATTTAGCTTTTCGACAAACTGGGCAAGTCCTTCCAATTGAAACGCAACATGATCTAGGTAGCCTGGTTTTTCGTTAGCGTGGTGATTATCACTCTGTGACAAATGGAAAAGTGCATTATCACCGAAGTAGAGCCAATAACCGTGGTGAGATAGGTTTGGTCGAAAGCCTTCTTTTAACGGGAAAATCTCGCATAAAAAGTCTTTGTCTCTATCCAAAACTTCTTTAGGGGCACTGATATTAATGTGGTCAATTTTCATTGGAACTCTCCATGTATCACTAAGTAGTTAAGTTTGTTTACCTGAAATGCATGGTCTCACACTAGTAAAAACAAACCAGTATTTTTAAAAAGAGAGCCACCTATTTTTTAAGAATACTAGGTGGCTGACCTATTCAATAACCGACTTTGTGACTTGCTCAGCTATTGCCGTCAATAATTGCCTTTAATGCGTTAACGTGGGATTCGAAACTAATCCGTCCTTTTTTAGTGAGCGCTACCCAGGTCTTCGGGCGGCCGTTGTGATTGCGCTTTACCGTTGTAACGTACTCAGCTGTCTCCAGCGCTTTTAATTGTTTAGACAACACCGAATCACTCACTTCTAATTTTTCTTTCAGTAACCTGAAATCGAGCTCAGCACTGGTGGCAAGCAATGCACATATTTGCAAACGATTCGGAGCGTGGATTGTGGGATCAAGCTCAGCCATGGTCAGCCTCTTGACGTTCCACTTCGCCAGTTGGATATTTACTTTGCAACCAGAAAAATACACCGGCAGCAAGAATGGCACACACGTAAGGTGCGAACTCGAGTCCAAACTCTGTTCTTAGATAACGAGTAGCAAAAGCCAAAAACGAAAAAACAAAAGCAGCGTAAACATTGAGTTTTTCTGCCTTATCGGTTTTAGGCAGTAAGCTCACTTTGATACCTTGAATTTTATAGGTGTACATATAAAGTGCTGTCGACAGAATAAATAAAGCGGCACCAATCCATATCGCCAGCGCCCACATATTTTCATGTTCAGTCATGCCATAGCCAAAGAATATCGACCCAAAACTTAGGCTCATGATTAACCGTATCCACACTGGTGGAGTTGACTCTCTTATCAATTCTTGCTGAGCGTTGTCGAGTGATTGCAAAGCGCTGGCCGCTTCCGCCTTAGTCATTTTTTCGTGATTCATAACCCTTCCTTACTTTCCAATGTGGAAAGTTATATTAGAATATGATTTTCCATTGTGGCAAGTGTTAATTTTCCATGGTGGAAAGTGAAACGGTTGCAAAATGTGTATTTGGCAAAAAAGCAGACATTAACATTGCTCTTTGCTAGCCTTATTTGCATAAACAAACGTTATTTATAAAGTGTTCAAGGACATGAAAAAAATCGTCACTCTATTGCTCAAAAATCTTATCTCTAAAGTAACCCCGTTACTTTTACTGCTACTAGGTATGTCGGTGATAAGTGCTTATGCAGCTGAACCAGAAACTAAACCACTCACATTGGGAACAGGAATTTGGGAAGGGATCAGTGATGGTAGTGGGGTCGAATACTACATGTTGGTATTGGCAAAAGATGGCAAACACCGGGTACTGCGCGGCAATTTAGCCACTGCTTTCAGACAAACCCAGCAGTTCATGTTCACTGATGAAAATATTTCTTGCTCACAATCCGAGTGCATTTTGTCCATTGATAATCCCTATGAAAAAGGACATCAGTTGCGCATGATTCTGGCACCAACGTTAACGGAATCATTTAATGTGCTCGAGATTAATACGGGCAAAGAGCAAGAACCAATTTTATCCCGCACTTTCCAGCTTGATAAACAGTTGGCCAGAGCCACAGTCAGTCGCTTTGTTGCAAGATACCGAGATACCATTTCCGCTTTAGCACCCACAGAAAATAAGGGCTTGGACGGTTTTTGGCTGGGCGTGGTGACTCATGACCAGCAAAAAGATCTCGTGGTGTTAGATATAGATAAAACGGGAGCTGCTGAGTTAGTTGTTTTTTTCAATGGTGAAGCTATTACTAATGAAACCGCTTTCCAACGAGCAGATATTGAACAACTACAAGAGGTGTATGAAATATCTACAAACCACAAAACCTTTGCTAATAAAATCAATATCCATCAAATAAACGAAAATTTATTACGCGGCAACTACTACAGTTACCACGAAGGAAAACTGCTAGAGAATAGTTATTTTCAATTACACCGTATCAAGCAGTAGACTTGTTTATACGCCTCTAAAATAACTGTTTGCGTACTTGATAAATTCGAATCATCCATTTTACTTCTTCATCTTATGCAGATGAGCTTGATTCCGTGATTCAACGAATGAGTTGAAAAATCAGGCAAATTACATTGCAAAAAAGCACGTTAAGAGTACGGTTTCCGCGTTTTTTACATTTATGTAATAAAGTTCAACAGTCTCTAGTCCGAATCACGATTTTTAACGTAAAGGAAAGGTAAATGTTCACGCCCTAACTGTGATTTCGCCTATCCTAGCGGTTTGGGCGTCGTGGTAATTTGGAAACCGGAACGCGTACTTGCAAGGTAAAGAGGAATATTTAATGAGTGGTTCAAACGCAAGCCAACCCAATGTATCAGGCACACCTGTGTTTGGAAGACCTGCGCCATGGATTGCGCACATTATTGTTACCGTCGTACTGCTGGTAATCGCAATTGGCATTGTAATAAGCCTCTTTGCCAGTAAGCCCGAGGCAAATCGCTGGGGAGATAGACCGGCGCCAAGCGTCGTGGTGGAAACAGCGACCATGTCAGCTCAACCTTACTCGGTGTGGGTGGATTCTTACGGAACCGCTGAAGCCTTGACACGAACAAGCCTTGTCGCAGAAGTAAATGGTAGAGTCGTAGAAGTGTCACCAAACATACGTCCAGGTAAAACCTTTAAACAAGGCGATGTGCTGGTCAAATTAGACGATCGCAACTTCAAAGTCGAAGTGGATGTTGCGGCATCGGCACTGGCAGATGCCGAGCTAAAATACTTACAAGAAGTCGCGCAGGCAGAGTTGGCAGCGAAAGAGTGGAACGAGCCACCAGAAGGCGAGGCGGCTCAGCAACTGGCATTGAGAAAGCCACAAGTCGCAGCGGCAGAGGCGTCTTTCAGAGCGGCTGAAGCTCGTTTAGCAAAAGCAAAGTTAGACTTAGAACGCACCCAAATAAAAGCACCATTTGACGGCAAAGTGTTGACCCAAGCGATTGATATCGGCCAAGTCGTAAGCCCGTCACAAGCGATTGCCGATATCTACAGTGTTGATGTCGTTGAGGTGCGTCTACCTGTTAAGAGTTACGACTTACAACACTTGACCTTACCTGATGAGAATACTACCACGGCTGACCTTCCGGTTGTGTTGCTAGAAAGTGATATCGGCAGCCGTACCTATCAATGGGAAGGTGAAATAGTGCGTACTGAAGGCGCTTTTGACCCGGCAACGCGCATGCTTTACATCGTAGCTCAGGTAAAAGAGCCTTTTGTGAACACCACTGATAGACCCGCGATGCGCATTGGCCAATTTGTACGCGCCAAAGTGCAAGGCAACAGTTATCAAGATGTGATGGTCATTCCTCGCAGAGCCGTGTCTCAAGACTTTACCATCAGTATCGCCAGAGACGGCATCCTCAACAAACGCCAAGTGCAACCTATCTGGACAGATAAAGATTCTGTAGTAATCGCCACCGCAACAACCTTAGGCGCAGATGGTTATGAAGCCTTTGTGATGAATCCAGGTGACGAAGTTATTCTCACACCAACCGCTAACCTGCCAAACGGCACACGAGTCAAGCCACTTGGCGCGCGAGACGATTCGGAGCAACGGGACAATAATCGCGGGCGTATCGCTTCTGAAAAAGGCGGTGAGAAAAAGACCAAAGACAAGCAAACGGCTGGCAAAAGCAGTGACTCAACTGCTGCACAGACTGCCATGTCGAGCAATAACGGGTAGGGCATCAACATGATTGCATGGTTTGCTAAAAATGACGTGGCTGCCAACATAATGTTGGTGGTTATCATGCTGGCTGGACTCTACGTGATGAGCGCAAAAGTTCCTGTCGATATGTTTCCCGATATCGAAATTCGCAGTGTGAATGTGTCTATGTCCCTGCCTGGTGCTTCTCCGCAGGAAGTGGAAGAAGGTATCACCATTAAATTCGAGGAGGCTATTCAAGACTTAGAGGGTATTCGCGAGATGAACTCTCAGAGTCGAGAAGGCGGTGCATCAGTAACGGTTGAAGTGGAAGACGGTTACGATGTGAGAGAGTTACTAGAGGACATCAAAATTCGCATTGATGGTATTTCTAATCTGCCGGTGGACGCGGAAAATTTGCAGGTGCAAATACCACAATGGCGACGAGATGCAATTGGTGTTGTGCTATACGGTGATTACGACGATCTTACGCTTAGACGTATCGCTGAGAATGTACGTGATGAAATTGCTCAGCTACCTGAAGTGACACAGGTTGAATTGGATAACACATTGCCGTTTGAAATGTCGATTGAGATACCTGAACTGGTATTGCGTCAATACGACTTAACTCTTGAGCAAGTAGCACAGACCTTGCGTCAAAATTCCCGTGATGTATCGGCTGGTAACTTAAAGACCGAAGGAGGTGAAATCTTTATTCGCAGCCGCGGACAAGCCTATCGCGCTGGCGAATTTGCAACGATTCCAGTTATCACTACCCAAGATGGCACTATGCTGACACTTGCAGATATCGCTACCATCAAAGACGAATTCGAAGAAACCCCTCTGCGCACGCGATTTAATGGCGTACCTGCCATTGAAATAGAAGTATTTAGAACCGGCTCTGAAAGCATTATCGAGATCACCAGTGCGGTGAGAAGTTACATACTGCAAAAGCAATCTCAGCTGCCAGAAGGTTTAGAGATACAGTATTGGCGAGATCGCAGTGAGCCGATCAAAGCTCGCTTGGCAACCTTGTCAAAAAGCGCTTGGCAAGGAGCACTTTTGGTCATTCTGATGCTGGCTCTTTTCTTACGCCCAGCGGTCGCATTCTGGGTGTGTTTAGGTATTCCCATGTGTTTCTTGGGAGCGTTTTTATTCATGCCAATGTTCGGCGTCAGTATCAACTTAATGAGTTTATTCGCATTCATCTTGGTATTGGGGATAGTGGTAGACGATGCGATAGTCACCGGGGAGAACGTATATTCCCACTTGCAGCGAGGTGTCGACCCACTCGATGCAGCGATAAATGGTACCCGTGAGGTGTCAATACCGGTTACCTTCGGAATATTGACCACGGCAGCGGCATTTTTACCGCTAGCTTTTCAATCGGGAAGAGGTAGTTGGTATGCGTCGATTACCTTCGTTATTGTCCCAGTACTGCTGTTCTCTTTGGTGGAATCGAAGTTAATTTTACCTGCTCACCTTAAACACGTGCGTCCGCAATCAAAGAAAATCTCTAAGTTTTCGCAAATGCAGCAAAAAGTAGCCAACTCGCTAGAGGTATTAATAGAACGAGTTTACCAACCGGCATTAGCACATGCGATGCGCTGGCGTTATGCCACGTTAATGGCAATGGTTGCTTGTTTTATTGTGATCATTGGCACCCTGGCAAGTGGACATTCGAAGTTTATCTTCTTCCCTAGAGTACAAAGTGAAGTCGCGGCGGCCAATGTAGTGATGCCAGCAGGAACGGCTTTTGAAACCACTGATGCAATTGTGCAAGCAATGACTGGGCACGCGCAGTCGCTAAGAGAGCTTTATCGCGACCCTGAAACGGGCGAGTCGGTTATTCGCAACATTTACTCAATTAGCGGTGGTAGAAATTCAACGACCGGTCGAGTGCGCGTAGAAACGGTGCCTCCGGAAAAACGCACAATTGATGTGACCACTCAAGAAATTGTCAACGAGTGGCGCAAGCGTGTAGGCCGCGTGCCAGGCGCTGAACAGCTTAACTATAGAGCTGAAATCGGTGGTTGGGGTGGTTCACCTGTGGATATTGAGCTGAAAGGTCAGGACACCGCATCACTCACTGAACTGGGTGAGAAGTTAAAACTACAACTCACTGAATATGCGGGTGTATTTGATATTGAAGACTCGATGTCTGATGGTAAAGAAGAGTTGCAGTTAGAGCTAAAAGACGAGGCTAGATTACTGGGATTAGATCTCAACACGGTAGCCAGTCAGGTGCGTCAAGCTGTGTTTGGTTTGGAAGTTCAGCGTGTGCAACGTGGCCGAGAGGAAGTTCGCGTGATGCTTCGTTATCCCCTGCAAGCGCGCCAATCTATCGAAACATTGGAACAGATGATGATTCGAGTGGGTCCTAACCAAGAAGTGCCTTTATGGCAAGTCGCCGATGTTTACCCTGGTCTCAGTCCAAATACTATATTGCGCATTGACCGTCAAAGAACACTTACTGTAACCGCAGATTTTGATAAGCAAAACGGTGATTTATCTCTGGTACAAGAAGAAATTGGCGAATGGTTAAGCGAGCGAGTTGCAGGTTATCCAGGTGTGAGTTTCGAACTCGCTGGTGAAGCTCGCGACCAGCGCGAGTCCACACAGGGTTTGTTAATTGGGGGGGGCGCGTTGCTGTTGCTCATTTACATTTTGTTGGCGATTCCATTTAAGTCCTATTCACAGCCCATCATCGTCATGTCCATTATTCCTTTCGGTATGGTGGGAGCGGTTGCCGGTCACTGGATAATGGGGCTAGACCTTACCTTACTAAGCTTTATGGGGATGCTGGCATTGGCTGGAGTTGTGGTGAACGACTCGTTAGTGCTGGTGGACTATGTGAATCAGCGACGCAAACTCGGAGAATCTGTGAAGTCAGCTGTATACGCAGCCGGTGGACGTCGTTTTAGACCCGTGTTATTGACGTCGTTAACGACATTTGCTGGATTGATGCCGTTGTTGTTTGAAAAATCGACCCAGGCACAATTCCTGATCCCAATGGCAGTGAGTCTCGGGTTCGGGATTTTATTCGCAACGTTAATCACATTATTTATCGTACCTATGAACTATTTAATTTTAGAGGATGTGAAGAGCTACTTCCGTCGATACGGGCACGATATGAAATCGCTAATATTGCGCAAACAAGCGCAGTAATGAGCAAGTAGAGAAGGCGCTGAAAAGCGCTTTTTTGTTTGTTGTTGCACTTCTACACCCATAGTTGTATTTATCTTTTCGCATTGAAGCACTAGCTTGTAAAGTATCGAGTAAACACAACTAGGTGATTTGAAATGGGATTACTATCCAGTTTGATGGGCGATGCCGCCGAGGTAGATTTAGACGCGTTAGAAGAGGAGTTGTCGAACATTATCGGCGATGCTGAAACGGTCAAAATGGGCTACAAAGTATTTCGCGATATGTTTGTCTTTACCGACAAGCGTTTGATTCTCATAGATAAGCAAGGTCTAACTGGAAGCAAGGTCGAATACTTGTCTATACCTTATAAGTCTATATCCAAGTTCGCAGTAGAAACCGCAGGAACCTTTGATACTGACAGTGAGATGAAATTATGGATTGGCAGTGATCCAACGCCGTTGGTGAAAGAACTCAAACGCGGTACTGATGTGGTTGGTATTCAGAAAACCTTAGCTAACAGCATGTTTGGTTAATTAGACCGACAGACTCTAAAAATGAGACACTGACTAAAGTCAGTGTCTTAACTTGATTAGCTACCTTTTTTTTAAGACCAGAACCTGTATCTATTTTTTGCCTTCTGTATTGTTTTGTCGCGCTTGTGGCGCGCTCACCGCACTCCAGTCCCGTTTCAACTCGTTTAAATTGTTATTGCACATTGTTTTATTAAGTTCGTGCGCTTCTATGCATGGCCAAATGTCCTCAACCAGGATTAGATATGAAACAAAACGCAGCAACTACACCCGTTAATCACAATGCTACCTGTAACTATAATCGCAATATCGTTTGGGCAGTGAATGTGGGCGGCAACCAATATATCGGAACCGACAACATTTGTTATGAGTCCGATGAGTTAGCCGTGAGCAGCGCTTTTGGGCGTTCTGAGCACATCAAAGGTTCACAGGATTCTGAGCTATATTACTCCTTCCGAGAAGGCGAGATGAGTCTTAGCAAGTCGTTGCCAAACGGTACTTATGCTGTGACGTTGAAGTTTGCTGAGCCGTACCAAATTGACATCGGCGAACGTGTGTTTGATGTATATATGCAAGATAAATTAGCCATTGGATCACTCGATGTGCGACTTGCTCGTGATGGGAATCCATTGTCATCTCTAGACCGCACGGCTTTTAATATTGAGGTTACTGATGGCGAGCTCAGCATTGATTTGAAAGGTAAGGTGGGCACGCCAGTGCTGCACGCTATCGTTGTGCGTGAACAAGACGCGAGCCTTGCAGATTGGGAGCTAATTTGGCAAGACGAGTTTGATTATCATGGCGCGCCAGATCCAAGCAAATGGTCATTTGACGAGTGGCCTGCACGTAAAGTGAATGATGAAGATCAAACCTATACGAGTCGTGATAAAAACGCTCGTGTTGAAGATGGTCGTTTAATTATCGAAGCGCACAAAGAGCAATTTAATGGTGCTGAGTACACCAGTGCGCGCTTACATACCGCGGGCAAGATGGACTTGCATTATGGGCGTATCGATGTGCGTGCAAAATTGCCTGCAGGACAGGGTACCTGGGCTGCCATATGGATGTTGCCTACTGACCCGTATAAGTACAGTACTAGTTGCCAGCCGGGAGAAGATTGGCAGGGCAGTGCTACCTGCGATGCATGGCCAAACTCCGGTGAAATCGACATCATGGAGCATGTTGGCTACGACATGAATATTGTGCATGGCACTGTGCACAACAAAGCTTATTACTGGCAAAACTGGGAACAACGTAAAGCCAGCATTGAAGGACAGGCTGTGGATCAAGACTTCAATGTGTATTCAGTTGAATGGACACCAGAATACATCACCGTACTAATGAACAATGTGCCCTATTTTCACTATATAAATGAACACTCAGATTGGCGAGCCTGGCCGTTTGATCATCCCTATAACTTGATCATGAATTTAGCCATAGGCGGTGCATGGGGACGTGCCGGTGGACCGATTGATGACAGTATTTTCCCCGTGCGTATGGAAGTGGATTACGTGAGGATGTACAAACCCGCAAATGATGGAAAAGGTGCGTAGTGGTTGAACGCACCTTATTGCCTACTACTCACCGGCCTGGCTAAAAGAAGTTATCAGACTGACTAACATTGTGCCGCTAGGAGACGGGTGCGATACCTTGACCATATAAGGAAGTTCGGTTCTTACCCAATAGGTCCAATTTGACTCAGGCTGATGCACTTTCCAGGCAGTTAGGTTCTCTCCCATCACGTTAACGATTTCAGTACCTAATACTGAAAACTTGATGGGGTTTACGGTTGCTGTGGCACCGCCAGAATAACCTAGAAGTTCAATCTCAGATTGAGTCGAAAAAGGCAATGCCATCGCCAGAACTCCCTGGAGACCGGTCTCTATTATACTTTTCGGGAGTTTATCGGTTTTGGTGCGCGCAGGTACGGTAGGACTGGCAATGTATATCTGAGTGAGTTCATTATTGTCGAAATGCGAATAATAGACGCTACTCAACCTCTGCCCAAACCACTGATTAACGAACGAGGGTTGTGCTGTTTCACGAAGGGCTGCAACGGTTCTGATCAAATCTACTCCATTGTCGAGTGATTCGCGTTCGACCGTTCGCACTAACAAGGAATCTTGTATTGAAACCTCATCAGTCCATTTTCCGGCTTTAGTGAGATCTTTATTTTCGTCTTGAGCAAAAAAATCAAATGTAGCGCGATAAGGAGAAATGCCATCGAGGCTGACGCTGTGTAGCGTCTGGCTACTTACCGAATACGAAAGAAAAATTAATCCAAGTACAAATTTTTTCATTATTGTCGCCTGTTATCAGTGGGTTTTTATCGAATGACTGTGTCTGTTGAGGCGTTTATGGTAGGTTTTTACCGATGCTAAAAATTGTAAAAATGCGACAAATAGTTATCGATTATGAGTAATGCCGACTATTGGGAAGTAGAACCGCTAAGAGAGCTGTCAGAGTGCGTGGATGTGTATTGGTTTTATCAACCTGATCTGCAAACTAAATTAACTGACATTTTGATTCCTGAAGGGGTCATCGATATTGTGTTTAACTTTGGGGCTCCCTATTTTCGCAAGGCTGTTGGCAAAACTGAGGGTGAATGGGTGACGCATGATGTATTTATTGGACAACGCACCAAATTGTATTCCATTGAATGGCCGATAAATACTCAACTCTTCGCCATTCGTCTGCGAGCTGGAGCCGCATTCGCATTACTGCAACGACCTGTTAATGAAATCACCGATACAACCCTTCCGTTAGCTGAGACTCTACTAGCAAAGTTAGGCGAAACACTGAAAAACATTGAATTTGAAAACAGTCGGCAAGTAGTAAAGGTCACCAACGATTTTCTGATGAGCCTGGCAAATAGTCACCAAGCAACTGATGCAACTATAAATAAGGTGTTGCCTTACATTAAAAGGGCAAATGGTGATGTTGATGTTAATCAACTTAGCAATGAGCTTGGATTAACGCGAAGGACATTAGAACGCAAATTCGCGCAGCACATTGGTGTTGCTCCCAAGTTATATTGCCGTATTCAGCGTCTACACCACTTTTTGCGCCACTATCGTACCAATGCCGGACTGAGCCTAACTGGAGCGGCCAATGAGGCTCAATTTTACGACCAGTCGCATTTTATCAAAGAATTCAAAGCCTTCACTGGCACTAGTCCCGCTAAATTTTTTGATTCGCCACCAGAGATTTATGAACCACTATTGATTTCCCTGATGGGAAGATAACCTTATTTTAGGGTTTGCGATTAGCACATTTTATGGGGAGGCGTGTATTGTATCCCGTTGGCCTGATTTTAATCCCTTCCTGACGTATTCGATTTGAAATGAAATGCCGCTCTTTTTATGTTTTTCAGGTTAACCCTTACATAGTTGCCTTAATACGATGATAAAAACAAAGTGGCGTAAGCTCTCAGGCGCAATAATATTTGGTTCCGCAGTTGCGCTTAGTGGCTGCGGAGGTGGCAGTGGTTCATCAGCCACGCCTACAACACCGACTACTCCAACGACACCCACCGTGCCAGATCCGGTAACACTGACGCCGCAAAGAGAAGGACAATCTGTTGCGCGCATGTGGAATGAGTCGCTGCTCTACGCCATTCGTAATGATTTTGCCAGACCTACTGTGCATGCGCGAAACTTGCACCATGTGTCCTCGGCCATGTACGACGCTTGGTCACTGTTTAACAACAATAATGCTTATCTGTTTGGTAGCAGTGTTGCAGGCTTTGAATGTGCCGCACAAGATTTTTCTGTACCGGAAGACGTGCTACCTCTGCAAGAAGAGGCTATTAGCTATGCTGCCTACACCTTAATCAAATACCGTTTTCGCTTTTCGCCCGGCGTCGGTTTTATCTATGCCGATATCGACCGGTTAATGGAAGAGTTGGGGTACGACGCCAGTCTAGAGTCGACGGATTATTCAGATGGCTCTGCGGCTGCATTGGGTAACGCCATTGCCAACTGTTACATCGAGTATGGCTTGCAAGACGGCGCCAATGAATCGGGTTTCTATGAAAATCTTTATTATCAGCCGGTAAATCCACCGCTTGTGTTAGATAGCGAAACGGTAGGCAATGCCAACATAGTGGACGTGAATCGCTGGCAACCATTGGTTATTGAAGGCTTTATCGATCAAGCAGGTAACCGTACGGAGGATGCGCCCGATTTCTTAAGCCCAGAGTGGGGTAATGTTACACCTTTTGCACTCACCGACGACAACAAGACAACGTACACACGCGATGGCTTTGAATATCATGTCTATCACGATCCCGGCATACCACCACTTCTGGGAACTGATTCGAGTGCTGAATTCCAATGGGGTTTCGCATTGGTTTCTCTGTGGTCATCACATCTGACTGACAGTGATGAGGTTATGTGGGATATCTCTCCGAACAGTATTGGCAATATTTCTGAATTCCCTGACTCGTTTGCTGATTATCCTGAGTTTTATCAAACGCTACCTGGTGGTGATGCCAGTGTCGGTTATGAAGTGAATCCAGTGACTCAGCAGCCGTACGCAGAGCAAATAGTGCCTCGTGGAGATTACACGCGAGTATTGGCAGAATTTTGGGCTGATGGGCCTGATTCTGAAACGCCACCCGGCCATTGGTACGTGATCATGAACACAGTCAATGACCATGAGTTATTGGAAAAGCGCTGGCGCGGTGAAGGCGAGGTATTGGATAACCTGCAATGGGATATTAAAAGCTATTTTGTGCTGGGGGGAACCATGCACGATGCCGCTATTGCAGCGTGGTCTAACAAGGGTTGGTACGATTACGTAAGGCCGGTATCAGCTATCAGAGCAATGGCCGATTTAGGGCAAAGTAGTGAGCCTGAGTTAGCTTCTTATGATGCTAATGGTATTCCCTTGATCCCTGGCTACATTGAACTGATTGAGTCTGGTGATCCACTTGCCGGCGATGCCGATGAACATGTAGGTAAAGTTAAGTTATATGCTTGGAAGGGACCTGATTACATCGACGACCCCACTCAAGATAAAGCGGGCGTTGACTGGATACGCGCAGAAAATTGGTGGCCTTATCAGCGTCCAACCTTTGTTACCCCGCCGTTTGCAGGTTATGTCTCTGGGCATTCAACCTACTCACGCGCGGCGGCGGAGCTACTCACTACTATTACTGGATCTGCTTATTTCCCCGGTGGTATGAGTGGCTTTGAGGTGCCCGCGAATGATTTCTTAGTGTTCGAACGCGGTCCGAGTATGCCCCTCACCTTACAGTGGGCTACCTACAGAGACGCGGCTGACCAGTGTAGTTTATCTCGAATTTGGGGAGGCATTCACCCACCTGCGGATGACCTACCTGGCAGAAAAATTGGCGAACAGGTTGGCGCGCAAAGTGTTGTATTCGCAGAAAGCTTTTTCAGTGAATAAACGCACGCACGTTTAAAGTGATTTGGCCGTTAATCGGCCAAATCAGGGTGATCAATTTGAATAAACTGGTTAGCTTCTACACCAGTTATTACCGTTTCTTGTGCGGCTAACCCAGGCCATACAATGCGTATTTCATCTATTTCAGTGGCACTATCTAAGCCAAAATGCGCCTCAATCGGATTTTGTGATACGTAGTGGTTACCTAGTTGTAACTCTTTAAACATACTGAGCTCGCCGGCAGTCACATAGATCTTGGCGCCTACGGCACTTGGATTCAAAGGCAATCCGTTTAATTTGATATTGATAAAGCCTTTACCCTCTGCCGCAGAGTCATTGCGATACAAGGTGGGAGATTCACCACTATTTGCAATCAGAAAATCAATATCGCCATCTCTATCGTAATCGTAACAAGCTAAACCGCGACCCATGTAAGTATGATCAATTCCCATGGCTTCTGACTCTTCACTGAAAGTGCCGTCTTTTTGGTTGATATAGAGCCTTGCTGGCGTTGAAATAAACTGGGTAAAGTTACCGCTTTGAGCTTGTTCTTCTGTCCAACCATTGTAGCCGTTAACCACTAGTAGGTCGTCGTAGCCATCGTTGTTTACATCAGCAAAACAGGTACCCCATGCCCAGTAACCCTGCCTAACATCAGCATAGTCGGTCATATTAAGAAAGTTACCGTCACCGTCGTTTTGATAAAGTCGATTGCCATCAAATAAGCCAATTGTTAGGAACTCTTCGCGGGTATCTCCAATAGCAGAAACAAACCAATCTAAATCGCCGTCATTGTCATAATCAGCCACTGTCGCACCCATGCCAGCGCGGTCATTGATTACAACAGGTAAGGTCTGGTCGACGAAGTTGTTGTCGCCGTTGTTCATTAGTACTTGGCTGGTACTCCAGTCAGCGGCTAGCAGTAAATCGGGCAGTTGGTCTTTATTGATATCCGCAAAGATTGGAGTAAACGAAAACTGGTCTGCGAATGCCTCAGTATCGTTGGCATCAAAATCTTCCAATTCCACCATATCACTGATATCCGCAAAGCTATTTGCACCGGTATTTTGAAACAGGAATTCCCAACGACTTTGTTCGTTTTCTGGATCCCAATGGGCGAAGAAGATATCTAAATCTTCATCGCCATCAATATCGCCTGCCGCGACTGAATAGGCAGCCTTGGATAAAGAAAGATCCACGCTTTCGCTAATCTCAGAAAACTGGCCATCGCCATTGTTTTTATATACTTGAATCCAAGGTTCAGCTTCTTGCAGGCTGAGCAGATCACTTAAACCATCGCGGTCTACGTCAATAAATGCTGTCGAGTGATCGGTTGCACTAATAGCGATGCCAGCTGATTCAGTGACGTCTGAAAAATTATCGCCGCTACCTAGCGTAAATAGTTTGCCGTTGGTGTTCCGACCATGAGTAACGTACACATCCAGCATACCGTCGGCATTAATATCGTGAACGGCGATACCGCCGGCTACACGTGCAGGAATACCATCTTCGCTAGATGTTGCTACTTCATAGCACAGACCTGCCGCCATAGATACATTGCTAAACGCCAAACCCGTGTTACTTGTGCTGTCGTCACATCCCCCTACACTTAAGGTGTTTGCTTCAGCACGCATAGGCATCACAGTATAAGGCAGTGGTGCCGGGGCAGGTGTTGTTGGTGTTACCGGTGTAGTTGGGGTTGGTGCCGGAGTAACCGGAGCGGATGCAGTGCCACCACCACCGCCACCACAGGCCGCCAATAAACAAGCTGAGACAGCTAAGGCCAATGGTTTATATCGATTCAAATATGTAGGTTTGAACAAGAGGGAGTCTCCTTCACTGCTAAATGCACGTTCTATTTTTATACTTTTTGGGTCAATAAAATTACCCTGGTGTGCAGGTGCTGTATAAAACAGTATCAAAAGTAGCGTTTTTAGCGTTCAAAATTGCGCCAAGTTGGGCTTTGCAGCCGCTTAATGGGAGTGTATGAGTATTTTTATGGACGGAATGTTGTTATCGGATAGCGAGCGGTATTTGGTCGGAAATTCTGGTAGTTCTATCTTCTTCAACATCGATATAGCTTTTATGCAAGATAAAAGATTCCTATCCTAGAAGAGATGTTATTGCTGGGTGTGGCTATGCTGTCAATCAAACGAATTTTAGTAGCTATTTGTGTCTTGTTGCCTTGTGTTGCAATGGCAGATGAATCTTCGATTCACGACCCTAGAATTGTTGCTTTTGAACGTGCACTAATCGATTTGTACAAGCGAAGCGATAACGATCCTAAGCGCTGGGGCATTGAGCAAAGGATGGCGCACTATAATATTCCTGGCATGGCGCTCGCTATTATTGAGAATAATCAAGTGATTTGGGCTGCGGGTTATGGCAATCGCATGGCAAAAAGCGCCACCCCAGTTGATACAAGTACCTTGTTCTCGGTTGGCTCTGTGAGCAAGATGGTCAATGCAGCGTTGATATTGAAACTGGTTGAGGAGGGTACACTTGCATTAAATCGCGACGTAAACCGCTATTTAACTTCATGGCAGATACCTCCAAGTCGGCACACTCGAAAGAACAAGGTTACGCTGAGTCAGATCCTCTCTCATACCGCAGGCTTTAACGTTCACGGCTTTGCCGATTTTATGCCAGGACAGGAACTGCCAAGTATCATTGATACGCTCAATGGTGATTATCCAGCGCGGCACGGGCGAGTGAGAGTAGTGTTCACTCCCGGCAGCGAGATGGATTATTCAGGTGGTGGCATTCAAGTGAGCCAGTTGATTGCCACAGATATGAAAAAACAAACTTACGAACAGTTAGCCCAGTCTTACGTGTTTCAGCCTTTGGGCATGTCTCGTAGTACCTTTCAAAACCCTTTGCCTGCGACCATGGGGAACATTGCTAATGCCCATGATGATGATGGTGAGCCAAGCGCTAAACCACGAGGTTGGGAAGCCATGCCCGAAATGGCGGCGTCTGGATTATGGACCACCGCAGACGATCTAGCTAAGTTTGTTATTGCGTTACTCGATACTTACCAAGCGAAGTCTGACTACTATTCTCAAGCAACTATCCAACAGATGATGCGACGACAGCCCAATAGTTGGTACGGCCTTGGCCCAAGACTCAATGGTAGCGGTGAATCACTGGTATTTCATCACGGTGGCGCAAATCAAAGTTATCGGGCTTGGATTGAAGGGCACTTAAATACTGGCAATGGTATCGTTATTCTAACCAATGGTACTAATGGACATTTACTAAATCGAGAACTCAGAAACGCGGCCGAAGACATATTTGGTTGGGCGGTTAATGCTAAATCTGGACTTGCTGAACCGGATTAATAGTGTGATATATAAGAATATCACTAACTTTCCCATTGAGTTTTCATCGTCACGTGAAAATTATTGAATCGACTATAGATTTCTACTTTCTAGAGGGGGGCGTCTTCCTGTAATATTTCAGTTTCTCGAAGTGAAATGTAACTTACTGTATTTAAAAAGAAAAATTGTTGATACAGTTTGGTACAAGTTGACAACGACGAATACAGTATCCTTTCTGCACATCGCTTACATTAATTCACGTCAATCATATACAGAGGAACTAGACAGTGAAGTTAACTAGGAAATCGTGGGCGTTCGCCTTAGGCTTGATGAGTATCGCCTCATTTACAAAAGCAGAGAACATCGGTGAAGCCATTGGGAAAGAGCAGGAGCAAGAAAGCGGAAACTATTTCGAAATAGGTATTAGTGCAGGTATGTTCGAAAGCAGAATTGATGGTGACACTAAAGAGTTTCATCATTTCTCCTGGCAAGGTCGTTATGAGTACAACGGTTTATTCGTAGAAAAGAATAACGACAGTGTCGGCGTACCAGGTTTCGCTATTGGTTATGAGCTGTGGGAAAATCGCGATTGGGCAGTAGATATTGTCGCCATTCCCCTAAATGGGCTAGATATTGATAACTTTGACCGACTGAAAGGGTCGTCATTGCAGAATCGCAATGCGGTAAGTCTGACAGGAATGAGAGCCACCCGATTCTTTGACGACTTTATCTTGCAAGCTCATGTGTTGCCACTCGGTAAAGGGGCGTTTGCATCCTTTGCTGCCGGCAAACTCTGGCAAGTTGATAATTGGAGCTTGTCAGCTTTTGGTGCGCTTAGCTATGCTTCCGAAAAACTCAATGATCAGCTCTGGAGTGTCGCTGAACAAGAGGCGAGCGAAACATTTCCGCAGTTTGATGCGAGCAATAGCGTTAACGCCTCTTTGGTGCTTAGAGCGGAATATCCATTGTCGGAAAATTGGGTGTTTCAAGCTGAGACCTTCGCAGGCAAGATTTCAAGTGGTATCGGGGATAGTCCAATATTCGAAAAGGACACTATTGCCGGTTTCAATTTGGAATTAAAATATGTGTTCTAAACATTCAAATCTCATGCAAGCTTATCGTTACCTTTTCATATATTTGGGTTTTGTATCCACATCGGCCATGGCTGACTTAGCTGGACAAGCGTCGTCACCCCAATTGCATCTTATCACCGCCACACCTAACCAATGTGTAGCGTTGAATAAGGGACAAACTTGCTATCAGGATATAATCCTTAAATGGACAAGCCCCGTTGCTGGAGATTACTGTGTGCGGTCTTCCCAACGTAAGGAACCATTACAGTGCTGGAAAGGTCATAGCAACGGTGAGCATTCATTAAGAGTAGAAACTACTGAAAGTGTGTTATTTACGCTTAATGAAAGTCCGGAAAATCGCAAGGTCGCTGAAGTGCTGATGCGAGTGGCGTGGGTTTATAAGCAAAGTCGACGTAAATTGGCGTCGTGGCGTTTGTTTTAGCAAGTGCTCCATCAAAAGTTGGTGGATGAGATAAGGAAAGCGTTTGATGCAGCATATCTTACTAGTAGAAGATGACGCAGAATTGGCGCAATGGACTGCCGATTACCTTATTAGTAAAGGGTTCACAGTATCTGTATGTGACCATGGCGACGAAGCGGCAAATGCTATTTTAGAGTCGCAACCAGACGCTGTCATTCTTGATGGCATGTTACCGGGGTTAGATGGTTTGGACGTGTGCAAAGCGGTCAGACATCAATATAAGGGGCCTATCTTGATGTTGACTGCCAGAGATGAAGAGATCGATGAGATACTCGGACTCGAAGTCGGTGCAGATGATTATTTGGTTAAGCCAGTCAAACCCAGAATTCTACTTGCTCGCATCAAAGCTGCTTTGCGTCGCCAACACCCCAACTCGATTGCACAGTCCGATGAAGAATGTGTCAGTGTAGGGGGCTTAATTATCACTTTGAGTTCTCGTTCCGTTTTACTTAACGAGCAAGAGATTAATGTCTCTACCAATGAGTTTGATTTGTTATGGTTACTCGCCAAACAAGCAGGGCAAGTCGTTGAACGACAATACCTAGTGAATGAACTTAGAGGCTTTGAATACGATGGCTTTGACCGGTCAATTGATCTTCGCATATCACGACTTCGCAAAAAGTTGGGTGATGATAGTAACGAGCCTTTTAAGATTAAAACGGTGTGGGGCAGGGGCTATTTGATGACTAAGGATGCATGGTGAAAAGCTCATGGCTAAGTCTGCGATTGTTAGTACTGTCATTAATCGCAACAGTTTTATTGGCCAGTGTTTCGCTTGGGCTAGTGTTTAATTGGGTATATGAAAACTCCATTGAAACTGTCGAAGACGAGCAGTTTTCCATAGAAAAAGACATGTTGCGCAGTGTTGTTTCGACTTATGAACTGAGTTCGGATAAAACTGATTTTCTAGCCGCATGGCGCAGGCCAAATTGGCAACTGCAAGTAACTTCGCTGATACATTTTCCATTACCACCTCCACTACAAGATAGTTTAAAGGCAGGAGATATTGTTACCCTAGATTCAGAAGAGGGCGTCTCTTTACATCTACTCTCAGGCACTGAGGTTTTCTCCTTATATTTACCACCTTCAAAAGTGGAAACCTCTTTGCAGTTTGGGCTCACTAGCTTGTTTTATATTTGCTTGCTCGGACTCATTTTGTTGTGGATTTATCCACTGGTTTTGCGGTTGTTGGTTTTGCGGCAGTCAGCTCAACAATTCGGTAATGGCAATTTAGGTACGCGGGTAGAGGTTGGTAGCCACTCTTACATCGCCGACCTGGAATTTGAATTTAATGCAATGGCCCAGCGCATTGAGAATTTGGTAGAGGATATCAAGTTACTCAGCAGCGCAGTGTCTCACGATATAAGAACGCCTCTAGCACGCATTCGATTCGGTGTTGAGGCGATTATAGATGAAGATGATCAAAGCAGCAGAGAGCTCTTAAGCGAGCGCATCGATAAGGATATTGATGACATGCTGGATTTGGTCGAACACATGTTAGATTTTTCTAGGTTGGAAAAACAGTTGTTGCAAGCCGAGTCGACACAGATGGAGTTATGCGGTTTTATCGAGCGACTCATAGAACAGAATAAAACCTCAGAAAAGCATATTGAATTCCAGACCGCAGATAGCGCTGTCGAGATGTGCTTAAACCCTCATTTTATCGGAATGCTGACTAATAATTTACTAGGCAATGCAATTAAATTCTCGCAGGCCAAAGTGAAAATGAGCGTGCAACAAGAAAATGCATATGTACTGATATGTGTTGAAGACGATGGAGCGGGGATTGTTGAAAGTAAACGCGTTGAAATCCTCAAACCATTTGTGCGCGCAAACAACTCATCTGAAGAAAACGGTTATGGATTGGGTTTGGCGGTGGTAAAAAGAATCGTTGAATTTTACCGAGGCGAATTGGACGTAGGTGAATCAGCTACGCTAGGCGGAGCTTGTTTTTCCGTAAAGATACCTATCTTTAAGTGAGAGGTTGAATAAATTGGCGCGTATCTCGTCGAATAGCTTGAGTATTTATTCGATGAGATGTACGCCGGTTTGATGTGTGATAAAACTATAAAAGCGTGCGTTCTATTAACCAGTAGGCGCCTACCATACCAATCAAAACTGACGCAGGTATTTGCACATAACTTCGGTACCAGCTTTTCTTTTGAATAAAGTAGGTCAACACAAATGCAGCGAGAATGACGCTTATTTGCCCAAGTTCAACCCCCACGTTAAATGCCAATAGCGACATCACTAGGTCATCCTTCGGTAGCCCATAATCAGATAGCACTGAGGCAAAACCAAGTCCATGTAATAAGCCAAAGCCAAACACCACTAAGGGACGCCATTTTGAGGTTTGTTTGAATACACAGTTTTCTACGGCAATCCAAACAATAGACAGCGCTATTAGGGGTTCAACAATGCTGCCCGGCGCTGTTACCAAGCCAAGTGATGCCATACCAAGCGTAATGGAGTGAGCTAGCGTAAACGCGGTAACTTGCCACAACAGCGACGCCAACAGAAGACTAGAAAAGAACAGGCCTAACACGAACAGTATGTGATCCAGTCCTTTGGGCACGATATGTTCAAAACCTGCGTACAGATAAAGCTGTGTTTTTTCCTGCCAAGACATGGCCTTTAGTTTGCGTAGCCGCTTGCGCTTGAGTGCTGCCATGTACTCTTCGGTCATTTGTCCTTCTTCTAACTGCAACTCACCCATTTCGATATCCAGAACAATATCTTCGTCTTGCGGGTGAGCATGGGAAAAAGTACTAAATAAAGTAAGAGCCAACAGCACCAAAAAGGCCGAAGTTGCACGTTTTAACTTGGCACAAAAAAAAGGCCAGCTGGCTGGCCTTTGTATTAATGCACCCATGACCTTAGTCAGCGCTTCCGTCCAGACCTCTTACCTTAAGTAAGGCGTCTATCTTAGGCTCGCGGCCACGGAACTTCTTATAGAGCGTCATGGCATCTTCGGTCGAGCCTTTCTCATAAATATGAGTACGCAGTTTTTCTGCTAGATCTTGATCAAATACGTCACCAGCCTCTTTGAAGGCTTCAAAGCCATCAGAATCCAGTACCGCAGAATGTACATATGCGTAGTAACCTGATGCGTAACCACTGGCAAAAATATGCGAGAAATAGGTTGAGCGATATCTAGGCACGATCTCTTCAATCAGACCAATGCGCTCCATCGACGCTTTTTCAAATGCATCAGCATCTTGTAATTCAGCATCGGCCTTGAGTGTGTGCCAATCCATATCCAACAACGATGCAGCAAGGTATTCGGTATTGGCAAAGCCTTGGTTGAATTTAGAGGCTTTTAACAATCTTTCAATTAACTCATCAGGCATCACTTCGCCTGTTTGGTAGTGCTTGGCGAATGATTTCAAAATGGTTGGCTCAGCTGCCCAATGCTCCAAAATTTGCGCTGGGAACTCAGTGTAGTCACGTGGACCTGAGGTGCCTGACATGCTGCCGTAAGTCACATTACTCAATAGGCCATGTAGTGCATGTCCGAACTCGTGGAATAGAGTGGTGACATTGTCGAAGCTAAGTAATGCCGGATCATCGCCTACTGGAGCAGGGAAGTTACATACATTTACTACTACAGAACGTTCGATAAGGTCTAGGTTAGATTGACCTTTGAAGCTGCTCATCCAAGCGCCACCGCGCTTGTTCGAGCGCGTGAAGTAGTCACCGATGAAAATACCGATGTGGCTACCGTCTTTGTCTTTGACTTCCCACACACGCGCATCAGGGTGATATAAATCGATATCGTGTAATTCTGTGAAGGTCAGTCCCCATAGTTTATTAGAGGTTTCAAAAACACCATTTAGTACGTTATCAAGCGACAGATAAGGCTTAAGTGTGGCTTCGTCTAAGGCGTATTTTGCCTTGCGAACTTTCTCAGAGTATTGCCACCAATCCCAGGATGCCAATTTAAAATCATGGCCTTCGGCGTCAACAACCGCTTGCATGTCTGCCACTTCGCGCTTAGCTCGTGCAAGTGCTGGGCGCCAAAGTTGCATTAATAGGTCGTACACGCCTTCAGGAGTATTTACCATGCGCTCTTCAAGCACGAAATGCGCATAGGTTTCATAACCCATAACTTGAGCGCGTTCTGCACGTAATTTGGCAATTTTTGCTGCAGTTTCTTTGTTGTCGTTAGCGTTGTCGTTGTCACCACGCATCGTGTAAGAGTTGTATAATTTCTCTCGCAAATCACGACGGTTAGACTCAGTCAAGAACGGATACATGCTTGAACGGTGCGGGGTAAATACGTATTTGTCTTTGTATTTGGCCTTGTCTTCTTCCGTCTCTGCTTTGTCCATTTTTTGTTGTGCGGCACTGGCGGCAGCTTGAATGGTGCCTTCAGAAAGGCCGTCTAAATCCTCTTTAGACAGAATCATTTCAAAACCGTTGGTTTCAGCCAGCAAGTTCTGACCGAAGGCCGTAGTGAGTTTTGAAAGTTCACCGTTGATTTCGGTTATCTTGGCTTTTTGCTCTTCGCTTAATAGCGCACCACTTCTTACAAAGCCTTTGCGAGTATCTTTTAAGAACTTCATCTTTTCAGGCGTTAGCTCTAAGGTATCACGTACTTGGTAAACTGCTTCAATGCGCTTAAATAAGCCTTCGTTTAAACTGATTTTGTCGTAGTGAGCCGACGTAAGTGGGCTGAGTTCACGCTGCAGTTTTTGTAACTCAGGATTTGTATTTGAACCGGCTAGGTTATAAAACACGCGCTGAACTTTAGTTAACAGTTTCCCGGTTCTCTCTAGCTCTTCAATAGTGTTTTCAAACGTTGGCGCTTCTGGGTTGTTTACGATAGCGTCGATTTCTGCCAAATGGTCTTGCATACCGCGTTCAAACGCTGGCATAAAATGCTCGTTTTTAATTTGGCTAAATGGTGGAATTTGGAACGGGGTTTCATACGGCTGGAAGAAGGGATTATCGGAATTGTCCACAGCGGCATTTGTTGCTGTATCGGTAGCTGCGACTTCTGCTGACGCTTGATCTGCGGTTTGTTCTGTCGTCGGCTGCTTAGAGCAAGCGCCAAGGGCAAATGCGACGGAAATCGCAAGCAGGGTTTTAGTGAAGTGGTGAGATTTCATTTTCCTTGTCTCCTGTCGGGTAGTGCTGTTTATAATTTTATTGTGATATTTGTTTTATAATGCTTTTCTCAGAGTAGCATTAGGCTACTGAGTTTTTCTGTTTCTTGTGAATTACCACTGCATTGTGGGCGTGCAAACTTTCCTGATGCTCAACTTTGAATTGGTAGTCGTTGACGTATTCTAGGCCACGTAAAAACACATCCAGTTTGCGCGCAGCATCTTCGCAAAACATTAAGTTTTTGCCATTGAGTTTTGCGAATGCTTGTTCATCTTCCCTTTTTACCGCAGTTTGCACGGGTGTACCAATAGAGTTTTCTATATTTGCGATTAATGTCGGGAGGTGAGGCCACATTGGCTTGGCAATAATCACTTGGATGTATGCATACGAGCGCTGATTGTGAGGTGTGGCAAGGTCGTTATTGCTGTCGGTCAGCCATTGCATAAGTTCGGTTTTATTAAGCTCGTTCCCCGCAAAAGACATATCTATTTTATTGGCAATGAGTTGACGGGCGAGAGATGCAGAGCAAGGGCAGGTGCTGGAATAGGGAATAGTGATATCTATCGTTGTTGTTTGACTACTTTCCACTAATTCTTGTGAGATTTTAATCTCATAAACTTGATAACCTTGATTTTCAGACAATAAAGCAGGTCTGTTGATAGGTAGTTCAAAAGAAAGGTCAATTCGCGCATTTTTACTTGAACTGCCTTGACCAATTAGCACACTCTCGAGCAATCCACAGACCACATCATAGCTGACAAGTTTATTGGCTAAACGCTTTTGAATATCCAGATACAATCTGGACATGTGAATACCTTTAGCACCGGTATCTAAGCTGACAAAAATATTCGCTGAAGCTGTGATGCCTACAGCTTCGCTCGACGAAATGGGAAAGGACATAGGCACAGCAATGTTTTCCATCCCCACCCAGTTGAGTTGGTGCGGTTTAATCGGAGCGGTGCTGTTTATTATGTCGGGGAAACTATTTTGGGTGTTTTTCATCTTGTTGGTGTTAATAAATTTGTAGTTCGGTGGGAAAAGTGGCGATATACCTATTCCTTGTAAGCCGATGAATCTAAAACGGCTGTGTTTAAAAGGATGTTGGCTCGGTTTTCCCGCTTAGGTAAATCTGGCTCGCAGGGTAACATATGGTAAACGTTATAACATCACAATTAATGTTGGTGCTGACGATCAAATGTAATAAGTTATTTTGAATGTAGAGCGGTGAAAATCGATTGGGAATCTAAATGTTGAGCAGCAAGTTTGTGCTGAGTATCACTGCTCAACGGTCATTAGAATATTCAGTTACCAAGAACCATACATTGGGTTAGGTAACAAAATATACTCGCTGTCTGCTTTTTTAATAAGCGACTTAACATCTGCATCGTGTTGGGTAACGCCAACAAAATCTTCAATATTATCTCCTACTTGCATGATAATTTCCGCTTTAGGGAAGTTTGAATGACGCTTGCCGCTGGTGGAATAGCAGCTAGCGTTGCCATTGGTAACAGCTTGTCTTCGCAAGTCTTTGTCATTAATAATCTCGATGCCGTCGATTTTTGCTTTGTCCTCTTTTGCTCTGCCAATTAAACAGGTGTTTTGCTCGGTTACAGGGATACCGAGCTTTAACAGGTTTGCCCAAGTGTGGTCGTCCTGGGCACGATCCCTATTGGTTACCATAGTGAGCAATCCCCCTTTTTCGAAAAGAACTTGAATGAATTCGGCAACACCAGGCACCAAATCCGCGTCTTCCTCTTCAATCCATTCTGCCCAAGTAGTTGGGTGGAAACTGCCCCCCGTCAAATCGAGATTCTTCTGATAAGCGCTGTTATCTAGTATGGTTTCGTCTACGTCCATTACCACAGTCCAAGGTGTTGCCGGCAGCGCTTTTTCTGCAAGTGATTTTGAAGCCCTAGCGTAAATTGATTCGGTTAAAAATTTGTATTCTTTGCTCGTCCTCAACCACTTTACTGAATTAGTCAATGAACGCTCCACGGGAGAAGCAGATTGCGGGTCTTTCAGTGTTGGTTCCGCCAGCACTACTTTTATATTTAGTAACAGTAAGGCTGTGGATAGTAAGTAGACACTTTTATGAGTCATTGTTTTCAAGTTATATGTCCATTTATAAGTGTTGGTAGGGTGTTATAGTATAACACCCTACCAACAGCAACTGGCATTTTCTATTTGAGTGAAGGTTGTTGCAAATTATTTCATTGTATAAGCCCTGCAACTTGCGCGATGCGTGGGAACCACATCATCATCGTGGCAGCAACAACGCCAATGAGTGTGATAAGCGCACCCGTTAGTAAAAACGTGGCACCTACCCAAAGTCGTTTCGTGTCCTTTTGTTTCTTTAACCAAAAATAGACTTCTGCGAACAGCATTGGCAACAAATAACACGCAAATGACAAGGCGATATCGGTTGGGCCGTCTACTGTGGGTGAGTTGCCCAGTGGACCTTGGTTTATCATATACCAACCCATCAAATACAGGCGAAAAGACCACACGGCATTGACTAGAATGAAGCTGTGAATTGCCCAGCGCATGTGGTCTTGCATGCGTCGATTAATGGCGTGTTTCCAGGCAAAGAAAATGGCGATAGGAATTAAAATGCCATTTAACGTGATACCCAATGCACCAATATCACTTAAACGCAGACCGGCGCCCCACTGTAAATAGAGTCCGGTAAGTGCCCCGGAAATGCCCAGTGTAAAAAATATACGTCCATTCCAGCGGTGTAAGCTTGGGTACTTTTTACGTAATGATGGTACTAACTGCATAGCACCAAATAGTGACAAGTAGGCCGCCGGGATGATGTGGGCGAAAAACATAGCATAATCAAAGCTATTAGCGGTGTGGTAGCCTTGGGTAGGGGTCACTTCACCAATATCAATGTTGCTGAACCAGGGAGTGACATAAACGGATAGAATGTAAATTGCAAACGCCCATTGACCTGTTAATGCAGTGACAAACCAACCTTTCACTATTACATCAATTGACTTTTGACCCGAGACCCCACGGCCAACGGTGTCAGAAATAGAACTTGAAGCTAACATAATTTCTCCTGCAGTAAATGCTTGGAAAAATCATTGCAAATGTCCGGTTGTGGTTCGCGTCGTTTTCTAAATTCAGCCTACAAAAACTGACATTTTTTCTTGCAAAGTCGATTTGTATAAAGCTGCACATGCGATTAAAATTCGTTCTGTATAGCCGGTGGAATATGCCTATTATGGAACTGAACCAAATTCAATTAGTAGTATTGGCTTGTGCCGTAACATTTTTGTTGGCGCAAGTGTTCGTTCGCAATAAAAGTATGATGCATATTTTATTCGCCATCTTTTGTGGGTCTGTTGCGATGGTGACTACCAAAAAAATTACCGGTGATGCGATAGGCGCTTATCAATATCTGATTGGTATAGGGGCATGTGCCACCTGTAATGTGTATTGGCTTTTGGCTAGATCGCTGTTCAGGGAAAAAGTACCATTCACAAAACGCCATGTTTTGTTCGCGAGTATCGTTTCCATCTTAACTATTTCATCTCAATCCTATCGCTTTGCGGATAGCTATTTACATTTTGCTGCAAGTACGAATCAATTTGTCTTTGGCGTGTTGGGAGAGATGACCGTCATGATGTCATCGGCTGTTTTGTTACTTTCCATGTGGGAGGCAATAAACGGTTTCAGCCAAGCAGACGCGTTGCAGAAAAAGCAGCGGCTGTTATTCCTCAGCATGTTTTTCGGCGCGGTAGGAACCATAAAATTGATAGAAGTAATACACAGTGGCAACCCTGACGCAGTGCAATACTACATTGCCGCAGTTACGGTCATGGTCATGTGTACAACTCAGTGCTTGATTAATTGGGTAAAGGCAACGCGATCTTCCACCACAAGCACACAAAAAAGCCAACAAACCATGTCAAAAGTGAAAGCACAACCAGTGGTTTCTTCTGAAGATGACAAGCTATTGGCCGCAAACATTAGACGACAACTCATCAATGAAGAACGCTACTTGCAACCACAGCTAAAAGTGGCAGATTTAGCGAGAATGTTAGATACCTCTGAATATCGTATTAGTCGTGTGATGAATAACGAATTAGGTGCTAAGAACTTTAACCAGTTTGTTAATAAACTGCGAGTAGAGAGAGCTAAACGATTACTGGAAGACCCGAGTAGCAGTCATTGGCCGGTATTGGTCATTGGGCTTGAAAGTGGTTTTGCCTCAGTTAGACCATTTACTCGAGCGTTTAAAACCATGACCGGGAAAACGCCCAATCAATATCGAAATGCGGTATTGGATGGATTGGGCGCGGTAGAGCATTCTTAAGCTTATTGACGCTTCACAAACTGATCTCTGGTATAAACCCTATACTCACCTTTCTCATCGTAGTATTGAATCGAAGCAGACGGCGCGAATGCCATTTCGACATGTTCACCAGAACCGGTTTTTACCGCTTTAATATACGTATTGACGGCGGCTTCTGGTGTCTTAAATCCATGCGCGAGCGTCAATTGACTGGTTAGAGCCTGTTGATCTTTGCAGTATTATTTTGCAGCAGTTTGTTTAGTATTTGTACAAGGCAGAGTCTTTGTAGTGTAGTTGCTCTACATAAAAAGGCGATAACGCAGTAGAAATACTAAACAAGCGCTGCCCGAAGGGTTCTTCCTGAGCGCCTCCTGCTCTTTGTTATTGCTTTTTGACTTAGCCCACTAGGCCTGCAAAGCAATGCCGCGATCA
>WKFJ01000062.1 GCA_014872785.1 Alteromonadaceae bacterium
AGCAGCACTGGTGCCACCTTAAATTTAATATTGAGAATAATTACTATGACCCTACACAAACCACAAATCAAAATACCCGCAACCTATATGCGCGGTGGCACCAGTAAAGGTGTGTTTTTTAATTTGACGGATCTGCCAGAAGCGGCGCAAGTGCCTGGCGCGGTAAGAGACAACATGCTGTTGCGCGTGATTGGTAGTCCAGATCCCTACGGTAAACAAACTGATGGCATGGGCGGCGCAACGTCGAGCACGAGCAAAACCGTGATCCTGAGCAAAAGTGAACAAACCGATCACGATGTCGACTATTTGTTTGGACAAGTCGCCATTGATAAACCCTTTGTCGACTGGAGTGGTAATTGCGGAAACTTAACGGCTGCTGTGGGTGCATTTGCCATCAACAATGGTCTGGTAGACGCTGAGCGCATTCCAGAAAACGGTATTGCAGTGGTGCGAATTTGGCAGGTTAACATTAAAAAAACTATCATCGCTCATATCCCAATTACCAACGGTGAGGTACAGGAAACCGGAGACTTTGAGCTCGACGGTGTGACCTTTCCAGCCGCGGAAGTCAAAGTTGAATTTCTTGATCCTGCCGATGGCGAAGGTTCTATGTTTCCAACGGGCAACCTAATCGATACGCTTGATGTACCAGAGTCATTGGTAGCTAGCGGTAAACTACAAGCAACGCTCATAAACGCGGGTATACCAACGATTTTCGTCAACGCCAAAGACATTGGTTATGACGGAACCGAATTGCAGGACGACATCAATAGTTCTACTGAAGTGTTGGCTCGTTTTGAGTCCCTTAGAGCCATTGGGGCGCTTAAGATGGGACTTATCAGCGATATTGAAGAGGCGAAACAGCGACAGCACACGCCCAAAATTGCATTTGTCGCCTCCCCAAAAGATTACGCTGCATCTTCGGGGAAAGTGGTTAACGCCAGTGACATTGATGTGTTGGTAAGAGCACTTTCGATGGGTAAATTACACCATGCAATGATGGGTACAGCAGCGGTGGCCATTGCAACAGCGGCAGCCATACCAGGCACGCTGGTAAATCTAGCTGCCGGTGGTGGCGAACGTAATCAGGTTACCTTTGGCCATCCTTCAGGCACATTGAAAGTCGGTGCTCAAGCTGAACAGGAGAATGGTGATTGGATTGCAAAAAAGGCGATCATGAGCCGCAGTGCGCGATTGCTGATGGAAGGTTGGGTGCGTATCCCACAAGTGTAATCCCAACCCCAGTTACCATTGTCATCGTTACTGCGCTTAGCGCTGCGACAAACTCGTCTGCAGCGCTGAGCGATAAGCACCAACTGACGGCAGTAATGCCACCAAACTCGTTAACCCAATAACAATCAAGACGATAAACAGCGAGTTGAAATTGAAAATATCGGTGCTTATAAACAACCCGTAGTGTTCACTCAAATAGTTCTGTCCTACCACTAAGCTTAGCCATACGAGTCCGACGGCCAAAAGCGAACCCAACGTCGCTAATAACAACGCCTCAATTTGAATTAACAAGAAGATAGTGCCTGCGCCGGCACCAATGGCTCTTAACACAGCAATTTCATGCTGCCTTTCACGCATTGACGCTAAAAGCATGGTGCTTAAACCTAGCAAAGAGGCAAACAAAATAAGAATTGAGATGACCCTAAGGATATTCTCAACGATTCCCAGCATCTCCCATAGCTCTGCCAAGGCCACACCTGGTAAAATAGCAGTCAGAGGCTCGTCTTCGTACTTGTTGAGCAACTGCTGAACTTGGAAAGTCGCAATTTTGCTCTTTAAGCCAAGTAAGACAGCGGTAACCGCATTCGGCTCAAGATGATGGTCATGCCCTTCATGGTCACCATGATCATGCCCAGAATGGTCATGTTCGTCACCGTGGTCATGTTCTTTGTGTTCATCGTGCTTATGCTCATCGCCGTGATCATGATCTTTGTGGTCGTCGTGCCCGTGATCATCGCCGTGGTCATGCTCTTCGTGTGCATCGTGCCCATGTTCATCGCCGTGATCATGCTCTTCATGTGCATTGTGGTCATGCTCATCACCGTGGTCATGATCTTTATGTGCATCGTGGCCGTGCTCATCACCGTGGTCATGATCTTCGTGTTCTTCGTGCCCATGCTCATCGCCGTGGTCATGCTCTTCATGTGCATCGTGCCCATGCTCATCGCCGTGATCATGATTATCATGTGCATTGTGGGCGTGCTCGTCACCATGGTCATGGTCTTTATGGGCGTCGTGGGCGCTCTCATCACCGTGCTCATGGTCTTTATGATCGTCGTGATTTTGGTGTCTATCATCATGATGTTCGTGAGCTGATTCAGCAGCTATTGCTTCAACGACTGCCTCAGCACCAGAATCTAAATGCACCAGCTCTAATCCCTCGAGGGTCACATGCACAGCTTTATCAACCGGAGTTCCTGTAGGTTTTAATATACCTACCACTTTGAACGGCACGGCATCATGGTGAGTAAAGCTAATACTGCCAACGCCATGAGACACGATAAGTTCAGTGCCAATATCGTAGTTGAGCTTTGCCGCGACTTCGGCACCTAAAACGGCTTCAATGGCATTTTCGAATGGACGGCCGCTGGCAAACTCTAAGTTTTGTTTGTTGCCAAATTTGTAGTGCTGAAAATAATCCTCTGTGGTGCCTAACACGCGATATCCGCGATGTGAATCACCAAGCGCAATGGGAATGAGCCATTCTACGTTCTGGTTTTCTCTAATCTTATCAACAGTTTCGTAGCTTACGCTGTTGCTTGCATTACCGATGCGAAACACTGAATACAGTAAAAGATTGAGTTGTCCCGTTCTCGCTCCAACGATAAGGTCTGTGCCAGACACAGTGCGATTAAAGCTCTCTTTTGCTTGCAAGCGAATGTGTTCAACACTCAATAACAAGGCGACACTGATCATCAAAGATAATAACGTAAGAACGACCGAGCTTTTCCTACTGGCGAGGCTTCGTACGGAAATAGAAAGAATCATGCTCCTACCTCCAAAGCTTTATTCAGTTCACGCATATCTTCTTGGCGAGAAAAGTACTTTGCCAACCCCATATCATGGCTAACGAACAATAAGCTACACTGAGATTCTGCGCTAATTTGCATTAGCAACTCCATAAACGCATCTCTTGCCGATGCATCCAATGCTGAAGTGGGTTCATCAACAATGAGAATTTCAGGTTTGTTGATTAAAGCGCGTGCGATCGCTACTCGCTGCTGTTGCCCAACACTCAGGTTTGACGCTTTTTGATGTAATACGGACTCTGGTAACTGTAACTTGCTCACCAAATCAGCACTACGCTGAGCTAGTTCGTCAGCCCCTTTACCAAAGTAGGCTGCAACCGCGATGTTTTCCGCGACAGTCAGATAAGAAATTAGGTTGAATTGTTGAAACACGACACCAATATGTTGAGCGCGAAACTTGTCGCGTTTGGATGAAGACAGGCTGGAAAATGGCTGTCCCAACAGTTCGATAATGCCTGCATCGGGAGACGTCACGCCCCCCAATAAATTCAGTAATGTTGTCTTACCACTACCAGAGGCGCCGAACAAAAATACACTCTCTGAACGCTGCATTTGCCACTTTTCAATAGCGAGTACTGGCGCCGCACTCTTTTGGTAACTAAAGCGAATATCTCGCAATGCTACAGCCGGTGAATCTGTCGTCATTATTGTTTTCAATCCTGTAGGCCGGAACCCACATTCTACTGGTCAAAATAGATTTTCCAAGTAGCCCACTGCCATTTTGTGATGTTATTTCATTATATTTGTAACACCTTTTGTATCAAACAAAGCTCGTGCAATGGCTCAACTTGCAACGGCTGCATGGTATCGCAGCGAATTGGGCTCAATTTTTTCTAGAACGTAGTGTTCGGACTATGGGATCAGTCAAATCATCCTATCAAGGTGTTTCTGCATCGCTAATGCAAACAATAGTGTTTATTTGTTTTTAGCGGTAACTAGGTACAAAAGTGGTGCAATTGAGCCAGTGAACAGGGTGCCTATTACCCAAGGCCACGGATTTCGTCCATTGGCTCTGGCATGAGGAATCAAAAAGGACAACACTAATACCAGTGCAATCACCAAATCGGTGAATACTTGCCAACCGGCAGAACTGTGCCTGTGATAGTCCAAAATACCAATGTATCCGACATCCAGTAATGCATATAGGGTCAGTCCTAAAAAAGGAATTAGCATAATAAGGGCAATGTTTTTTCTACTCATCTTGGGTCTCCATTTAAATTCTTCGTCTAATTTTCGCCCTCAGGTGAACCATCAGCAATTACCTCAGAGGTAATAGAATTTATGACCAATTGTCGTATGCTGTTAACACAAGATGACGAGGAGTGAAGAGTGGACAACTATCGGTTCATGATTGAATGTCGTAAATGGCGACGGCATAAAAGAATGTCACAATTAGAATTGGCGCTCGCCGCTGACATTTCGCAAAAACATTTAAGCCATTTGGAAACAGGGCGCAGCAAACCAAGCCGAGAAATGGTGATTAAATTGTCTGAGGCCATGAATATTCCCCTGCGAGATCGCAATCAGCTGCTACAAGCCGCTGGTTTCAGCGCCAGCTATAACGAAAGTCAGCTACACGATCCCGCCATGAAACCAGTACTCAATGCGGTAAATAGTGTTTTACAGCATCACGATCCTTTTCCAGCACTGGTGGCCAACCGATACTGGCAGGCAATAAAGCTAAATACCGCAGCGGAAAATCTATTTAGCTCAGTTATCTCGGTTGATCCTCGGCTACAACAAATCGTCGCCGAGGAAGGCATGAATATCGCCCTACTCACAGTTCATGAACAGGGCTTGCGTCGTTATATTGCCAATTGGCCGGATGTAGGGCCACTGTTAATAAGGCGTTTGAAAGGGGAAGCTGATGCCGCAGTGGATGAAAAATTGCAAAAGACACTGCATCGATACATTAGGCTTGCTGGAGACATACACCACGCCAACATTGTTACCGCGCCACTATTACCAGTGCTGCCACTTGAACTTACTTTACCAGATATTAAACTGAGTTTATTCTCGGTAATTGCCACCTTTGGTACACCACAGGACATCACCACCGACGAGATAAAAATGGAATCATTTTATCCGGCGGACAGTCAAACCACAGAATTTTTCACAAAAGCATTGCAGGTAAGCTGACGCCCAATAGTGCGTCAGCATAATAAGAGATAAAGCCCCAAAGGCTTAGAATTGGAATTTCACACCAGCGTGCACAGCGGCACCAGGCGTATTAAATGCAGTGATGTCTTGATAATCTTCATCTAATGCGTTTTCGATACGCGCAAATCCGGTAAGTTGCTCAGTAAATTGATAGCGAGCACTTACATCGATTAACTGATAACTATCTAGCTCAACACCAGCATCAACAATGCCATCGACCCAGCGAAGATGTCCCGCTAACTGCAATGCATTAAACTGATAATTGAGTCCAATATTTGCTAAATGTTCTGGACGGCGAATACGCTGTACGCCACTAGTGTCACTAGTATCGTTATAAGTATAGTTGGCGGTCATTCGAAGATTATCCGTTAATACCGTATCCGCAATCAGCTCGATACCCTTGGAGGTAGACTCACCATCACCTTGTAAATAACCAGAAAAACCCGCTAAATCAAAGAAAATAGCGTCTTTTACATCTTGGTTAAAATAAACCACTTGGTAGCTAGAACCATTAGCAACCAAGTATTCGACACCTAGCTCGTAACCTTCACTGGTTTCTTCTTTCAAGTTGGTGTCAGAGGCAGGTGGGAACGCAAAAGGCCCTTGATTGTAGTCGATTTCAAACAAGCTTGGCGCGCGGAAACCGGTTCCGTAAGCTGAGCGAAATTTCACTTCGTCATCACCCAGGGCATACAAATAAGCAGCACTTACTCGAAAGCTGGTATGGTCACCAAAGTCATCATTCTCGTCGCGACGCAGACCAGCGGTCACAAAAATAGCATCCTCGAATTGCCCTTGGGCTTCTAAGTAATATCCTGTCTGAGTTCTCGACTGGTCATTGCTGGAAATCACTTCCTTTTCCCAATCAACCCCATAAACCAAGCGCAATGTATCATTTATCTGGCTGTCACCAACGTATTCCGCGCGCTCGAGTTCGCCCTTTGACAAGAAAGTAGATGCCCCTTCTGTCAGGAATTCACGCTCAATATCAGTCTTGGCATACGCAACTTGATGATTGCCATTTTCTAGTTGGTAGTCTGCACTCAAACGCGTATTGAGCTGTTCAAATTGGCTAGCACAGTCATTTGAGGATAAAAAAGCAGCAGTAAAACAGTTGTCATATTCACCGTCACCTTCATTGTTTCTAACAACTAAACTAAGTTTTAGGGCGTCAGTTGCTTGTACACCCAATCTTGCGTGAACCGTTGTGTTATCGTAACCATCAGCATCACCTGTAGTGTCATCTACTCGGCTGTTGAAGCCTTCGGTAGAATAGTCAGACGCAGAAAGGTAAAAATCGAAATTACCATTGGTTCCACCCACGTCGGCTTGCAAATTACGGGTGTCAAAGCGACCAGATTCCGCGGAAACACTACCAGACAAGCCGTCTTGCGCATAGCCACTTTTAATATTGATAACACCACCAGCGTCTGCGCCATACATTAAGCCCTGCGGACCTCGCAGAATTTCAACGCGAGTGATGTTTGAGCTTTGTAGTTGGCCAAATTGCGGCTGCACTTGGGGACCTGTCGGATCAGAGACATCCACACCATCGATTCTTACCAAGGTACGATAAGCTTCTTCACCACGGATACGAATCGCAGTTGCACTGCCGATACCACCTGAATTGTCGGCATGAATGGCTGGTTGTATACGCAAAATTTCAGCGAGGCTCGCATAACCGCGCAGTTCAATGTCTTCTATTGTCACCAAAGAAACCGATGTCGCTATTTCACGAATAGGGGTTTCTACTCGACTGGAGACCACCACCATTCGCTCGATGTCAGTGACATCGGTATTGGCGTTGTCAGCAGTTTCAGCGCGCAATAAAAAAGCCGAAAGCGCTGCAATAATTGCAAGAGATAATTTTTGTTGTTTCACTAATTGTGTCCTCAATCATGACCTGACGTCATCTATTGTTTCGATTGAGAGAGGGGAAAGAGAATGCCAAATAGCTGGTAGGTTCACCATTAAAATTAAATGGGAACAGAGAAGTTGTGCAACATCGGTTAGACCAATTGCCGCAAATTCACATACTCCAATGAAGCCCTCCGCTCCATTCGTTCGTACTGTTGTGGCATCAAGAATAAAATGATGTCCTACAGGCCGGTATCGGACTCACGCGATAATTGCGTATCACCGTTGCGGGGGCAGTGATGGGTTTAACGCTGACTAGCCTAGACCAACATGGTTTGTGCGCAGCATTGCACCATACTTCCCGTTTAACTTGTGCAGGTTGATAAGGCATTCAACCCACAAGCACCTGAAACAGCGGGCGCACAGTACCGAGCGCCACTCGTTTTGTCAATCGCTATTGGAGATATAAAATTCCCGAGCGGAATCAATGTTTTGGCAAAGTAATTCTAACTCATCAAGCATTCGCATGGTCATACGATGTGTTTTATCAGCATTGGGATGAAACACGAAGCCGTGTTTAGCCGCCGGAATATGTTGCCATTGCTGCCAGTTGAGCGCGTCTGGGCTAGATGCACTATGAGGACTGGGCTGAATAACAACCTGTGGATTACTCGCCAGTACTTGCTCCAGACTTATCAAAGGGTAGTCCTCTGCCAGGTCAGAAAATGGATTCTGCGCACCACAAAGTGCTATCTGTTGCTGCAACCAAGCCTTTTTGGCTACGGTTCTAAGCGGTCTTGCCCACATCTCATAAAATGTGACCACGGGCGCGGCGTCACTGTACTTGCGTTTTAAAGTATGTAGGCGTGATAAATAGCTCTCGGCTAACGCATTGGCCTGTTCTGTTAAACTCGTTAATTCGCCATAAAAACGCAGTTCACTCGCAACATCTTCTAGTTGGCTTGGGTTTGAATAAACGACTTTAAGGCCGTATTTTTCTAACCGTTCTAGGTCTTCAATAGGATTTCCGGTTTTCCACCCAATGACCAGATCCGGCTGCAACTGTACAATGCGTTCTATCTGTAAGCGAGCATAGTTACCCACCTGCGGAATGTCTTTTGCCGCATTAGGATAATCGGCGTGATCCGTAGTAGCGATAATGCGATCGCCAGCGCCAATCGCGAACAAGGACTCCACAATGTGAGGCGCTAAAGCAACAATGCGCTGGTTGGGTTGTTCCTGCGCGTATACCGCAAAGCTGAGCAGAATGAGTAAGATCGAAAAACCAAATCTAACACGCATTACCAATCAATTCCCACTTGTGCTTTCACGCCATTATCAAAAGCGTGTTTAACCGATTTTACTTCACTGACGGTATCGGCGATATCCATAACGGCGCGATGGCAAGCTCTTCCCGTCACAACAACATTTTGCATTTTAGGGCGATTAGCCAAAGCCGTGACGACCTCGTCAACATCGAGGTATTTAAAACTCAGCATGTAGGTAATCTCATCCAACAAAACAACATTAATGGATTCATCCGCCAACCATTCTTTGGCTTTTTCCCACGCTTTTTTAGCAGCTGCGATATCTGTCTCTTTGTCCTGCGTCTCCCAGGTAAAGCCGGTTCCCATCACATGAAATTCAACGCCGTTGGCTTGCAACAGATCTCTTTCACCGCAAGGCCAAGTGCCTTTAACAAATTGCACTACCTTGGCTTTCAAACCATGACCCACAGCTCTTGTTATCGTGCCAAAACCCGAGGTAGATTTTCCCTTACCATTGCCGGTTAATACGATAAGAATGCCTTTTTCTTCTTGTGCCTGAGCAACACGTGCATCAACCTTTTCTTTGTGCTCTTGCATGCGAGCTTTGTGCTTCGCCTTGTCCTGTTCAGTTGTCATTGGTTACATCTCTCAATTACGTCTATTTATTTTTCTGGATTAAAGATTGAATCAATCGCCAATCCAAATGTTCATTACATGCCTTTGCAATGCGGTTTAACTCTTGTTCTTGCAATGCTTGATAATCATCAATCATTGCGATTTTCGCGCCTGCCCATTCAATTACACGTCGCAGCGATTTAGGATCATCAAAGAGTCCGTGTAAATAGGTACCGGCTACTTGGTTGTCATTGCTGATACAACCATCTTTAGCGCCGGAATCCAATAGTGCAAAAACCGGAGCGGTTTGTGTTGTAGCGCTCACCCCAACATGAATTTGATAACCTCTAATCGCAACCGACTCAATGTGTTCAGAGCCGCTCTGACTTAAAAGCAACTCGCCAGTGTCATGAGTTAGCTGTTTTTCTGGGGTCAGTTCAGTGGTAACAGGCAAATATCCCAAACCTTCAGTACTACCTGGTTGTCCTTCCACTCCATTGGGATCTGAAATGTACTGTCCCAACATTTGGTAACCGCCACAGATCCCAAGAACCTTTCCGCCATAGCGAAGATGCCTTGTGATAGCTTCATGCCATCCCATTTCTCGCATCTGTACGAGATCCGCGCGCACATTTTTACTGCCGGGTAAGATGATCAAATCACAAGCGGGAATCGCAGCATTGGGCGCCACGTATACCAACTCAATCTCTGGATGGCAGCGCAACATATCGAAATCTGTGTGATTACTTATGCGACTAAAAACAGGTACCGCAATCTTTATCTTACTATCTGACGTGTGCTGCGCAGCATCAATGGCATCTTCAGCTGCCAATTGCAGATTGTGCAGGTATGGCAATACACCTAAAACCGGCTTGTTAGTTTTTTCTTCGAGCCAAGTAAGGCCAGACTCCAATAATTTAATGTCGCCACGAAAGCGATTGATGACAAACCCTACGATGCGCTCTCGTTCGCTCGGTGCAAGCAATTCTAAGGTACCCACGATTTGCGCGAATACACCGCCTTTATCGATATCGGCAATCAGTATTACCGGGCAATCCACCTCCTCGGCAAATCCCATGTTGGCAATATCTCTATCGCGTAAATTGATTTCTGCGGGGCTACCCGCGCCTTCCACAACCACCACATCATATTGTTCGATGAGTCGTTTGTGGGAAGCCAAAACCGCAGCCATCGCGGTCATTTTATATTGGTGATATTCAAATGCCTGCATGTCTGAAACCACCTTGCCATGAATTACCACTTGTGCCCCGGTGTCGGAGCGAGGTTTTAACAGCACAGGGTTCATGTCTACATGAGGTTCTACACCAGCGGCTTGAGCCTGCACCGCTTGCGCTCGGCCAATTTCACCGCCATCGGCCGTCACTGCAGAATTGAGCGCCATATTTTGTGGTTTAAAGGGCGCTACCGCCAAGCCACGATCACGCAAACAGCGACACAATGCCGCCACCAACATGCTTTTACCGGCATCAGAAGCGGTACCTTGAACCATAATAGTAGCCGCTGTCACTTACTCATCCCCTCAGTCAAATGTTCCACCGGTTTACCTACATACTCAATCATTGGCTGTGCATCTTTGTAGTCGGCCAGCGTTACCAAGGTTTGGCTGCCATAACCTATCCTAAATTGGCTATAAAGCGCCGGGTTACGCCAATCAAAATTGAGAATATGGGCGATTAACAGGCGAATGACACCGCCATGGGTCACAACAAGCGTTACGCCAGAGTCCTGATTAGTTAGCAATGTTCTCCATGCATTTGAGACACGTTGATACATATCGTGCAGAGGTTCAGCTTGCGGCAAAGTATTTGCTAAGGGGTCATGCCAAAACAATTCAAGTTTTTGCCAATCTTCAGCTGACAAGGAATCATAAGGTTTACCGTCATAAAGACCGAAGTCTATTTCTTGAAACCCAGCATTTACTTGCGCTTTTAGACCGTATTCAGCAGCTAACTGCTGTGCAAATACACTGCATCTTCGAAGTGGAGAACACACTATTTTAGTCGCAGTTGGCAGCGTTGAGCACTGTTGTTTCAGTTGTGCAAAACCCTTGTCACTCAATTGCACATCAGTGCGCCCGTAGAGTGCTGGAGCACCGGCTACCTCGCCATGCCTGAGCAGAAAGATCTGACGAGCCCCCATTAGAGTGACTCTTTTAATGGCATGGGTAAACCCGCGACAATAAAGGTGACTGAATCAGCTGATGTAGCCATGGCTTGATTGAGCCAACCCGCCAAATCTACAAAGCGGCGTGAGACCTCCCCTATAGGAATCACACCCAGCCCAACCTCATTGGCAACTAATAAGATATGGTGCTTGGAGGCCACCAGCTGTTTTATAAGTTGTTCAAACAATGCTTCAAAATTTTGCTTGGGAAAATGATACAACTGATTGTTAAGCCACAGAGTTAAGCAGTCTACTAAAATAACCTGCTCAGGTAGTTGTTCGGCTTGTTGAAACCATTCACCTAGCGCTAATGGCACTTCTTCGACTTGCCAGGTTGCAGGTCTGTCTTGCTGGTGACGCTCGATACGACTGGCCATCTCGCTATCGGTTTTCTGCGCGGTTGCGACGTAGACCACTTGGCAATCCTTGTCAGATGCCAACAATATCGCTCTTTGCTGTGTGTAGCGCGATTTACCTGAGCGTGCGCCACCAAGAATTAACTCAATCACCACCACCACCTAAACATTGCCAGTAACGTAAGGTAAATAATCATTTCTTGTATTTGCTGCGCAGCACCAAGCACATCACCAGTAAACCCTTGAATGTGATAGCGCATCCAGGCTTTTAAAATATAGCGAGTGATAAAGAGCACCAGTATTAATACTAGCGCCATCGTAATCGGCAACAGCACAAGGCCGAGAGCACCAGAGATGAGAACGAAAATGAGGTGTCCATTGCGCATTGGTTTTGCGAGTGGATCGCTTTTGTTTTTTTGCACATTGCCAAGGTGTGAAACATAAGGCAGGTCTTGAACATGGGTTATTGCCATCGCTCTGGACAGCGGATAAGCAATAACTAATACCAACCACAACTGATTGAATGTTTCCAATTGATTTAACAGTGCAAACTTACCTAGTAACACCAAGACCAAAGCACAACTGCCGTAGGTGCCGATACGGCTGTCTTTCATGATATCTAACTTGCGAACCTGCTCCATCCCACCCCAAAAACCATCGCAAGTGTCGGCGAGGCCGTCCTCGTGCAAGGCGCCAGTCAACATAACACTCGACAGCATCAACAGGAAAATCGCTACGGGTATGCCAAATAAAAACTCAGCCAACAGGTAAATCGCGATCAGCAGTGCGCTCAACAACCACCCGATGATAGGGAAATACCGGGTGCAGTGATGCATGTTGTCAGCGCTGTAGTCCAGTTTTTTAGGCATAGGAATTCGACTAAAAAAGCCCAATGCCAAGAAAAACAGATTGAATTCTCGCTTAAACAATGCGCCTATCCTTCACTTTAAATGACGACATTAGCACTTTCAAAAGTGGCCATATCATTGAAGAAACTAACCGCGGCTCGCAATAAGGGTATTGCCAGCGCGGCTCCCGTTCCTTCTCCCAGCCGCATGTCCAGTTCAAGTAGAGGTGTGGCGTCAAGCATCGTTAATAATTTCCGGTGCGCCTTTTCAGCACTACCGTGTGCAAACATCATGTAGTCTCTGACTTGTGGATTAATTTTGGTAGCAACCAATGCCGCCACTGACACAATAAAACCATCAACGACGATGGTTTTACCTGCTTGCGCACAAGACAACATTGCCCCCACGATCTGACAAATCTCAAATCCGCCCAACTCTCGTAGTACATTTTCTGGGGTATTGTGCCCCTTGTACTTAGTAGAAAAACGCTCTAGCCCCTTCTGCACTAACGCGCGTTTTAACAGCAATTGCTCATGGCTAATACCCGTACCCAAGCCGACGGTTTCTTCAGAGGATATTCCCGTTATGGCAGACAATATTGCGGAGGCAGAGCTAGTGTTGCCAATCCCCATTTCACCAAAGCCAATAACCTGATTACCAGCCCGGATAATATTTTCAGCCACATCGGCACCGGCTAGTAAGGCTTGCTCACATTGTTCAGGCGTCATGGCCGGCTCGACCGAAAAGTCCGCTGTTCCGGCTCCTATTGATTGCTCCAGATAATTCGCCGCGTCACTCATAACGGGTGACAAAATGCCAGCATCTACCACATACAACGAAATATCATTGGTTTTGGTAAAGCAGTTTATTGCCGCACCACCTGCCAAAAAGTTAAGTACCATTTGCTGGGTTACTTCAGGAGGGGCAATACTTACGCCTTGTTTAGCCACGCCGTGATCCGCAGCAAATACGGCAATCGCTGCTTTGTCTGCAGTGATTGAAAGTTCATTCGAGGCACCTTGGCTTTGAATATGTGCAAGCTGCTTTGCCACCTGTTCCAATTTACCCAGCGCACCCGGAGGTTTAGTTTTGTTGTCAACGATGTGGTTTATAAGGTCACTATTAGTTTGATTGACTGGAGATATCGACCAAAAAGAAGGAGAAAAAACTGACATACAAGTTCCTAACTATTGTTCCTGAAGCACCTTAACTTCGCTGGCGGACAGCTAAAAAGAAAAACACACTGCCAATGGCAGACGTGATAATACCGATGGGGATTTCTTGGCCCGGCAATGCCACTCTGGCCACCACATCCACCAGCACCATAAAACTGCCACCTAAAAGAATGCAACCCAAGATGAGTGTGCGACTAGTCACCCCCAACCAATTGCGCACAATATGCGGGATCATCAAACCGACGAAACCAATACCACCGCAATAAGACACAACGCATGCAGTCACGGCTGCGCATACTGCTAATGACATCATTCGCAATCGAAGCACATTGACGCCAAGCGCCCGCGCGTTTTCATCGCCTAGTAATAACGCATCAGTTTGACGACCGAATAGAAGCATTAATAAGCTCCCCACACCGACCACAGGTAACATAACCCAGGCATACCAAGACTCTACCCGCGCTAAACTGCCCATTAGCCAAAACACTACTTTGTTCGCCGCAAAGGGTTCAGCAAGAAATAATAAGAAGTGCGATACGGCGCCCAACATAAAAGAGACAGCAACGCCGGCTAACAAGAGATGTTCAGTTTTACGGCCAAGCGCACTGGCAACCAGCATTTGCACCAAAAACACCGCAAATAATGCCCCCAAAAAGGCGGCAACAGGTAAGGTCAAAGAAAATGCGGAGTCAGGCAGTATTTGAGTTATCCCGAAGCGCTCAGCTAAGGAATCACTGAACAATAGCGTCGCAATACTCGCTCCCAATCCAGCCCCGGCAACCACACCAAAAAGATACGGGTCGGTAAGACTATTACGAGTCACGTTTTGTAACGTGGCTCCCGCTATGGCTAAACCGGCACCAACCAGAAACCCAACTGCAACTCGAGGGGCTCTTATTTCCCAGAAAATAAGTTCGGTAGTAGCGCTATTACATTCTGACAATAAGCAACTAGTTACATCCTGAAAGCTTAATTGTGCTGCGCCAAAAAATAAGGCAAAAAAGGTGCATGTCAGTGCCAAAAACACCATAGCACCCCATCTGTGGGTACTCATGCCTGCCACCCCTTTAAATCCAACAGTGGTGAGCTCTGTGGTGCAAACTCGACTCTCATCCCAGCTGCTGTTTCATTTTGATGCACTGTACAGGCTATCTTAAACACCTCACTCAACAGCTCGGCTTGTAATACCTGCTCTGGTTTTCCTTGTGCCACTAATTGACCTTTGTCTAGCAAGCACAACTGGTCACAGTAACTTGCCGCTAAGTTGAGGTCGTGCATGCTCATCACAACGGTGATGCCAAGTTCTCGAGCAAGCTCGTGCAGCAACTGTAAAATTTGGTGCTGATAATACACATCAAGGTGATTAATAGGCTCGTCTAAAATCAGCAAAGGTGCTTGTTGTACCAGCGCCCTGGCAATCAAGGCTCTTTGCTGTTCACCACCCGATAAACTGCTGTATTCCTGCTGCACCTTTTCCGACAAACCAACCGCATTAATTGCCTTAGCGATTAGCTCGTCATCTTTTGGCGTTTGTCTGGCAAGTAATGATTTATGAGGCAACAACCCCATGCGTACGATGTGATGCAGAGTGATAGCAAAAACAGTGTCGTTCACCTGATTCACTACCGCAATTTGTCGGGCGAGTTCTTGGATAGATAAACTCGAAAGCGGTATACCTCTCCATGCGACAGCGCCTTGGGCATCGCGTTGACCGCTGAGTAATTTCAATAGACTGGTTTTTCCGGCTCCATTGGGACCTAAGATGCCAACCACCTGCCCTTCGGCAACGTGAACGCTAACATCCTGTAATATACTTGTACCGCCCAATGTCAAAGACAAATTGTTCGCGGTTAAGCCAGATAAATTAGACAAGAAAAACCACTCTAGTTAGTGGCAGGAATACGCAGCAACGCCGCGCCCTAATATAGAAGGCACAGAAAAGGTAATTGCATGCTTTCGTGTATTCCCGCACGAAAAATTAATACAGTATCTAGGGCTGGTATCTGACTCATGATTGGCTCGTTTGCTTAACGCACCTTCACTTACAGTTGCGGGGACAGTTCTGGTTTCACACCAGATTCCCATTTAATTCAGACAACAAAGTGCCTGACACCCTAAAGAACGACTCGGACTATAACAGCCTTTGGTTACTCGGGCTAGGGAAGTGAATTTATATTTCCCATTAGCTTTGGGCATAAACAGATTCATGAGAAGTAAATAAACCCCTGAACTCGTCCATTTTAAACTAAAAACAAAAACCTAATTTTTGTAATGAAAACAAGAGCTTTTTTATTGTGCTTTTATGACAGCAAGGTCTACATTTAATCAGATGTAGCAACTGTTGCTTACTCAGAGTAATTCAAGGATGGTTGGAGTATGACCCATGACTAAGATAGCGTTGGTAATAGACGATGAGCCGGCCAACATAGATTTAATAAAAGGATTGTTACCCCAGGGTTTCAAATGTAAAGCCGCATTGAACGGAACCGTTGGACTTAAGCAAATTGCAAAAGCCTTGCCCGATATCGTGTTTCTTGACCTAGTGATGCCTGGTATCACAGGCGTCGAGACACTCACTGAAATTCGACAAAACCCTAACACCCAGGCGCTACCTGTGGTTATTGTGTCTGGCAACAAAAATGATGCCGAATTAGCTGAACTAGAATCGTTGGGCATTCAAGGTTATGTCACCAAACCCATTAACCCGGAAGGCTTTGCCGAACTGGTGGAAACTATTTTGGGAGGGGCGAGCTAGTGATGTCTAAATCAAAACCCACGGTCCTTGTCGTTGATGATACACCTGACAATATAGATGTATTAACCGGCGTGCTAAGTGACGACTATAAAGTGCAAGCGGCCTTGTCAGGTCGTATCGCGTTAAAAATTGCAATGGGGGCGAAACCACCCGACCTCATATTGTTGGATGTCATGATGCCGGAAATGGACGGCTATGAGGTGTGTAAACGACTTAAAAGTGAGCCTCATACAAGTAAAATTCCTATCATTTTTGTCACCGCAAAATCTGATGTTGAAGATGAAGAACATGGCTTTCAACTAGGCGCTGTAGACTACATCACCAAGCCAATAAGCCCTCCTTTGGTCAAGGCGCGAGTCAAAACACAACTGTCACTTTATGATCAATCTAGACATCTTGAACAATTGGTAAAACAGCGCACTCAAGAACTGAACGAAACCCGTATTGAGATTATAAGACGCTTGGGCAGAGCCGCTGAGTTTAAAGACAATGAAACGGGCATGCACGTCATCAGAATGAGTTGGTTCTCTCGCTTTCTGGCAGAAGAGGCCGGCGAATCAGAAGACTGGTGTGAGCTTTTATACAATGCCGCGCCAATGCACGATATAGGTAAAATCGGGATCCCGGACAGGGTATTACTGAAGCCCGGAAAGCTCGACGATGAAGAATGGGAAATCATGCAGAAACACGCCGAATATGGCGCCGAAATAATAGGCGAGCACCCTTCACCTCTGCTGCAATTAGCAAAGGAAGTAGCAATTTACCACCACGAAAAATGGAATGGCAGTGGTTATCCCAACGGATTAGAAGGCAACGATATTCCATTGTCCGCCCGTATTGTCGCCATTGCGGATGTTTTTGACGCCCTCACCAGTGAACGTCCATACAAGAAGGCATGGACTGAAGAAAAGGCCATATCCTTACTTGAAGAAGAGGCAGGTAGTCACTTTGACCCGCAACTGGTTCCTTTATTTATCAAGTGCTTACCTCGCGTTAGAGAAATACAGCAAAAATACAAAGATATTTACTAGTAAAAGATGATGAAGAGCTTTTTTAACTACCGTACATTTGCCGGGCGCATGTTTTTGATGTTGATCATGCCTTTGGTCTTGATCATTTGCGCCATGTTGGCTTTCAACACCTGGTCAAGCTATGAACATTCGCTGGAAGAATCTAATCGACACCTGCAATTGTTAGGCAGGAAACTGGGCGAGAAAATAGAAAAAGAAAATCAAGAAGCGGTGCTTGCCGCAAAAATGATGTCGCTAGTACAAGAAGAAATGATGTTTGGCTATCGCCTTAAATCTGTAGATTTGGCCGAACGAGTTTTGCTAGAAAACCCAGGCTTTACCGGCGCATATTTCGGTTATGAACCCGATGCCGATGGAAAAGATGACTTGTCCCCCGATATCCCGCTAAGTGTAGATACCGATGGCCGTTTTATTCCATATTGGTTTAGAGACATTGATAATCCTAACAAAATTGCGCTGGAGCCACTTAAAGACATGGAAAGTAGTCTTTATTACGGCGGTTTAAAAGAGCGTTATCAAGCAAATCCAGTAGCACAAGCCATGATCACCGAGCCGTATGTGTATCAAGGCAAGTTGATTGTTGAATACACGTATCCCATCGTTATCAATGGTCAATTTAAAGGGATCAGTGGTGTCGATAGAGCGCTTAATTCTATTGAGTCTTTAATCTCACAAATTGCTCAAGAAAAGCAGGTTGAAATTCTACTAGTCAGCCGCTTAAACAATGTTATTGCTTCAACCATCCCCGGTGCCGATCTTAAATCAAAAGCAATCAGTGCAACCGCCTTCAATGAGGTCTATGAGGCATTGGGGGCTGACTTAGAAGTGATTCAAAAAATCGACCCAGTCAGTGGCGATAATTTCTTCTACACCAAATCATCTATTCCAACCGGAGATTGGAAGATCATTGTCGGCGTATCTAGCCAAACTGCACTACAAAATGTGGTGCAAACGCTCACCAATCATTTGTTAATCGCGCTACTTGGCGTAGCGTTCATACTCGGACTTATTACCACTTTTTCCAGAAAATTGTCGTCGCAAATAGATCATGTTGTTGAGTCTGCCAATGAATTATCACTGGGCTCCACGGACATAAAAGACAACGATAAAGTTGTCATTTCAGAACTTAAACAAGTGCTAAAAACGCAGCGTCAGGTGGCACATGCGTTTAAAGAAATTTCCCGTGTCAGTAAAGCGATTGCCAGTGGCAATTTTAGTCAAAAAGTAACGGTGCGCAGTGAGCAAGACGAACTAGCAAAAAGCATTAATCTGATGGCGGAGCGTCGACAAGAAACAGAATCAGCGCTAGTAGAAAGCGAAATGCGTTACGACTATGCAATGGATATATCCGGCGATGTAATATGGGATTGGGACATTGAAAAAGGCGTAGTGAATCTCAATAAAAACTGGGGCGCGCTAATAGGTACCACACCTGAACCTACCACTGTTCCTATTGAAGACTTCGTTCAATATGTTCACCCAGAGGACGCGCCCTCCATTAGACAGCGACATATCGAATCGTTAAAAGGCAATAAAGCCTATAAAAGCGTGCATCGTATTCGCACTCTTTCAGGCGAATACGTCTGGCTCGATGACCGCGGACAACCCATCGAAAGAAACACTGAAGGCAGAGTAACCCGCTTCATAGGTTATGCTACCAACATAACGGAGCAAAAAATTGCAGAAGAAAAACTGTTAGCGGTTCAACAGCAAACCAAAGATTTTCTAGATAACCTACCTGCAGCAGCGTATTTGAAGGACTTACAGGGGCGCTACCAACTCGTCAATAAAACCTGGTGTGAAATTGCCTCGAGCGAGTCCGAAGCTGCAATAGGTAAAACCGCCGAAGACATTTTCGAGTCAGCCCTTGCAGCTCATTTAGTCGAGCACGACAAACAGGTTTTTGAGGAAAATACTACGTTAGTATTTGAAGAAGTTATCCCCGATGCAACTGGAGCCGAGAAAACCTTTATCAGTCACAAGTTTCCGATGGTTGATACTCAAACCAAGAGTGGGGCAATCGGTTGTGTTTCGTTAGATATCACATCTCTCAAACACGCTGAACACGAGTTACAAAACTCACAGGAGCGCATTCGTAAATTACTAGAAGCAACCCCAGAGCCTATTTTAGTTGTCAACTCCCATGGCAAGATTGTCGACCTCAATCAAGCAACCACAAACGTTTTTGGCTACTCTACCGAAGAAGTCATCGACCAATCGATCGAGCTATTCATTCCTGATCGCTACCGCACCGATCATCACAAGCATTTCTCCGGCTTTATAAAACAACCTAAACGCATGGACATGTCCCAGCGTAGAGATATTGCCGCCGTAACTAAGTCAGGCAAACACCTATGGGTTGAAATTAATCTATCGCCTATCAAAGTTGACGACGAAACGTTTGTTATTGCGGGTATACGAGACGTAACGAAACAGCGTGAAATTGAAGAAGCATTGAAAGCTTCGAAATCGGAAGCAGAATCGGCCAATCAGGCTAAGTCCGACTTTTTGGCGAATATGAGCCATGAAATTCGCACTCCCATGAACGCCATCATTGGCATGAGTCACTTGGCACTGCAAACCGACTTAAATAAAAAACAGAAAAACTACATAGAAAAGGTGCATCGTAGCGCCGAAGCGCTACTGGGTATTATCAATGACATTCTCGACTTCTCAAAAATTGAAGCGGGTAAACTCGACATTGAAAACATCCCTTTCCGACTCGAAGACGTAATGGATAACCTAGCGAACCTAGTTGGTCTCAAGGCTGAAGAAAAGGCCATAGAACTGCATTACAACATGGCAGGGGATACCCCCATGGCACTTCTAGGTGACCCACTTCGCCTAGGACAAATTCTAGTTAATTTGGGAAATAACGCCGTCAAATTTACCGAGTCGGGCGGTGAAGTAGTGGTGTCAACTAAGTTGCTCGAACAAGAAGAAGACTTTGCCAGGGTAGAATTTTGCGTCAGAGATACCGGCATTGGCATGACCGAAGAACAGCAACAAAAACTGTTCCGTTCATTTTCTCAAGCAGACTCTTCTACGACACGCAAATATGGTGGCACCGGTTTAGGGCTCACCATATCGAAAAAACTAACTGAAATGATGCACGGTGATATTTGGGTCGAAAGTGGAAAAAATGTCGGCAGTGCCTTTTATTTCACTGCGAAATTTGGCGTACAAAAAGGTGACGTTTCTAAACGTCGTCCCGCCATCAATGACCTAGGTGCGCTTAAGATATTGATTGTTGACGACAATGCCACGGCGAGAGAGATTTTATCACAAATGGTGGCACAGTTTGGTTTCAGAGTGGATCAGGCCACTAATGGCGACGACGCCATTGCGAAGCTCACCGAAGCGCAACAAAACGATCCATACGAATTAGTGCTCATGGATTGGAAAATGCCGGGCAAAGATGGCGTCGAAACCACGAAAGAAATTCAATCAGACAAGAGCATTCACGACTCTCCTACAATCATAATGGTCACCGCTTATGGCAAAGAAGAAGCGTCTTCCGCCGCCAGTGGACTCAATATTAGCGGATCCCTGACCAAGCCAGTAACTCCCTCCAATATGTTAGATGGCATCCTAATGGCAATGGGCAAAGAGGTAGTGAGTCAGCGCAACGAGGATAAATCAGACAGTAGAGCTGAAGAAGCGGTGAACCAACTATCTGGCGCTAATGTGCTATTAGTCGAAGATAATGTGATGAACCAAGAACTCGCCAGTGAACTACTGACATTAAATAATATCTCAGTGACCATTGCTGAAAACGGACAAGAAGCATTAGATATCCTTAGCGAGAATACGTTTGACGGCGTATTAATGGACTGTCAAATGCCCGTGATGGATGGTTACACCGCAGCAAGAGAAATCAGACAGGTACCGGAATGGGAAAATTTACCGGTACTGGCAATGACCGCCAATGCAATGGCAGGTGATCGAGAGAAAGTATTAGATGCCGGCATGAATGACCATATTGCCAAGCCCATTTCTGTCAATGAAATGTTCATTACTATGGCTAAGTGGATAACGCCAAGTAATCCAACTCACGTCACCGAAAAGACCGTTGAGGCAGCACCGGAAATAGACATCCCACAACTTCCTAGTGTTGACGTTGAACGAGGCTTAGCAACCACGCAAAACAACAAGGCACTATATCTAAAACTGTTGCGTCGCTTCTCAGAATCGAATCAAAACTTCGGTAGCGAATTCAATAATGCTGTTGAACATAATGACGATGAAACGGCCATTCGCCTGGCTCATACCCTTAAAAGCACAGCCGGTAATATCGGTGCAATGACAGTATACGAGCTCGCCAAACAACTAGAAGCAGCACTTAAACAAGAAGAGGATCGTGCCCAAGACATCTTCCATTCGCTGTTGGATGCTCTGTCTGACGTATTAATGGGCTTGACCGCCATTCAGGAGCGCAAGGTAGTACAGGAGTATGTAGACCCAGAGAAAATTGCCGAGTTGGTATCTCAGCTTGAAGAGCAGATTGAAGACTATGATACCGATGCCTCAGAAACCATCAAAGAGCTGGAAACCCTGATTTCAGAACAGACTCTACTGCAACCCTTGAAGCAATTGATTGGCGCAGTGCACGCCTACGACTTTGAAGGGGCTGAAGAAAAGCTCAGTGAGTTTAAGCAGCAATTTGATGAACATTTTCAATAAAGGATGCGTTGAACAATGAACACCATACTTACTGATAATAAAGATCAAGCCATTTTCAGCGCGAAGACGGTATTGGTGGTAGACAATGTGGACAACATACGCTCTACCGTAGTGGCGATGTTGGGAGATCTTGGATGTAAAAAGGTGGTACAGGCCTCAAATGGAGTTGAAGCTTTGAGTATCATCTCAAAGCTAAAAGTAGACCTTATCATTTCTGAAAATCAGATCCCTAAAATGGACGGAGTAGAGCTACTACGGAAGGTTCGCCTAGATCCAAGAACGGCAAAAGTGCCCTTTGTTATGACCTCCGCCACCATTGAACAAAGTGAAGTCATAAGAGCCATTAAAAATGGTGTGTCGGAATATGTTGTCAAACCCTTTTCCGCTCGGATATTAACGCAACGATTAAAAAAGGCGATAGCGCAGCCAATTAAACACACCGCCTCATTCGTCAATGCACAAAAAGCCGGCAAAGAGGAAGCCAAAAAACCTAAATTGCGTGTGCTGGTTGTTGACGACATTCCCGATAACATTGACGTAATAAGTGACTTATTGCGTGGTGAGTATCAAATCAAAGCCGCTACAAATGGGCCGCTAGCGCTAAAGATTTGCGCATCAGAACAACCACCAGACCTCGTGCTGTTGGATATTATGATGCCAGATATGGACGGATTAGAGGTATGTAAAAGACTTAAAAGTAATAGCAAAACTCAGCACATTACGGTTATCTTTCTCACGGCACTGGATCAAACCGAAGACGTTGTTAAGGGCTTAGATTTGGGCGCTGTAGATTACATTACCAAACCCATAAACCCAGCTATTGTCAAAGCCAGGGTTAGAACCCACTGCCGTGCCATTGAATCTCACAAGCAAACACGAGATCAGGTAGACACCCTAATGGAAATGGCGCGTTTAAAAGAAGAATTCGATCGAATTGCGAAAAATGACTTGAAATATCCGTTAGAAGAAATAAGCGGAAGCATTAATAACTTGCAGCGTTATCTGCGAGACCCGAACAAAGTAAAATCTACAGCCAATGCCATTAAATCTTCCGTTTCGCAGCTAACTCACATGGTAGATAACATGCTGACGTTGGCAAAAATTGAGGAAGGTACTTACAAGCTTGCCCCCGTTAGATTAGAGCTCAATAAAGTATTAGAGGATGTGATACACACCTTTGCAACCTCCACCGAAAGAAAGAGACTAGAGATTCACAACGAATTGGACGCTCAATTGTTTGTTGACGGCGAAGAGCTACTTACCATTTCACTGTTTTCTAATCTTTTTAAGAACGCAGTAGAAGCAGCACTTAGAGGTTCAGCAATTAAGGTCAGCTCAGAAGCGGGTGAAAGATACCACAAAATTACCATTCACAATTCAGGTGCTGTACCAGATGAAATTAAAAGCCAGTTCTTTGACAAGTACATCGCCTGTGGCAAGAAAAATGGCACGGGTATTGGCACTTATGCTGCCAAGCTAATGGTGGAAATACAAAAAGGCAGAATTAGCTTTGATTCGTCTGAAGATGCCGGGACAAATTTACATGTAGAGCTTCCGCGCTCCTGAAAATACTAGATAAAATTTGTCCAACAAAACCATTTAAATGAGCTTGCTTAGAACAGTTCTATACTGCCCTTGTCTTTTGGATCCTCGTTGCAATGAATCCTAGCCACGAACAGTCTGTCTTGCTGGGTAAGCGCTTGACGCAGATTCTCTTTAATCTGCTTTTCAGAGAACTCCGTTTTGATTATCCAAGTGGTATCTAAACAATGATAATAGGCAATGTAAGATTTAATCCGTTTAAATAAATCTGAATAGTCCTTTTTCGGATTGCTCAAATCATAACAAACTACATATGACGACATCTGAACGTATCCAATTTCACATAATGCCGAGTAAAATTACAACCTAAAAATTAAAAATGCAAGTTTCTTTTCCAGATTTAGTATTTTCTAAGCTGTTCGCGAGTAATAAACGCATTTTCAATGCAATAAAACACATATTTACGCCAAGTTTAAAAACTGACTAATGAGAAAACATAACGCGGCCACCGATTTGCATGAAGAAAGTGGTTACCAAAATAGCTATCATCGATTGCCTATACGTTAAGTGGGTATGCCTACATTTACTCAAATAATTGAGGTTTACCACTATACCCGAAACACCTCAAGATGCTCGACTTCAGCGAGTGAATAAAAGGATTTAGGCAAGGCAAATTGTTGAAGGCATGGTTATTTCACGTCAATACA
>WKFJ01000038.1 GCA_014872785.1 Alteromonadaceae bacterium
GCAGCGCTTGTTTGGTATTTCTACTGCGTTATCGCCTTTTTATGTAGAGCAACTACACTACAAAGACTCTGCCTTGTACAAATACCAAACAAACTGCTGAAAAATAATACTGCAAAGTTCAACAGGCTCTAATATTAAAAACAAAGATTTTGACAGGTTGTGCTTTTGGGTGTGTTTGCAAAACACTAAACTCTCTATATCTGGAATGAAGGCTAATAAGAGTTAGTCCACTTGTGCTTCATTTAGGGATGTCAAATGCGCGTTACAGAGATATTTGGCCTGTGCTAAATCAGTACAGCTTTGGTAAGTAAGCTTAGCCTTTTCACACATTACTTTACTGCTGTCTCTGGCGATAACATTGCCTCCAACAAATGCGAGTATTTGGCAACCGTGTTTTTTCAGCATTTTAAGATGGGCGACAAAGCCATCAAACATGAGTCCGGTAGGGGCAAGTGTTTCAGTAGTGGCTAGAATATCGATGCGAGCCCAATGTTCAGCAGGCTTATTGGCGACCGCCTCTTTTACCTTCAAGTTTGCTTCGTAAACGCCTTCTTGGTTAAAAAGGCCAGAGAGATTTACTACCAGAATGTTGCCATCCCAGTGAACGTCGCAATCACCGTGTTTGATAAAGTCAGACATACCTCAGTTCCATCACAATACTGACCTGTATTCATCATAATCAATTTTGTAGATATTTCCACCAAATTAGATTTTGTTTAAAGTTGAAATCACTGAATAAAAAAACGCCACAACCGTGGCGTTTTCTCGTTATGCGTTGTTACGCTCTTACTAAGCGGCTCACAAGAGCCTTGCTGTCATTAATCATAAATCGCGTTTTATGACGTAGTTTTAGTAGCAATAAATAAGCTAGAGGTACCAAAAACAAACTGGTCATAGTGGAGAATATCAAACCACCAATGATGGAGATTGCCATGGGGGAATAAGGCGGTCCGTCACCACCTATATTAGTATCTCCCAGTGCCAGAGGAACCAAACCCAATACTGTTGTCGCGACTGTCATTAGGATAGGGCGAACGCGTGTCAATGCACCTTCCATTAGGGCATCGTGTACGCTGTATCCAGCGTTTACAAGTTGGTTTATCCGATCAACCAGCACAATGCCGTTATTCACTACTATCCCCATCAATATCAGCATCCCTATCATTCCCATCACCGACATGGGCGTGCCTGTCAGCCAGAAGGTCCAAAACACGCCTGTAAATGAGAATAAAAGAGAGGTGATCACCGCTGTAGGTAACAGTAATGATTCAAATAGTGCTGCCATTACCACGTAAATCATGGCTATCGCTAACAACATATTCACCAACATTACCTGCTGCGATTCTCGCTGCTGACGGAAGCTTCCATCTAACGTCCAGCTGTAACCTGTAGGAAGCTGCAAGTTATTCATGATCTTTTCAATCTTCTCGCGTGCATCTTCTGTCGTGACACCTTCTTCTAAGTTAGCACCAATAGAGATTGCCGTTTGGCGATAGTAACGACTAATGCGCGACAGACGGCTCTTGATTTCCATATTAGCTACCATGTCCAAGGTGACTGTGCGATTGCCGTCTCGACTCACTGGTAGGGTTTTTAATTCCTCTAGCGAGTGTTGAAGTGACTCATCAAACATCATGCGAATATCAACTTCGCCATTGTCACCGTGACGATAGGTACGTAAGTTATTACCGCGTAATGCCGTTGCAACGATGTTGGCAATGTCCTGCGAATTCAAACCAAAGCGATACGCTTTTTGACGGTCGATGACAATTTGCAATTCACGTTGATTGCTGTCGATATCGGTTTTTACATCTGTCAAACCTTCAACATTGGCTAGAACCGGTACTATTTGGTCTGCTATGCGCAGTAGGCTATCAGAAGATGGACCTAACAACGTCATGCGAACACCGCCGCCGCCGCCATCATTCCAGCGGAAGCTTGGTTCAGCACGGACAAATAGAGGAAGGGCTTCTCTGATGAGTTCTTGCACTTCTTTTTTGGGAATGGGTAAGTCGTCAATCAGAGTAATACCTGATACGGCAAAGCCTGGAGTGTAGTAGCTATACACAGACTTAATGAAGAATTGCTCTTGGTTTTCGTAGAGGAAGTCTTCCAGTTTTGTGACCGTTTTTTCCACTTCTTCAAGGGTGTAGTTGCCGTTGATGTTGTAGTTCATCCAAATACGGTTGCGTGAATCACCGCCTTCGTCAGCTGGTACCATGCCTGCGATCACCACGGTACTGGCTAACAACAAGAAACCGATAAACGCACTCCAACCCTGGTGTGACAGTACCCAGCGCAACATTTTTTCATAGCGCACTTTAAATACACTTGGCTTACTGTCTTTGGGACGCGGCTTGTGTTTTATTTTTGTGGCTAGTAATGGAATTAGCGTTTGTGCAATCAACAGCGATGCAAACAGTGAAATACAAATCGCAATAGCAACGTGTTCAAGGAAGATAGTTAAGCTGATCTTCTTACCAATAATGTTTGGCAAAAATACAATTGCCGTTGTCGCGGTGCCAGCAATAACCGCAAGGCTTACCTTGGCCACCCCTGATTTAGTTGCTTCGATAGTATCTTTAATTTTAGCTTTTTCTTGCTCGATGCTTTCAGTTACAACTACCGCATTGTCTACCAACATACCAACAGCGAGTAGCAGCCCCATTAAGGACAAGATATTTAAGGTATACCCGAAGAAGTACATGAAGCCTAAGGTAATACAGATAGAGAAGGGGACTGAAAGTACAACAATAAACGTACTGGTGAAACGTCTCAGAAACGCGTATAGCACTAATACAGATAGCAATGCACCCAATAGCCCCGCATCTAGCAGGTCGGCAAGTGATGACGTCACCGACTCTGCTTCGTCGTCAAATACCAATAAGTTGATACCGTTAAAGGCTGGGTTGTCATTTGCTTCTTCTATGACTTTCCAGACACGCTCAGACACATCAACCAAATTCGAACCCGATTCACGGAATATGTTGAAACCTACCGCATAGGTTCTATCTAGGTGACGACCCTCGGTACGACGCGGCGTTTCGTATTGAATGTCGGCAATGTCTTGTAGTTGCACGCCTTTTTGGATGTACAGTTCACCAATTTCTCGCACGCTGCGGAATTCACCTACAGGGTTAACCGTAATTTTCTCGTTGCCTTCAAATATATGTCCGGCACTCATAGAGAAGTTAGCATCGTTTAAGGTTTGTACAAGAGCTGCCGTATCTACATGTAAAGCAGCCATTCTTTGCTGGTCTATACGAATCGCAATTTGCTTTTTCAACACGCCGTATAGCTCTACTCTGGAAACACCTTCAACACGCTCTATAGGCTGTTTTAGGTTTCTTTCCAATAAGTCATAAGCGTTTGATAAATCTCGTTCGCTCGACACCCGCAATTGGAATATAGGAAGGTCATTGGTGTTAAATTGATACACTAAAACACGTTCTACGTCGTCCGGAAGTAGGTGCCTGATAGCGTCAATCTTTTCACGTGCCTCAATGCTTTTGGCACTGATTTTCTCATCCCATTTGAACTGCAGGTTGATATTGGCACCGTTTTCATCCGAAGAAGATCGCAAACGCTGAATACCTGACATGGTTGCCAACGCTTCCTCCACCGGGCGGGTGATCATTTTTTCAACTTCTGCGGGAGAAGCATCGTTATATGGGATGTTTACCCAAATCTCAGGAATATCAATCCCTGGAAATTTCTCTAAAGGAAGCAAGCGACTTGCGATGATCCCAAGAAGGATCATCGACAAGAACATCATGCAAATAGTGACAGGGCGTTTCAGGGCAAAGTTAGCAATGCTTGCTCCCATTGCCTGAAACTTATCGTCCTTATTAATAGGGTCATTGATCTCTGAATTAGCCATGAGTCGCTACCTCTGAGTCATCGATAGATTGCTCTTGCGTTTGTTCAGACTTTTTTGCAAAGCGCTTCCTATCAAAAATGCTGTAAAGGATCGGAATAAGGAATAGTGTTAGCAAGGTCGCGAACATCAAACCGAAAATGACAGTGACGGCCATTGGCTTTCTTATCTCAGCACCTTCACCCAATCCCATCATCATTGGCAGTAAGCCGAGTGTTGTGGTTAGTGTGGTCATCAGAATCGGACGGAAACGCGTTTCTGCCGCTTCTTTAATGGCTGCCAGCTTCTCAACACCGTCTTCACGCAACTGGTTAATACGGTCAACAAGCACAATGGCATTGTTTACTACAATCCCGGCCAACATTATCAGACCGATAAATACCACCACACTAACTGTAGTACCGGTTAAGTAAAGCCCATATATGGAACCCGCACAGGCCAGAGGCACCGTAAACAAAATTAAAAATGGGTGTAATAGTGACTCAAACTGAGACGCCATAACTAAGTACACCATGAATATTGCCAGAATCAGTGCGAACTTAAGTGACTGGAAAGACACTTCCATTTCTTCGTTTTGACCGGTTACATTTGCTTGCATACTAAGCGGTAATTTCAGCTCTGGAATTATCTGCTCAGCAGCAACCACAGCTTCACCAAGATCGCCATAGGCTAGATTGGCAGAAATTATCGCGACGCGTTCCTGACCAATTCGGGTAATTTCACTAGGGCCGATTGAGGTTCTAATATCTGACACCGCATCGAGTGTAATAGGGCGAGCAGCTCCCGGATTAACGATAATTTTAGAAACATCGACGGCGGAGTCACGCTGCTGTTCCATAGTACGAACAAGAATGTCTACTTTTCTGTCGTTGATGGAATACTTACTGGCAATTTCACCACCAATTTTAGCCGCAACAAGTTTCGCTACGTCTGGCGACGAAAGACCCAACTGCGCAAGCTTAGCGTGGTCAAAGTGAACTCTTAATTCCGGATTGCCGGCTTGCAAAGAAGACTTCACATCGGCGAATCTGTCATTGGCTTCCATTAATTCAACAAGCTTGTCACCGTAGCGACGCAACATGCCCAAATCATAACCCACTAGTTCGATTTCAAGCGGTGTGCTAAAGCTAAACAGTGAAGGCTCACCGAACTTACTTTCCACACCAGCGGTAGTGGCTAAAAACTCACGCATTGACGCTTTAACTGCCAATTCTTCTGCTTTGCCCGTGCCCTTGTTCAATACCACATTGAGTTTACCCCAGTAGTCGCCACCTTGACCTGGAGAGGCATTCATTAAACTACCTGTGCCCGCCAACGAATAGGTACGCTCTACGTTAGGTAATTCTTGAGTGAATTGAGCAAGTTCGCTAACGATGCTGTCTGTGGTTTCAAGTCTAGAGCCAGTTGGTAGGTTAACTTCAACATTGAATTCACCTTGTGCCATGGGAGGAATAAGCTCTAGCCCCAATTTATTAACTAGGGTTAATGAACCTAAAGATAATCCAATGATAGCTGCAACCACTACACCTCGATGTGCTAAAGCGAATGACAACATGCTTTGGTAGATACCATTTAATGCGTTGTAAACTTTATCGAAAGCCCAAAGCAAAGGTTTAAATGCATAGGCAAGGCCTTTTCTGATTCCCCTAGAAAATAAAATAATTAGGCTAGTCAGTAAAAGCGGGATGTAATAAAACACTACTTGAACTAACTTGCGAACCGGCCAGGTTAGATAAAACATGACTTTGCCAAATTTAGACGTTGGCTGCCATTTTGATTTGCTTGGACCCAAATCTAATTGATCCGAACCTTCTTTTTTACTCTCGTGCGAGGCCATCATTGGGATAATGGTTAATGCAACGAGTAACGAAGCGCCTAATGCAAAGGTGACGGTAAGCGCTTGGTCGCTGAATAATTGACCCGCGATACCTTCTACAAAGACGAGAGGGAAGAATACCGCCATTGTTGTCAGTGTAGAGGCGACAATAGCCATAGATACTTGCTTGGTGCCCTTCGCCGCTGATTCTAACGCGTTTTTACCCAGCTTTTTCTGACGGTCAATGTTTTCCAGCACGACAATTGAGTTATCAACGAGTAAACCAATTGCCAATGCGATGCCGCCTAAACTCATGATATTTAGGCTAATTCCGTTGCCATACATCAGGTTGAAGGTTGCAATTATTGAAACCGGAATGGAAATTGAAATGATAAAGGTTGGCCAAATATTCTTTAGGAAAAAATAAAGAATAAGCATGGCTAGAATGCCGCCAATTATCGCCGCATTTTTAACTTCATCGATTGCGTTTGAGATAAAGGTTGATTGGTCGTACACCAAGTTCATTGCATAGTTGGATGGGATTTCGTCTTTGATGCGGTCAAGACGTTTTTTCACATTCTGGGCAACTTCAACAGTATTGGCATCGCCTTCTTTATAGATGGCAATTTCAACACCTTCAAATCCATCAAAGCGAGTGACAGAGGTGCGTTCTTTGTACGAATCTTTGACCTCTGCAATATCACCTAGACGAATGTGACGCATGTTGCGAGTAGCGATAAATAGGTCACGCATGTCATCAAGTGTTTGGAATTGGTTGAGGGTACGCACAAGGTATTCTTGTGATCCGTCTTCAACTCTACCACCTGAGGTATTAACGTTCTCAGCCTGCAATCGCTGCACGATTTCATCAATAGTGATGTTTAATTGACTGGTTTTCTCTTGGTTTATTAGTACTTGGATCTCATTTTCTAAACCACCGCCAACTTTCACCGAAGCAACGCCTTCCACAGATTCTAGCTTGCGCTTAATTTGCTCTTCGGCATAAGTACGCAAACGCTTCATGCCTTCCACATCAAGTGAAACGAGGCTGGCCTCAGCAGTATTTGCTTGAGTGCTTTGTTCATCGGTTTCAGGGGCGGCACCGCCCAAACCGAATCGCATGATAGGATCAAGCGATGGGTTGAAACGAAGCAATAAAGGTTTGCTCACATCCAATGGTAACTGCAGTACGTCTAATTTCTCTCTTACCTCTAGAGAAGCAAGATCCATTTCTGTACCCCATTCAAACTCCATAATGACGTCTGATTGGCCAGCTTTGGAGGTAGACTTAACTTTGCGAACACCTTTTACAACACCGATGGTTTCCTCAATCGGCTTGGAGACTAACTGCTCAACCTCTCCGGGTGCTGCACCCACATAATCGGTGCGAATAGTTAACGTTGGGTAAGACAATTCAGGCAATAGATTTAGGGATAATCTCGATAGAGAAACCATGCCAAATAGCACTATTGCGAACGTAAACATCCATACGGTGACGGGGCGCCGTACCGCTATATCAATAATATTCATGTCAGGCTCCGGGGTTAGCTATTTACGACTTCAACTTGAGCCTGGTCTTTAAGGTTGTGGTGTCCGGTGATAACGACTGACTCGTCTCCGTTTAGACCTTCAGTAATTTCAACGTATTCACCTTCTTGATAACCGATTTTCACAGCAACCTTCTCGGCTTTTCCGTCTTTGACAACGAATACATTGATTTGGTCGTCAATGTGCAGCAAGGCGCGACGTGGTAATAAAGTGGCATTTTTGTGCGTGTCATAGTTCAACTTCACTTTTGCGAACATACCCGCTTTTAGCACATTGTCTTCATTTGGGATGCGCAGGGTGACTTTAAAGGCACCGGTTTCTGAATCAATTACTGGGCTTATGCGCTCAACGTATGCGTTAATATCAGTGTCACCTAGTGCTGTTAAATTAAGTGCAGCAAGTTGGTTTTTGTGTACACGTGCCAATTCTTTTTCAGGGAGGTGAACAATTCCGTACAACTCTTTTTGTTGTACTAAGTGGAACATACGCTCACGTTGGAAAGACTCGGTTAAATTACCTACTTTTGCATTTCGCTCTGCTACATAACCCGAAATAGGAGCAACAATAGTGGTTTCTTTTAAATCTAACTCAGCAAGCGCTAGTGTTGCTTTAGCTGCTTCATATTGCGACGTTAACTTATCAAACTCATCATCACTGATTAACTTCTGGTTGTAGACCTTGTCGATTTTATCCAATTCTTTTTGGATACCAGTAAGGTCGGCTTTAGCCCGAGTCAGGTTTAACATGTAGCGCTCTTGTTCGAGCTGTGCCAACGATTGACCTTTTTCAACATAATCGCCTTCCTCAACGAAAATATTTTCAATGATGCCCGAGGCTCTTGCCACCACAAACGCTTCCTCTTTCGCTTCGAGTACTGCGGTGGTTTCGTAATTTGAGGAAATGTCGCCATTTAGGAGACTTGCTACCTCAACAGGAATAGAAATCACTTCTTCAACTTGTTCGGTGTCATTGGTGGCTTCTGCTTCGCCACACCCTGTTAGCATGCTGCTACCGGTGACTATCGCGCTAGCTAATAATAAACGTGAAAAGGCTTTGTAATGTGTCATTTGTCGTCCCCTGAAGATAAATTTGTGCAATGTTGCCCAACTTGCAAAGCAATAGCATTCCTCGTGCCATCAATAAAACTCTAATAAAAACAACAAGATGCGAATTTTTGGTCAAAGGTAAACGAAATTTGCCACCTGATGTTTAGTGAAATTAACCAAATGTTGGCTAAATTCCTAAATGATTGACCAGTACGCTGCAATATTGTTTTTGATATGCACTAATTATTTAGTTTGTGCAGGTGTTTTGTCATTAATTTGCTGGAATACTTTGTAAGTAACCATGTCATTGCTATGGTTATTAGTCGTCACACAGATGAAAAAGGTTTGAACATGGGATTAATAAAAAAAATATTGTTTGCTGTTTTCGGGGTGATCGCGGTTTTCTTAGTAGTGGGACTGTTTTTACCATCGAACTTTGATGTGCAGCGCAAAGTAGAGATAAATGCGTCCGCGGAACAGGTGTATGCCAAAGTGGCTGATCTCAGAGCTTGGAAAACCTGGGGAGTTTGGTTTGAGCGAGACCCCAATATGCAAGTCACTTATACCGGAGACGTTGCGACCGTTGGTATGAAGTCTAGTTGGATAAGTGAGCAGGAAGGCTCTGGTGAAATGACGATTACTAAACTTGAGTCCAATAAAATGGTGCAATATTCATTGTATTTTCCTGATTTTGATATGGGCAGTACAGGTGAGTTAACGCTTGTGGAAACAGACAATGGTACACAAGTCATTTGGCGCGATTACGGTGATGTTGGTTTCAACCCTGTGAATCGCTATTTTGCTGTAATGATGGATTCTATGATCGGGCCTGACTTCGAAGCTGGCTTGGCAAATCTTAAAAACGTTGTAGAAAATTAGCCGCTATTCATCTCAATCTTCCTATGACTGGTCGCAAGTGAAAGACACTTGCGCCAGTCTTTAATGTAATGTTACAAAGATACTAAGATCCTTTCCAGGTTCCGTACCTGAACACCTAATAACAAGTAAAATATGTCAAATCACATATGTGCACTTCTGTCTAAATGGCAGAGTGAACCCGATCTAGAATGGGTGTTAGCGACCATCATAGAAACTGATGGTTCCTCCTACCGAAAAGCTGGTGCCATGATGCTGATCAACAGTCTTGGCCAGTATCATGGTTTATTGAGTGGTGGATGTCTGGAGGCAGATATCATGTTGCAGGCGCGAAAATGTCTAGCGTCAGGCAATTCCAAAATCATTAAATATGATATGCGCGATGACGAAGACATTGCCTGGCAATTGGGGATTGGCTGTGGTGGCATGGTGCAAATTTTGTTGCAGCCTATTCAAGCACAGAACGGTTTTCTAAGTCTCAATGAACTTAAACAAAAACTTGAAGCTGGTGAGACGGTTTATTACCAACAAAGCCTTACCACTGCAGCACCAGAGAATAAGGTACTCACCCAAGAGCAGTGGCAAACGCAGTTTGCTGCGACGGGAAAACAGGAGCAAGCCTATTTTGTCAGTGAACAGAAACCGTTGGTTCGACTTGCCGTTTTTGGTGGCGGAGTAGATGCCCAGCCCCTGGTTGCTATGGCTGCCACGTTGGGGTGGCAGGTGACTTTATTTGACTCGCGCACGGGGTATGCAAAAGACCATTATTTTCCGAGCATAGCGCAGATTGAACGAAGTGGTTATGAAACACTCGACCGTCAGGTTCTTGATGCTTTCGATGCGACCGTATTGATGAATCACAATATGAAAATGGATGCGGCATCGCTGAAACTAGCATTTTCAAGTCACACTAAATTTGTTGGGTTATTAGGTCCTAGACACAGAACTGAAAAAGTACTGGCTGAAGCTGGTTTAACGCACAGTGATATCAATAAACCATTCGCAAGCCCTATTGGGTTAAACGTTGGTGGAGAACTACCCGAATCCATAGCCTTGTCAATTTTGTCGCAAATACACGCATTTTTGTATGACAGAGATGCAAGAGTGCTCGCTGAGTACGATTATTAATATGCAAAGGAGCGAATATAACCTTGCTATTGTGGTGTTAGCCGCGGGTGAAAGTTCTCGTTTCGATGGGATTAAGCAATTAGCAAAGGTGCAGGGCGATGAGCAGTCTGGAACGACTTTGTTGCAGCGCACGGTCAATGTTGCCAATGTACTTGAAAGTACTAGTGTTAGTGTGGTGCTTGGTGCAAATGCGCGAGAGATTTTACAGAATAGCTCAACAATTGAGGGTGTAAATTATATCACTTGTGAACAGTGGCCTGAGGGAATGTCCGCATCTATTGCCACGGGTTGCAAAAATATACCTTCGCAAACGAGTCACATATTAATTGTGTTGGCAGATCAGGTTGCTCTAGAACAAACGCATTTTAATGAGCTTATTGAACAGAGTAGGTTGCATCATACAAAAATTATTTGCAGTCAATTTAAAACCGAAAACGGTGCGCGCAACAGTGTACCAGCAATTTTTCCGGTAACACTAACTCCGCAGTTGATGTCTCTGACTGGAGACCAAGGTGCGCGCAAAATTATAAACGACAGTGATATGGATGTGCTGTCAGTGCTGCTGCCCGAAGCAGCTATCGATATCGATACAAAGGAACAGCTTAATGATTGGCGTAAGGCCAGTGCAAACAAACAGGATAGATCATGATTAATTTTACCTTAAATGGCAAAGCGACCAGTATTGACGCCAATGCATCAATGCCGTTGCTCTGGGTGTTGAGAGATGAATTGCAGATGACTGGCACCAAATACGGGTGCGGTATGGGGCTTTGTGGAGCCTGTACAGTGCACATGGATGGCCAACCCATTCGAGCCTGTTCAATGCCAATATCAGCAGTAGCTGGTAAGGCGATTACCACCATAGAAGGGTTAGACCCTGACGCTAACCATCCAGTACAAAAGGCGTGGATGGAACACAAGGTACCCCAATGTGGCTATTGCCAATCGGGACAAATCATGAGTGCAGCGGCCCTGTTGGAGAATAATCAAAACCCCAGCGATGAAGAGATTGATAACTTCATGCAAGGTAACATTTGCCGCTGCGGTACTTATCCAAGAATAAAAGCCGCCATCAAAACCGCTGCAAAATTTGTGGAGGTGAAGTAATGACTCAGTTAACCAATTGTAGTCGTCGTTCCTTCTTGAAAGGCATGGGAGTCACCTCTGGTGCACTAGTGATAGGCGCGACTATTCCTAGCTTTTCTCCCATTATGGCGGCTGCGGCTAACTACACGTTAAACCTATTTGTCAGCCTAGATACAGATGGTACGGTCAATATTATTTGTCATCGAAGTGAAATGGGACAGGGGATTCGAACCGGCCTACCACAAGTGCTTGCCGATGAAATGGAAGCGGATTGGGAACGCGTTAACATTGTGCAAGGACTTGCCAATGAGGAATATGGCAGTCAAAACACCGATGGTTCTCGTTCAATCAGACACTTTTACCAAACGATGCGAAAAATGGGGGCTTCGGCTCGTGCAATGCTGGCACAGGCGGCTGCTGATCAGTGGCAAGTGCCTGTATCTGAAGTTGTAGCGGCGGCGCATAAGGTGACTCACAAGGTTTCAGGTAAAACGATGGGCTATGGCGACCTGGCTGTGGCGGCGAGCAAGTTGAATATGCCAGCTGATGATCAAGTCAAGCTTAAAGATAAATCAGAGTTTAAATACATAGGTAAAGACCTCACAATTGTCGATTTGCCAGATATGCTAGTGGGCGACACGACATTCGGACAAGACGTACAATTGCCAGGAATGTTGGTAGCCAGCATAGTGCGATCGCCGGTGATTGGCGCCAATGTAAAGAGTTTCGATGAAGCGGCTGCCAAGTCATTTAAAGGTGTTACTCAGGTCATTAAAATGCCAGAACGCCAATTTCCTGTGGGCTTTAACTCCCTTCCCGGTGTTGCTGTTTTAGCGAAGAATACTTGGGCCGCGCAGCAAGGCGCCAAACTGTTAAATGTGCAATGGACTGACCATGATAATGCTAAACACGATTCCTCTGATTATTTAAAAGCTTTAGAGGAAAAAGTCGCTGGCAAAGGTAAAGTGCAGCGCAGTGCGGGAGATGCATACGCTGCACTAGCATCATCTTCGAAAACGTTAACTGCAAAGTACACCGTACCTTATTTGGCGCACGCACCAATGGAACCGCCTGCGGCTACAGCAACTTTTATTGATGGCGCGGTGGAAATTTGGGCTTGTACGCAAACACCTCAATCGACGCAAAATACGGTTGCTCAGGTATTAGGCATCGATAAATCCAAAGTGAAAGTTAACGTGACCCTATTGGGTGGCGGTTTTGGTCGTAAATCAAAACCGGATTTTTCAGTTGAAGCGGCATTACTGGCGAGAGAAACGGGTAAACCTGTAAAAGTTGTTTGGAGTCGTGAGGACGATATTCAGCAATGTTATTTTCACGCTATCAGTGCGCAGCGATTTGAGGCGGGACTTGATGAAAATGGACAAGTGACCAGCTGGATCCAAAGAACCGCGTTTCCGAGTATTAGCTGGACGTTTAACGGTCAAGCTGACGAACCTTCCGGTGGTGAACTATCGTTGGGCTTTGCCGATGTCCCCTTTGAAGTTGCTAATTTAAGTTGCGAAACTCATAAAGCCAACGCGCACACCCGAATTGGTTGGGTGCGTTCGGTATCTAATATCCAGCATGCATTTGCGCGTGGTTCCTTTGTTGATGAAGTCGCTGTTGCGGCTAACGTAGCCCCACATAAGATGTGGCATCAATTAATAGGGTCCGATAGAAAGGTTGATCCTAAATCACAGGGCTTTGAATTTTCAAACTATGGGGAATCATTAGATACGTTTCCAATTGACACCAAACGCTTAAAAGCCGTATTAGATTTAGTGGTAGACAAATCAGGTGCCGATAAAGCTACCGCAGAAAACGAAGGGTGGGGGATCAGCGTACACCGCAGTTTTGTGAGTTATGTGGCAGTCGCTGTAAAGGTGAATATTGCGAATAACAAGGTTACCGTGATGGAGATGCATTCGGCTATTGACGCAGGTACGGTGGTGAACCCAGACCGCGTTAAATCACAACAAGAAGGTTCAATGATATTCGGACTGTCGCTTGCACTGATGGGCGAGATCAGTTTCAAAGATGGTCGAGTTCAGCAATCTAATTATCACGACTATCCGGTTGCACGAATCAATCAAACTCCGGCTAAGATAGAAACCTACATTATCTCTTCAGATGCGCCCGCTGGCGGTGTTGGCGAGCCAGGTACACCACCTGTAGCGGCTGCGTTAACCAATGCTATTTTTAGAGCGGGTGGTCAGCGCATTCGAGACCTTCCTATAAACAAACACATGCAAGTGTAGATGCTTGACATTGGACAATGAGAGAGGGCGGTTTTCCGCCCTTTTTTGTCTCAACCTTATCGCAAATAGCCAGCTCAAATGCCCTGTGTTACTTTATAAAAAACACTGAAGGATGTTTATGACGACAAGGCAAACTGCATATAACTTACTAGAGAAGGATTTCAGTCGGTCGCTGGGTAACAAACTGGTGAGTGGGTTTATTGTTACGTTGATTCTTGCCAATGTCACCGCAGTTATTATCGAATCTTACCCGCCTATTGGCATTCGTTATCACACCGAGTTTCAGCTCTTTAATCTGGTGTCGGTCATCATCTTTACAATCGAATATCTTGCACGTGTATGGGTTAGCTTAGAAGCGAATGACCTGGATGAAACCAAACCCATACGCTCGCGCGTTAAATATATGCTGACGCCAGTGGCAATTATTGATTTATTGGCAATAGCTCCTTTTTATCTTGCGTTTATTGTCCCTATCGACTTGCGTTATTTACGCATGCTAAGAATGTTACGCCTACTCAAATTAACCCACTATTTTAAAGGGCTTAATTTGTTTGCGAGTGTCTTGTACAAAGAATTAGCCACCATTGGTGCGGCTATTTTTACGGTTATCATTCTGGTTATTTTATCTGCCAGTATTATGTACAGCATTGAAAATCAGGCGCAGCCTGAGGTATTCGACAGTATCCCCAGCGCTATGTGGTGGGCAGTGGTTACCATGACCACTGTCGGTTATGGCGATGTCACGCCTGTTACCTTTTTAGGTAAGTTTATTTCAATCTTTATCATGTTATTAGGTGTGGGGGTAGTGGCACTTCCGGCAGCAATGTTGGCCGCCAAGTTTGGTGATGAATTGCGCCTGAGAAAGCGTTTACTTGAAGTTGAAGTGGCCAATGCACTTTCCGATGGAGTGGTGACCGATATAGAACGCAAAGAGTTAGACGCTCTTGCAGATAAGCTCGACCTATCAACCGATGTGCTGGAGAGCCTTATTCAAACGCGCAGTGTAGAACAATTAAAACTGATGAATTGTCCACACTGCGACAAGCCCATTTTTTATCATAACAAGGGCGACTAGTTTAGTGCTTGCCTTCGCTTTTTAGGATAGCTTCCGCCTCAGCTTCCTCTTGTGACAGAGTGATGTAAGCACGCGTCAATGGTATCGCTATTTGAGAAATAAGCGCGATTCCCCACAGTATATTGCCAACGATGGAAGGCACATATGGCACAACCGCAAGGGTCACAAATGCCATGGCAATACCGAAGATTCGAATCTTTGTGGTTGCGAATCTGTGCGCCACACGGGTTTCAATATTAAATTGTATCCACAGTAAGCAGGCCAAATACAGCGCGAGGCCAGTACAGCCGATTACCGCGTATTTCAGTGGATAAGGATCCCATATGCCGACTTTAACTTCACCAGCCAATGCTACGCCAACCATCACTGCTGCTAACATCAAAAAGAGGTGTGCTAACCACCAATTCACTAGCGTACTTTTGTTGGTGTTTTTAGGTTTGCCGTTGCCTACGAAGTCGAAATAAATCCAGCACAACACGAAAACTGAAAACCCGCCAAAAACAAAATTGATAAAAATGTCAGGGCTAATTTTATAAATGCCTTTTTCAGCCAGTGTAACGACTAGTTTAAAGAAGCCTTCTCCAACAACAATCAGTAATAACAGAGCAAAGCGTTCCGACATGTGTCCCATTCTCGGAACAAAGCGGTGGCATTCCAATACGCCAATTTTAGGTAACATGTAGAGCAGTTGAATGGCGACAATACCGGTTGCAAACAAAATGTAACTGTAAGGGGCAGCAAGGAATGCACTTATAGCGAATACCACTGCCAGTACAAAGAAATTTCGACTTACTTTACTCGCTAAAATCGTTTCTTCTACGCCTAACTTATTGGTTCGGTAGTATAAAAACGCGGTTATAAAGCGATTGGCGGCAAACGCTAATGCAAAGTACATCCAACCTTTGTTATGAACTGACGGGATTGACGCGGCCATTATCATGGCCGTTACAATTTGGCTGGACATGATAAGCCGGTGTTTTACGTCGGTACTGACGTACAAGGAGTTAAAAACGCTGGAATCTGCCCAGGCAAACCAAATAGCGATGAACATACCGGCAAAAACCAAGAAGCCGTTTAGATGCAAATGTTCACTTAAATAGTTACCCAGTAGGAAAATAATAACGACGTGAATTAAATCGTAAAACAATTCGATCCAATGTACGTGGTCGTGTGCATCATCCGAATCCATATGATGTTGCGGTGCACGCCACATCGGGTGTTTATCAAGTGCCATATATATTACTTATTGTTGTTTTGTGTAAACGATATCAGATTGAATCTGGAATATCAGTGAAATGTTTGGTTGATGCTTTTGGGAGATTACAAATTGTCTCAGTGCACATAAAAAGACAACGCTTTCGCGTTGTTTTCTAATTGCTTATTTGTTTTTGAGAACTACCACTCTTCCCATTCACCTGTCTCATCTGAGTCAAAGGCATCTGAAATCGGGGTAGGGGGGGTGGCAACCGGTTTCGCGACCTCAACGGGTTTGGGTTCTTTTTTCGCTGGCTTTGGAGCCGTAACTGGAGCAGCCGAAGGCGCAACTTCACTCACTTCGACCGCTTTCGTCTTTTTGCTGCTCACCTGGTTGGCATCGAGTTTGAATTGCTCCACCAAATTAAACATTTGGTTGGCTTGCTGATTCAACGACGTAGCTGCCGCAGTCGATTCTTCAACTAGAGCCGCATTTTGTTGTGTAGATTCGTTGAGACTATCTGTGGCAACCGCAATTTGTTCAATACTAGACTGCTGTTCTGCAGCGTCAGTTTTAATGTCTTCTATCGCAGAGGTGACACTGGCCACAGACTGCATAATTTCCTTAAGGGTTTCGCCAGCTTTGGAGACTAACTCGCTGCCTTCATCAACCTTGCTACTGCTTTCAACGATAAGCGCTTTTATTTCTTTCGCTGCTTGGGCTGAGCGCTGTGCCAAATTGCGAACTTCGCCCGCCACCACCGCAAAACCGCGACCTGACTCACCGGCTCTCGCAGCTTCAACAGCAGCGTTTAAAGCAAGGAGGTTAGTTTGGAAAGCGATTTCATCGATGACGCCGATAATGTCTGAAATCTTGCGACTAGAGCGGTTGATTTCTTCCATTGCGGTTACCGCTTGTTCGACAACTTCGCCGCCGTGTTCTGCGATACGCGCAGAGGAATTGGCAAGTTGAGAAGACTCAGCTGCTCTCTCAGCTGCGCTTTTCACTTGTTCCGTCATTTCCTGCATGGTAGCGGCTGTCTCTTCAAGCGCAGTCGCTTGCGATTGCGTGCGAGCACTCAAGTCATTATTGCCTACCGCTATTTCATCAGAGCCCGTATTTACACTGTCGGCGGCGTCTCTGATTTGGGTCATGGTTGAGGCGAGGTTATCGACAGATGAATTGATATTAGAGGCAAGTTCGTCGAACACACCTTTGTATTCATTCGGTATTTTCTGAGTAAGGTCGCCGTCAGAGAGGGCACTTGCGACGTTCGCCGTATCACTGATTACCTGATCACAGACATCGACAAGTTCGTTAATACTGCCACTTAATGTGCTGAAAAACCCTGCTTTACCTTCCAGTTCAATACGACTGGAAAGGTCACCGTTTTTGGCGGCATCTACGAGTTGTTGAATGTCTCCTTCAATCACTTCACGTAATTTACCAATGGTAGCGTTTGCATCTGATTTAAGCTTGTCAAAGTCGCCACGATAGGTGGTGTCTATCGTCTTCGATAAATCACCCGCGGCAAGCGCGCCAAACACGCGGCTTGTGTCGTTGACCACCTGGGCGCTGGTATTCACCAATTCGTTGATACCTTCAGATAAACCGCGATAGAACCCAGACTTACCGGCTAAATCTATACGACGGTTTAGCTTACCTGCTTTAGCTTCATCCACTAACTGTTGTACATCTTTTTCAATGACGTTGGAAAGTTGATCTGAAGTATTGTTGGCATCCATTTTCAGCTGATTAAATGAACCCAAGTATTCATTCTCAATACGTTTAGATAAATCGCCTTCAGATAGTGCCTTGAGCACTGTGCCTGTGTCTGAGACGATATTCTCAGCGTCATTAACCAAGTCGTTAATGCTAGAGCTCAGGGTAAAGAAGAAGCCTGTCTTATCGCCTGTATCGATACGTTGAGACAGGTCACCTTGTTTCGCTGCGTTTACCAGCGATTGAATATCACCTTCAATAACATCGACCAGTTTGTCGACTGTAGCATTGGCATCCTGTTTTAGCTTATCGAACGAGCCACGGTAATCACGCTTAATGTGTTTACTCAGGTCACCCTTAGCCATGGCACCTAACACCTCCAATGAATCGCTTATAATATTGTCACTGTTAGTTACCAGTTCATTGATGCCGGAGCTTAAATCTTGATAAAAACCCTGTTTATCAGAAAGGTCGATTCGGTCGGTTAAATCGCCGTTACGGGCTTTGTTCACTAAGCTTTGAATATCGCGTTCAATAACGCTTCTAAGCTTGCTTGTCGTTGCATTGGCGTTTCGTTTAAGTTCATCAAACGCGCCGCGATATTCAGTATTAATATTTTGCGATAAATCGCCTTCAGCAAGTGCGCTGATCACGCGACTGGTGTCTTCCACCACCTGCTGCGAAATACCAACTAAGTCATTTATGCCGTTGCAAAGGGCACGATAACAACCTTCTTTGCCTTGTAGGTTGATTCGATTATTAAGGTTACCGTCACCTGCTTGTTGCACCAACATGTGTACGTCACGCTCAATTACCTGAGTCAGGTTGCTTTGCATTTCTTGCATTGAACGCAACAATTGGCCTGCTTCGTCGTCGGATTTAATCACAATATTGGTGGTTAAATCACCGGCAGCAATACTTTTAGAGACTCTAATTGCACTGTTAAGTGAACTAATAATTGAGCGTGTTAGCAATAGCATTCCAACACTTAAGAAGACCACTACAAAGATTAAGAATCCTGATATAGCATTACGTGAGCCTGCGATTTCTTCTTCAAAGCCCAGGGACATATCCTTAATTTCCTGGTTAGCGGTTAAAACTTCGTTACTCAACTGCTTACTTTGATTTAAATCTGCCGTTAATTTTTGAATTTCTTCAACTTTCCTTTGAATCTCATCGTTAAAGGCAAACATTTCCTTGACAGTGTTAGACAGACTCACAAGACCCTCTCGACGTATAGTCTCCTCGATGTCAGTTGCAGTATCGGTAAGGTCTTCCACCATATATAAAGTGTCAACTTCCTCCATTTCTTCTGCAATGGCTTCCAATTCTTCTATTACATCGATTTGGCTTGACGCGAAGCTCTGAATTTTTCGTTCAAGAATACGAATATTTTGATTTGTTCTTGAGATGTCTTGAGCAAGTGTGGTCATTTGCGTAGACAGCTCAGTAAGCTTACTGTCTGCTAAAGTAATACTCGCTTCGGTAGATTGGGAATTGTTTACGCCGGTTTCAGCTTGGGACATGATAGTTTCAAATCCCGAATTGAGGCTACTGAAGGTTGTTACCGTTAAGCCGATAACAAATAACAACAGTAACCCTATTACGATGCCGCCACCAACTAACTTTGCCTTAATCGTTAACTTACTTAACGGTCCTTTTGCTGTAGCCACGAAACAACTCCCATCAGATTGTGCAGATTTTTATTGTTTTTGTTAGTTCAGTTTTAGCTAGATTCTTTTTCGTACATGCCAACCGCTTTATTCATTTCTCTTAAAAGCGGTAAGTTACTGCTTGCAAGTTGAGAAATTTGACCGGCTGCAATACTTGAACCCGTTGCGGAACCTGCTTCTACAATTGGTTTGAAGCTAGTCCAAAGACCCTGTACGACGTCCAATTGCGCTTTTACGCCCGCTGATGGGTTACCTGGAAGGCCTAGGGTTGCGTCGCCGCTAAATAACCCTGTTAATGTGCGGTCGAATAGGGTTAATGTCTCTAGTAGGCTTAAGCGATTCGCTTCAGCGTCTTGACCATAAGCGATAAGTAAAAATTCTTTGCTCATTTTTTGGGTTAACATACGCTGCTTACCCGCAAGGTTAATAGTTGCTGCAAGACCTGGGTCGGTTGATAAACCGCCTTTAGCGGCTGCTTTTTCATAAGCGCCTACGGTTTTGTTCATCTGCTTTAGTAGTGGCAGATTTTTTGCCGCAATTTCAGCGATTTGCTCGGCACTTGCTGAGCCGCTTGAAGTGATAGCTTGAATGGTAGGGTAGAAGTCTGCCCATAATTCTTCAACCTTGGTTAATTGGCGCAAAATGCGCTTTGAACTGGTTGCAGGAAGTCCAACACTGGCGTCACCGTCTTTCAACCCTTTTAGGGTTTTATCAAACAGCGCTGATGTGTTTTTAAGGTTGTCGATATTGGCGGCTTTATCCACGTCCAATGCAACCAATAGAACTTCTTTACTCATTTTCTGAGTGAGCATGCGCTGTCGACCACTGAGGTTCAAAATGGTTCCGTATTCTGCCGCTGTAGGTTCTGCAGCATGCGCTGGTATTGCCACAATACTCGCCAGCACGGTACAGACCGCAGCAAATAATTGGAATTGCTTAAAATAACCCTTTCTTGCAGTTAACATGACATTCCCCTTGGATGTAAGCCTATAAAAAATAAACGTTTTATAATTAATTTTAATACTAGCTAGATCGGGTATTTTCTCCAATGTAGCATAATAGAAATTTATAACATTTAGTTATAATCGATTTTGAATAATTGTCGCCTTGGTATACTTGCGCAATTAACTAACCTTAGGCAACTTTGAACTTGTGCAGCATGTCCACTAGCTTGGCGCTTGCTGTGTCTATATCCGTACTCGCGGTAAGGACATTATTGGCTTCTGACACGCTTTCGTGATTGAGTACTTGAATAACGTTAAGACTGTTGGATATATCTCGTGACATCACGCTTTGCTCTTCAGCAGAGACCGCAACGTTATTGTTCATCTTGCTGATTTCACCTACCTGCTCACCAATGCTGTTGAACATATCGCCAATTTCTCTCGCACTTTCTGCTGCCGCAGTAGCACTTTCTTGACTTGTTTTCATAGTGTTGACAACCGCCTGACTACCTTCGTTTAAGCGGGCGATGATTTCATTTATCTCACTCGTAGAGTCGTGAGTACGCGTTGCTAGAGAGCGCACTTCATCGGCAACTACGGCAAAGCCTCGGCCTTGTTCACCTGCGCGCGCGGCCTCTATGGCGGCGTTTAGTGCTAGCAAGTTGGTTTGTTCAGCAATACTGCGAATAACTTCAATTACAGTATCGATTTCTCGACAGTTTTCCTCTAGCTGCAACACCGCTTTCGCTGCATCGCTTATGTTGGCTCTTAAGTGTTGCATAGTTTGCACGTTGCGATTAACCACCTCAGCACCTGACTTCGCATGTTCATCTGTTTGTTGCGATGAGTTAGCTGTCGCAATAACTGCCTGGGTAACTTCTTCGACTGCCTGCGCCATCTGCAACATAGCATCAGACACTGATTCGCCTTGCTCTTGTTGCGTGTTGATCGTTTTATTGCTGTTTTCACTGGTGTCGTGCAGCTCGTGGGCAATGTTCAAAAGTTTTTCAGCTTCGTTGTTTATTTCTGCAATCACATTTTGGGTGTTCGACGCCAGTATATTGACTGATGTAGCCAGATCACCGAATTCGTCGTTAGAAGTAATATTTACACGCTTGGTTAAATCGCCTTGAGATATTTTGCCAAGCGTTTTGTTAATGGATCCTAGTGGGGTAGTAACTGCTCGTAGTATAAAAACCATCGCCGCCCCAGCGATAAACGCGGCCACTATTAACACCATCATCAATACTGATGCGCTTGCGCTTTGCGACTCACCTAAGTCTGTCAGATTGCTCGCAATCGCTTGGTTGCCTCGTTGCACGCTTTCTGTGCCTTGCACGACTTCTGAAAAGCCATCCGATAGCTGGTTCAGTTCAGCAGATTTAGACTGTAGGTCTGCTGTAAACTGGCTGACACTGTTGGTCATTGAATTGAGCCCTACAAGCGCTTCGCGATTTAATATTTCTTGGATATCGCCAATCTCGTCTACCAAATCTTCAGCTTCATAGAGTGCATCGCCTTCTGGCAGAAACTCAAGTAAGTCTTCAATTCCGCCTGTAAATTCCTCTAATTGTACCGCTATGGCGTTTATTTTTCGGGCGACGATTTGAACTTGCTGATTGGATTGCTGTAAATCGTCAGATAGGGTAGTCGTAGCTGTTGCCATGTTAGCGAGGGACGATTGGGCAGCTTGAATATTCTCGCCCGACATTCTGGACTGTCTGGAACCGTCTTGCGCTAAGCGCGTAACTTCTTCGATACTCGTGTTAAGTCTCGAATCCAGGACTTGCGTGAATACGATGATTGCCAAAAACAGAGCGGCGAGACCAACTACTGAATATATCAGTTTGAGTTTTATCGTCATATGGATAACCGGAACCTTTTGCTGCTGTTTCATTAAACGGCAACTTAACGTGTTTCACAAGTATGAATGTTAATTTTAATACTAAAGGCTAATGATACGAATTTTACCAAGTATTAGATCGTATCTTGTTGTTTTTGAATTAAAATCAATCGAACTCCAAGCGCAATAGCTGCGCTGGTAAGGCCGATAATAAAACCAATCCAAAAGCCGGCCGCGCCCATGGCCGGAAATATCATATTAGTTAATGCCAACACATAACCGCTGGTAAGGCCGACGCCCCAATAGGTAGCGAGCGTGATGTAAAACATGGCTTTAGTATCTTTATATCCTCTAAGCGCACAACCTGCGATGACTTGCGCAGCATCTGAGAACTGAAAGATAGCTGCTAGGATTAGGAGGTCTGTTGCCATTGCAACCACAATGGCTTCTTCTGAATACAAGGTTGCTATGGAATGTCCCCAAAATATAGAGATATAGGCATTTACCCCAGCTAAAAGTAAACCCAAAAGCATGCCACCGTTAACCGCACTTTGAGCATAACCAGGTTGTTTCTCGCCTAGCAGAAATCCAACTCTTATGGTGACTGCAAAGCCGATACTAAGCGGAACCATAAATAGTAAACCTGAAACATTGAGAGCAATTTGATGCGATGCCACCACACTGGCACCAAGGGGAGCCAGAAGAATGGCAACAACGGCAAATAACGAAACCTCAAAAAGTAATGCAAGTGCGATGGGCAGCCCGAGTAGAAATACTTCTTTGAGTTTGTCGAATTCGGGGAGATTCACCTGTTTGAAAAATGGTGTGTTTTGCGTTTTTTGCGAATACTTAACATATAACCAACTGGCGAACATCATCATGATAAATACCAATGCACTGGCTATACCGCATCCGGCACCGCCAAACGCGGGTAAGCCGAGTTTTCCGTAGATAAATATATAATTGGCTGGGATATTGATGGCCAAGCCTATTAGGTAGATTGCCATGGTAGGTTTGGTGTGGGAAAGACCTTCTAAATATTGCCTGAATGTTTGATATATAGCGAAGGCAGGCATGGCGACTAACATGTAGGACAGATATTCCGCGGCGATTGTCCTGAGTTCTTGCTCCATCGGTACCACACTCAAGATGTCATCAGTTACTTGACTCAGCAGCGCAACGGGGAGGGTAAGCATTAGTCCCAGCCAGAAAACCTGGTGGCCATAATTGGGTATGTCTTGGAATTGTTTTGCGCCATTGAGCCGAGAAATAATAGGTGGCAACGCCATCAGCACACCTTGAATAAAAATGAGAATAGGCATCAACACACTCGAAGCAATGGCCACCGCCGCCATATCTGTCGCTGATACTCTGCCGGCCATGATGGTGTCAAAAACACTCATAAGCATTTGGGTAACTTGTGCGATCAACAAAGGCCAAGCGAGCTTGGCAAGTGATTTAACTTCAGTGAACAGCCTCATCAGGGCTTACTGCAGGTATTCAAAAAAAGGTTGCACCTCAACGATGTCACCAATAGCCATTGAGGCGACTTGGGCAGGTACCTTAATGAAGCAATTGGCTTTGCTGTAGGTTTGCATAACGGCAGAGCCTTGCCCAGGTAAAATAGCTACCTCAGCGTCACCTTGTTCGTTATTTTCTACAAAAGCCCTCAAATACTCTTCCCGTCCTGGCCGTCTTTTAAAGTTTGATTGTAACTGCGCTTTAAATATGGGGCGAGCGTTGAAGTTTGCACCAGAGAGTTTACGCAGACCAGGGACAACAAACTGTTCAAACGTGACAAACGACGATACCGGATTACCGGGTAACCCAGAAAAATAGCAATCTCCCAGTTTACCAAAGGCATAAGGTTTACCGGGTTTTATAGCGACCTTCCAAAAATCAACTTTGCCGTTTTGATCTAGCACATCTTTTACATAATCCGCATCACCAACAGATACGCCGCCGCTGCTGATTAGCCAATCGCACTCTTGACTCGCCTTTGTGAATATCTCAGCAATACTTTGCTGGTCATCTTTGATAATGCCATAGTCGATTACCTGAACATTCATTTTTGCAAGTAATGCTTTAAGGCCAGTTCTATTGCTTTCGTAAATTTGACCGCTGGCTAATACATTTCCGGGTTCGACCAGTTCGTCGCCCGTGGCCATAAGACCGACAATGGGCGTTTTATAAGCCACAAGTTGAGCAATGCCAAGCGAGGCTAGCAGTGACAAGTGTGCAGGCAACAAACGAGTGCCTTTGGCAACGACAATACTGCCTGCTGTGACATCTTCCCCCTCCTTACGGACACTTTGCCCTAGAGTGATATCAGCATTAACCACTACTTGGTCAGCGTCGAGCGTCACTTTTTCTTGCATCAGCACGGGGTCACAACTGGGTGGTAAGTCGGCGCCTGTCATAATACGAATGCACTCGCCAGGTTTTACATCGCCCTCAAAGGGATGTCCTGCCAATGCCTTACCAACAATGGTTAATTGCGAGCCAGCCGTCACCCCATGTCCAGAGAAGGCGTAACCGTCCATTGCAGAGTTGTCTACCATGGGAACGCTAAAAGGTGCGCTGATATCATCGGCAACCACGCGATACAAGGCGTCTTCGATAGTGACTTCTTCAGTTTTATCAATCGCGGTAATTGATAATAATTGTTGTTGCAGCGCGATATCGGGCGGAATTAACCCAGGTGCGTAACAAGAATCCATTTTGAGTGTCGTCTTCCTCACAGTTGTGTGGCTTTCACGCCGTGTTTGGCAAGCATATTGAGCAGACCATCGGAACCTGGCAGGTGCAATGTACCAACAAATACAGCTTCAGTTTCTTCAGTATTAAAATACGAAAGTAAAGTTGGCATCCAATTTTTATTTCTAGTGACTAACAAAGACTGATAAATAGACGGAAAGTCCTCGACCATAGAAGGTATGAGTTCTTGTTCAAAATACTGTGGTTGTCCATTGCGCCAAGCATGATGCATTTTATCAAGGTATTCGGGAAGCTTCTCAATATCTTTCAAGGTATATCGTATGTAGGCGTCCTCGTCACCGTCAGCGAGGTTTGCTAAGAATCGGATTTGCTGTGCAGGCGTCTCCAAAAAAGCCAGCTGTTTAGCTTCTTGTTTTGCCTTATCGTGAAAAAATTGATCGACCCCAACTTGAGTCAGACCTAGTTGCTGTAATTCAACCACAGCAAATGTCAGCCCGACAAAACTTGCTTTAAATGCAGACATAGCTTGTAACGGAATTCCGCGTGAATTTGCGAACTGTTGAGCTTGCTTAAGGGTACTGTCAGATAGGAACTGATCCAATGTTTGGCCTTGTGGCAACAACATTTCTGTTTGCAGTTTTTGTTGGAAACTCGGCGCGCTAAGCTGGCCGACGTCAGTCTCTAATACAAGCACTTTGCTATTGTCAAAAGCATGGTGAAATGCATTTGGTAGAGGGTAATCACCTTCTTTTAACAGATGCATCGTACCGGCAAGATAAATCGTGTTGCCGTTTTTTTCGAGCTTCCATACTGAAGTCGTATTGGCATGCGACGTTCCAAGGAGCAACACCCATGCAACCATACACACTAGCAAATTTTTTCTGAACATAAGACGAATCCCTCGCAACGTAAGTGTACCTGTCACATCACTGCAACAGTATTGAATTCAAATGATAATTAAAGCTACTTATTATTACCACGATAAAAATTCTTAGAAAGTATGCTTCTTTAGTCTAATATCAAAGTATAAGGACATTGCGCTATAACTAAATCGATAATATCGGAGCACGAACATGAAACACACACTCAAACCCATAGCGGCTGCATTGGGACTCACCCTTGCTGCCTCTGTTCCTTCTTTGGCGCTAGCTGATGATGAGGGAAAGTTTATGTCAGACGCCAAGTTTAAGGCTGACCTGCGACTTCGTTATGAAGCGGTTGAGCAAGACAATGCGTTAAAAGATGCGGATACGTTAACCCTGCGCACCCGTTTATCATTTATCTCGGGCAGCGTTAATGGCTTTTCCGTGGTAGCTGAGATTGAAAACAATAGCAACAGCTTTGGACTGGATGACTACAGCGTTCCACCTAGTGGCGTTAATCCAGGTGTATATTCGGTCATTGCTGATCCTAAATTCACCGAACTAGACCAAGGCTTTATTCAATACAAAAATAAAAGCACAACCGTCAAACTCGGTAGACAGGTTATCGCTCTTGACGGACAACGTCATGTAGGGCACGTAGGTTGGCGTCAAGACAGACAAACATTTGATGCCTTTGGTATCAACTCAAAACTGTTTGATAACGCCGTGACCGTTAAATATTACTACGTCAACAAGCGTAATCGCATTTTCTCTGACGATGCAGATTTAGATTCTAAAGACCATTTGCTTAACATCAGTACCAATACTGCGTTGGGTAAGTTTACTGGTTATAGCTACATGTTAGAGGTGGACAATGGCACCGATAACAGTCTAGACACAGTGGGCTTTAGCCTCATTGGCAAGAAGTTACTGGATAAAGCGAAGCTAAATTACCACTTGGAATATGCGAATCAAACCAGCGAATCAGGTGCGGGTAATTTCTCTGCTGATTTTTGGATGTTTGAAGCTGGGTTAGGGTTCCAGAAAACGACGTTTAAAGTGGGTTATGAGTCATTGGGGTCTGACGACGGTAACTATGGTTTCTCGACTCCACTAGCAACGCTGCACAAGTTCAACGGTTGGGCAGATATGTGGTTATCGACGCCTGCGCAAGGACTTGAAGATGCTTATATGAAAGTGTTAGGCAGCGCAGCGGGCGGAAAGTATTTAATTGCCTATCACAAGTTTTCTGCAGAATCCCCGTCTAATGGTGTGAGCGATTTAGGGAGTGAAATCAACTTACAATACACCAGAAAGATTAATGATATTTTTTCTATGGGCGTGAAGTATGCAGCCTATGAAGCAGGTGATATTAAAGTCGATACTGACAAGCTGTGGTTATGGTTAGGCGCTAAGTTCTAGCCGGGATAGAACTACTAAAAGGTGGCGAATTGCCACCTTTTTTATTTAATTGTGTTAACTTAATAACAACAGATTCAAACTGTAAAATTATGAGATTAAATGGCTGATAAACATAGGATTTTATTAATCGAGGACTGTGAGGGAGATATAGACCTGATAACCAACGCTCTGGAGGAAACAGGGTTTGATGGTGAGATCAATTCGATTCGCGACGGTGAAGACGCGTTTGAATACCTTATGCCTAATAAAATTGATGACAGGCCGCCATTGCCGTCGCTTATTATTCTTGACATCAATATCCCAAAAATATCAGGAATAGAGCTGCTGGATGCGCTGAAACGTACACACCATACAAAAGGGATCCCCACAGTTATTTTGACTTCTTCAGCGAGAGAGCAGGATATAAATCGATGTTATGAACATCATGCGTCAGCGTATTTCGTTAAACCGGCAAGTTATGCTGAACTAGTGGAGTTGATTTCAGCGATAAGTACAACGTGGCTGAAACTGGCAAAACTAAAACTGGGCTGATTTATGTCTTACAAACAAAGGGTATTGTTGTATTCAGAAACAGAAGCCACAGATATTATCGATATCTTGAGTAACGATTTTGACGTATTTGTCACCCAAGATTTCAACGAATTAAATGCATACGAGCAAAAGTATTCGCCTTCTGTTTTGATTCTTCATATCAATGATGCAGACATTGTCCCTTTACTCAAGTACATCACTCTCAATCTAAATTTTCTTGATGTGCCTACGTTATTGCTAAGTCCGTTACTTGAAGCGAAAGATGAGCATAGCGTGTTAGAAATGGGGGTGTTGGAGATAATACCTCACCCAGATAAATTGCACTTATTGGCGACCAAAGTTCGCAATATCAGCCATACATTTTCTCAACAATCGCTCTATCAACACCGCTTAAATGCCTTGTATGTGCATACACCAGTAATGATGCACTCCATCGATCACGAGGGTAAAATCGTGAACGTCAGTGACTGCTGGTTGCGTAAAATGGAGTACTCACGCAATGAAGTTCTAGGCAGAAAATCCACTGAATTTTTGTCTGAATCCTCTATGAAAAAAGCGGTTGAAGTGATCCTTCCTAAGTTTATGCAAGAGGGAAGTGTTGAGAATGTCCCCTATGAGTTTGTCACCAAAAGCGGCAAGATCCTAAATCTACTATTGTCCGCATCCGCTATCCGCAATGACGTTGGTGGCATTGCCCATTCGTTTGCGGTGCTGTTTGATCAATCAGAAAAGATAACCATAGAAAATGAGTTGTTCCGCAAGACTTCTGAGCTTGAGATGATTTTCAACAGTGTACCGAGCATGATGTGGCTCAAAGATGAGCAGAACATTATTCTTCGTGCAAATAAACATGCTGCCGATACCGTGAGTATGAGTACTGATGAAATTATTGGGAAAAATACTTACGATTTGTATCCAGAGATGGCAGCTAAATATCATGCTGACGACCTTGAAGTTTTACGCTCTGGTGTGCCCAAGTTGAATATCGTGGAGCAATATACACCTGCCGGGGCACCTACTGGATGGGTAAAAACGGATAAGATTCCTTTTTTTGATCCTATCTCTCATGAGCAACTGGTATTGGTTATCGCGACTGACGTTACCGAAACCAAATCCATTGAGATGGCCTATCTAAAAAGCCAGGAGCGCTTTCAACTTGCGATTCAAGGCAGTTCCGTGGGGATTTGGGATTGGTTTGATGTAAACAAAGATAAGCAGTACTGGTCGCCGAGATTTTATGAAATGCTGGGGCTTAAAGATAATGAAATATCAGCTTCTTTGACAAATCTGCGAAAACTCATTCACCCGCATGACCGTGAGCGCACATTTGCAGCCATCAACAGCCATTTTGATATGGAAGCACCTTTCGAAATAGAGTATCGCCTTGAGCACAGCACCCTTGGGTTCAGGTGGTTCTTGAGTAAAGGCCAGGCCAATTTTGATGATGCGGGCAATCCTTGTCGCATGGTCGGTACGATTTTGGATATCCACGACAGAAAGATAAACGAGCAAGAATTGGCGAAGAAACAAGAAGAGCTGGTGCGTTCCAATCAAGAATTAGAAAAGTTTGCGTTTATTACCTCTCATGATTTGCAAGAGCCACTTAGGATGATATCTAACTATTCTGAGTTGTTGCAGAAAAAGTACGCACATAGCTTTGATGAGAAGGGATTGCGTTATCTTAGCCATTTGACCAATGGCGGTGTGAAAATGCAGAAAATGATCAGCGGTTTGTTGGCGTATTCACGTATTCAAGAGCAAGTGGCGCTCAATCTAGAAGATTGCGATCTGCGTTCTGTCGTCAAAGATATCCTCGACAGCTTGGTCACAGAAATTGAGAATAGTCGAGCCAAAATCGAAATCAATGGAGATGCAAATTTAAAAGCCGACTCGGTACAACTTGTCAGTATTTTGCAAAATATCATTTCCAATGCCATTAAATATCGCTCTGACAGACCACTTGAGATTGACATAGACATTGGCACAAACGACCTTGGCTGGATCCAAGTGATGGTCTCAGATAATGGCATTGGTTTTGACCAACACTACGCTGATAAAGCCTTTCAGTTATTCCATCGCCTCCATGGCAAAGACCAATACGAAGGTACAGGTATAGGTTTAGCGATAGTGAAAAAAGCGGTTGAGCGTCACTGCGGCGAAGTCTTATTGCAATCCGAAAAAGGAAAGGGCACATCTGTAACCGTGGCCTTCCCAGTTTCTTGAGATAAAGGCTAGCTATTGGACAACCAAACCGTTTGGTAGGGCGCTAAGCTAACTTCTTCGGTGATGTCGCATAGTTCTACCCCCGTTATCAGGTCGCGCCACTCATTTGTGGCAATGAGATTTAACTCACCTAAACGCAGTACCTGTGGCTCGTCGGTAATATTGCTAACACAAAAGATACTTTGTTGCCTATCCAGGCTTTGACGCCAAAACCCAAATAGTTGTAGTCCAAGATGTAAAGTAAACTGAATCGCGTTGGGATGGAACGCAGGTTGTTTGCGCCTAATATCGATTAACTGTTTCATACGTGACAAAACCATGCTGTGATGGTTTTGCTCTGATTCTAAATTCTCTTGCAACAACTCCCAATCCCAACGGTGTCGATTGATAGAGCGGTTGTGATGCGTGTTTTTCAGTTTTTCATAGTCATTATGGGTACCGAGCATACTGTGAATATAAATGCCGGGTATGCCTTCGAGACCCAACATAATAGCGTGGGCACAAATGAAGCGCTCTAGTCCCCAATTGTCTTTACCTTCAGTAGTACCTTGCAGTGCATCAAATAGTGCGATGTTAATTTCATAGGCTTTCTGGCTACCGTCTGTGTTGGTTCGCCATGATATACAACCACCAAAATCTTTCATGGTGTTGATTAAGGTGCCTATTTCGTCATCGCTCAATAAGCCTTCGGCAGGGCGTAGACCTATTCCGTCATGAGATGCAATAAAGTTGAAATATGTGGTGCCGTTTTGTGCCGGTGGCATGCTCATTAACCAGCGTTTTAAGTACAAACAATTGCCAGTAATTAGGGTGTTGACTAGCAGTGGCGGCAGGCTGAAGTTGTAAATACAGTGTGCTTCGTTGGCATTACCAAAATAGGTCAAGTTCTGCGTGTTAGGAATATTGGTTTCGGTAATGATAACGGCGTTTGGATCCACGTGTTCTATCAGTGAGCGCAGCAAACGAATGACTTCGTGTGTTTGTGGTAAGTTGATACTGGGACTGCCGACAATTTTCCACAAAAATGCCACAGCATCCATACGAAAGATGGTGACACCTGCATCCATGTATTGGCGAATTATTTTAACGAAGGCTTTTAGTACTTCCGGGTTTCTGAAGTCAAAATCTACCTGATCGTGGCTAAAGGTACACCAAACGTGTTTGATACCTTTTTTGGTTTCGGTTTCTCGTAATAGTGGTGAGGTGCGTGGTCTGACCACATTTGACAGGGCGTCCTCTGGACTTGCTGTGAAGAAATAATCACTACCGGTACCTTCACCACGAACAAAGTTTTGAAACCAAGCTGATCGGCTAGAGCAGTGGTTGATAACCAAGTCAGACATTAATCGACGGTCTTTGGCAATGTCGCTGACATCCTGCCAGCCACCTAAAGACTCATTCACACTGGAATAATCAATAACGGCAAAACCATCATCTGAACTGTAAGGGAAAAACGGCAGGATATGCACGCTATTCACGGTGTCCCCCAAACACTTGTCCATAAAGGTCTTTAGGGTGTTAAGGGGTTTTTCACCTTCAGTAATCACGCTATCACCATAGGTGATCAGAATGACATCATTTTCATCCCAGTTGTTGCTGTATGGTTTAGGTTGCTCGATTTCCTTATCTAAGCGCATTAACTGAAGCAACTCATCCGCAAGGGTTTCGAATGCTCGGTTAATGGTTACGTCTTCGTAAATGACTTCCAGCTGCTGTACTAATTTTTGTTTTAATGCGACTTGTAAATCTGCCATTTTGAATGTGCCTGTAGTGATTATTTTATCGGCGTTATCGCCAATGCCACTTTGTTATCCAAATTGAATCTAACCTGCAAACTCCTGGTGGTCTAGTTCAACCGCTTCTTTAATCTGGTCAAGTACGTCCGGAACTGCACTTACGACCCGGTTCCAGGTAGGTACAAACGGCGTTTCCATTGGGGTTTCCAAGAACTGCTGGCCGGCTGTCATGATGTTTTGTGCAAACATTTCTACGGCTTTTTCTTCAGTGTGAATGTCGAGTTTTAAACCGTTCATAATGGCGTCTTGGTGGTATTTCTCTACGTAGTCTAGCGCAATGCGGTAGTAGGTCGCTTTGATCGTTCTAAATGCGCCGGAGTTAAAGGTCTCGCCATTGGTTGCCAGTTTACGCAACAAGGCTTTGGTAATGTCTATCGACATTTTCGACAAACCGCGTTGCTGATCATCTAAGGATAAATCTTGGTGTTTGTGATCATAGGTTCTGGCAATATCAACCTGACACAATCTATTCGATGCATAATTTCGGCGCATTTCCGAAAGCACCCCGATTTCCAATCCCCAGTCACTGGGTATACGCAGGTCATTCAATACATCGCGACGGAAAGAGAATTCGCCTGCAAGCGGGTAGCGAAAGCTGTCCATGTACTCTAGGTAGTCATTGTAACCAACCACTTTCTTTAAGGCTTTGATTAACGGCGTTACCAGTAGTCGACACACTCGACCGTTGATTTTTCCAGATGCGACTCGGGCGTAATAGCCTTTGGCAAATTCGAAGTTAAACTGCGGATTAGCAACCGGGTAGAGTAGTCTTGCTAATAGGCCTCGGTCGTAGGTCAAAATATCACAATCGTGCAACCCTACGGACTCTGCTTTACCGGAGGCAAGTATGTAACCCATGCAGTACCATACGTTACGGCCTTTACCCATTTCTGTTGGAGCAAGTTCTAGCTTTTGTAACTTCGCATCAATCGCTTTGAGTCGAGGACCGTCGTTCCACAATACGCGGTGATGTTGCGGTAATGTGCTGAAGAACTCCAATGCGTGTTTGTATTCGTCTTTTGTGGCTCTGTCTAAACCAATGACAATTTCCGACAAATAATCGACCTGTTTTATTTCATTAATAATGTTGGGCAGTGCAGGTGTTTGTATTTCTGAATACAAGGACGGCAATAAAAGACCCATTGGGCGATTTTTGCTAAAGGATTTTAGCTCAGCTTCCAGATCCTCGATACTACGGTCAGCTAAATTGTGTAGCGTAGTAATTACGCCGTTTTGATAAAAGTCAGCCATGGTGGGTCTCCTAAGTGCTGAAAATTAATTGTTCAAGAATTTCGGCCCATCCTTTGGGACCATACTGGGTACTGAGATAGATGTTTTGTGTTTTTGTTATTGTTGGAAATGGGTGCGCTGGCGATTTAATTAATACCGCAATGTCCGCGGCTTCCAGCATTGCAATGTCGTTACCACTATCACCAAGCGCAATGCTCGTGAAGTCATAATCATCGCAAATTCGTTCAAATAGTTGTGTGGTCGCGATTAACGCAGAACCTTTGTCGCAATCACCGCTAACGTGCATAAAACGACCACCGTGTAATATGTTTGCACCTGCCGCCGTCATTGTGGCAACAAATTCAGCTTTGGACTGTTCGTCACCAAACCATTTAACTGGTTCTCCAAAACGACGTTTACTGGCTAATTCTGCAGCATCTTCTGATAAACCTGTGTACTGGATTATTTGCTGCAATGACATCTGCGAAAAGCCTTGATAAAGGTCAGCAAAGTTACTCGCGTGTTGGTTTAGTAGAGATACCCAGTAGTCACTGTTTTTGGTAAAACTTTTAAAGTAATAATCTTCAACTTCGGTCATACCTGGGGGAAGACTGGGAAAGAAATCTTTAGGCACAACTAATGCGGCACCGTTTTCAACAATAAAAGGCGTCGTTAGTCCAACTTCGCCTCTAATTTGAACTACTTCCTCAAGGGTCTTTGACGTACACGGCATGACAAAGTGTCCCTGTAGATGCAACTTGTTAAGTGTTTCAAGAGCCGCCTCGAAACTGTAAGTGTCGTGGTCGAGTAGGGTGCCGTCTAAATCAGTAAAGATAAGGTATCTCTGACTGCGCATGATTAAAGCCCTTTTATTGGCGTGATAACGCGATTAGCGTCCAATCCCAGTACGATATCGCACTTTTCAGGTAACGTTGCTAATCCGTGTTGAGTGAGTCTTTGATAATACTGAATGAAAGCCAAAACTTGCTCATCTGACATCACTCGAGTCTCACTGTTGTTTCCAATTTTAGCTTTAAGTTTGTGTTCTTGCTCGCAGCGCCATTGATATACATTGTCAAAGCTAGGTGCTTTTAGCATGACCCAGTAATCCATGAGGTTGTAAAGAGGCTCATAATCGTTGCGAAGTGCTTGATTTACGTAGTTACGCCAAACACCTAAAGCATCTTTTTCCGCTTCTAATTGATTAACTGGGTTAGCCAATTCACTATCTTCTTGGCTTGCGACACCCCAACACCAGCCTTCCATTATGACAAGATTGGCAGCCGTCTTTAATACCGGCCAAGTTTCGCTTGGGCATGGGTCGTCAGTGGCTTTGTCGAACCGAGGAAGCGGGATATTGCGTTCAGATTTTTTTAACGATGCTAATGTCGTTTTTAATCTTTCGGTGTCATGGGTTCCGGGAACGCCCCTAGTGGCAAGTAATGGACTTATTTTTACTGATAGTGCGTTGCGCTCACTGCGACTGAAATAAAAGTCGTCTAACGACAATACGGCCACACTTATATTAGAGTTTTCTGAAAAATACGCAGACAAAAACAAACTTAATGTGGATTTACCCGAACCCTGACAGCCATTTACACCCAGAAAAAACGGCTCAAGTCTAAAATTATCTAACTGCGCACTAATTTTTTCGGCGATCGGCAAATAGAATTTTTCCGCGGTATCGCGAAAGCTGTCTGGCAATTTTTGTTCGTTGATAAACGTAGTAATAAAGTCGACGTTAATACCGATTCTCCCCGCACCTTAACAAAGTGACCAATTCTGCTGTTTGGCTGGTTACTTAAAACCTTTCGTTCTGAGATAGAGTTACAACAAATATGCCAGAAACTCTTATTTTAGCGAGATATTCAAAATAACCTCTGTATTCAAATTACTAATGTGAAAAATGTTTTTATATCAGTAATTTAGCATTGCTCTCTCAATTTGTTTCTAGCGTGTATTTCACGAAATTGGTGCGTTACTTTGGGTTGGGATTTTTCAAACAAGCCATTAAAGCCCTGTTGTGGTGCATTTATTTGCATCTATATGGTGCATTGGTTGCAGTGGCCTGCTTATTGGGGGCATGTTCACGTAGAAAAAAATCTGAAATTCGCTATAATCACGCGCCCCCGAGGCGTGAACCGTAATACTTGACTAAATTTGTCAGGTAAATACTTGAGTAAATTACTCAGGTAATTTAACATTGCGCCCTATTAAAAAGGCGAAGTAGGTCATGGATGAATCTATTAGCCACAGTCACTAGTGTAATACAGAGAGCTTATGTCCGACCAAATCGAAGATGCTATCAATAGAGAATACGAAGCAGGTTTCGTTTCTAATATTGAATCAGAAACGTTTGCCCCAGGTCTTGATGAAGATGTGGTACGCAGAATATCTGCTATCAAGGGGGAGCCTGAGTGGATGCTGCAGTGGCGCTTGAAGGCGTTTAGAGTTTGGCAGAAAATGGAGGAGCCAGACTGGGCACATCTCAATTACCCCAAAATAGACTATCAGTCGATTTCATATTACTCGGCGCCAAAGAGCATGGCGGACAAGCCAAAGTCTCTAGATGAGGTTGATCCCGAGTTACTTGCTACTTATGAAAAGCTAGGCATTCCTTTACACGAACAAGAGATGCTAGCCGGTGTTGCTGTAGACGCAGTTTTTGACTCTGTGTCGGTGGTTACCACCTTCAGAGAAAAACTCGAAGAAGCGGGAGTTATCTTCTGTCCAATCTCTGAAGCTGTGCATAAATATCCGGATCTGGTTAAGCAATACTTGGGCAAAGTGGTCCCTCAACACGACAATTATTTTGCGGCGCTTAACTGTGCAGTATTTACTGACGGTTCCTTCGTATATATCCCTAAAGGCACGCGTTGCCCGATGGAACTATCTACCTATTTCCGTATAAATGAACAGAATACCGGGCAGTTTGAAAGAACCCTTATCGTTGCTGATGAAGGCAGTCATGTTAGTTATTTAGAAGGCTGTACGGCACCACAGCGCGACGAAAACCAACTGCATGCAGCTGTGGTGGAGCTGGTTGCGCTGGACGACGCTGAGATCAAATATTCCACGGTACAGAACTGGTATCCAGGTGATGAAAATGGCAAGGGTGGTATCTATAACTTCGTAACTAAACGCGGTATTTGCCACACCAATGCAAAAATTTCATGGACTCAGGTTGAGACAGGCTCTGCCATCACGTGGAAATATCCAAGTTGTATATTAAAAGGTGATAACAGCGTAGGCGAATTCTATTCGGTTGCGCTTACTCGTGGCGCACAGCAAGCCGATACGGGTACTAAGATGATTCACTTGGGCAAGAACACCAAGTCCACCATCATTTCAAAAGGTATTTCTGCCGGACGCAGTAACAACAGTTATCGCGGACTCGTGCAAATGCACTCCACCGCTGGCAAAGCGCGTAACTTCACCCAATGTGATTCACTGTTAATAGGCGATAAGTGCGGCGCACATACTTTCCCATACGTAGAAAGTAGCAATGCATCTGCCATTGTCGAACACGAAGCAACGACTTCAAAAGTCAGTGATGACCAAATGTTCTTGTGTCAGCAACGAGGTCTAGATCCGGAAAAAGCCGTGTCTATGATCGTCAACGGCTTCTGTAAAGAAGTATTCAAAGAATTACCAATGGAGTTCGCGGTAGAAGCGGGCAAATTATTGGAAATCAGTTTAGAAGGTTCTGTGGGCTAACTTGGCTCAAGTAGGAAATTAAAGAATGTTAGAAATTAAAAACTTACAAGCCAGCGTAGAAGATAAAGAGATCTTGAAAGGACTGAACCTGGAAATTAAGCCGGGTGAAGTGCACGCTATCATGGGACCAAATGGCGCAGGTAAAAGTACGCTAGGTTATGTCTTAAGTGGCAGAGAAGGGTACGAAGTGACTGACGGCAGTGCCACCTTAGGCAATGACGATTTATTAGATATGGAAGCCGAAGAAAGAGCGCGCGCGGGCTTATTCTTAGCGTTTCAATATCCGGTGGAAATTCCGGGTGTAAGCAACCTAGAGTTTATGAAAGCGGCGGTTGATGCGCACATGGAAGCTCGTGGCGAAGAATTAATGAGCTCAGCCGAATTTCTAAAAGCAGCAAAACTCGCTTGTAAGCAAGTTAACTTACCACTTGAGTTTTTAAAGCGCGGTGTTAACGAAGGCTTCTCAGGCGGTGAGAAGAAGCGAAACGAAATTATGCAGATGCTGTTGTTAAAGCCGTCATTGTGCATACTCGACGAGTCGGATTCTGGTCTTGATATCGACGCTCTTAAAGTGGTCGCTGAAGGTGTGAACAGTCAGCGCGATCCCAAGCGCAGTTTTATCGTGGTAACTCACTACCAGCGTTTACTTGATTATATTAAACCTGACTATGTACACGTACTTTCTGATGGAAAAATCGTTAAAAGTGGTGACGCGAGTTTGGCAAAAGAGCTTGAAGCTGAAGGTTATGCATGGCTTGAAGGTTATGACGTTGAAGAGGCAGATGCATGAGCGCATATTTAGCCAATGCTATTGAACAAGGCCAACTAGTCAACGATTGGCTTACGCCCAAACGTTTGGGCTCAATGGCTTTATTGCAGCAAACATCTTGGCCAACCAGAAAAACCGAGAGTTGGAAGTACACCTCTGTCAGATCTTTGGAAAAGAAGACTTTCGAAAGAGGGACGACTAACGATGAACACGCATTTTCATCGATAGCGGGGTTAGATGCCATTGAACTGGTATTCGTCAACGGCGTGCTACAACAGCTACCAGAAGGTTTACCTGCGGGATTGAGCATTGCTTCACTTGAGAATGTACCTGAGTCAACACAGGTTTGGGCGCGTGAACAATTTAATGTGGCAAAACCCAGCCAACACCTATTTGGTTTGGTCAACGATGTACTAGCAGACAATGGAGTCATTGTTGATGTTGCTGAAGGTGTAACGATCGATACACCAATCCACCTTGTTAACCTAGTTAGCGAAAATAATGAAACGCAACAACGTGTTATCGTGCGTGTTGGACAAAACGCTAAAGTGACGATGATTGAGCACAACACAGGTAGTGTTGAAAGCCTGGTTAATCATGTTGCTGAATATTTCGTAGAAGAGTCAGCTGAACTTGAGTTATATCGTTTTAGTTTTAGAACTGAAAAAGCGCTAACCGTTTCCGGTGCGCACGTTCAATTGGCGAAAAAAGCGAAACTCAACGCCACAATCGTGGGTTTTGGCAGCGAATTGAGTCGCATGGACTTAGACGTACTGCATCGTGGTGAAAACGCATTTGCCAAAATAAATGCAATTTATTTATTGGCTAAAGGCGAACACTTCGACCTTCACAGCACTATCGAACATGAAATTGGTCATTGTGTTACTGATGAAACCGTTCGCGGAATCGTAGGCGAGAAGGCAACAGCTGTGTTTAATGGACGCATTCATATTCATCGTGATGCACAAAAGACTCTGGCTGAGCTAAACAACAAGAATCTATTGTTAACCGATGACGCGAAAATCAATACAAAGCCCGAACTAGAGATTTACGCGGATGATGTTCGTTGTGCCCACGGTGCAACGGTTGCTGAATTAGATAAGTCTGCGCTTTACTACATGACCAGTAGAGGGGTTAGCAGAGACACTGCGTTGGTCATGCTTAACTTTGGCTTTATAAATGCGCTTGTTGATGAAATGCCAAATGCAGTGCTTGCTGAATGGCTACGTCCAATATTGAAAGAGCGCTTCGTAAAAATGAACGCGGAGCTGTAGCATTGAGTTTCGACGTCTACGAAGTTAGAAAACAATTTCCGGTGTTGCAGCGCGAGATTGACGGCAATCCGTTGGTCTACCTCGACAATGCCGCGACGACGCAAAAACCACAAGCGGTTATCGATGCGTTGGTTAGTTACTATTCAAATAACAATAGTAATGTGCACCGTGGTGCACACATTCTGGCAGATGAGGCAACACGCCTTTACGAAGCGGCTCGCGATTCAGTTGCTGGTTTCGTCAACGCATTCAGTCGTAAAGAAGTGATATGGACTAGCGGCACCACTGAGGCAATAAACATTGTCGCTAATGGCGCAAAGCAACTCCTGAGCCCAGGTGATGAAGTGATGGTCACACAAATGGAACATCACGCTAACCTAGTGACCTGGCAACAAGTGTGTAAACATTCAGGCGCTACCCTAAAGGTGGTACCGATAAATGACGATGGCGAACTGGTTGTTGAGCAATTTCACCAAATGCTTAGCGATAACACCAAGTTTGTTGCTATGCCTCATATCTCTAATGCTTTAGGCACGATTAACCCAATCGAAGAACTTATTCCAGCCGCGAAAGCAAAAGGCGCTTGGGTGCTGATCGACGGTGCTCAGGGCATTGCGCACGGTGTGGTTGATGTACAAGCACTTGGCTGTGATTTTTATGCCTTTTCCGGCCATAAATTCTTTGCGCCAACAGGCATTGGTGCGCTGTGGGGCAAAGAAGATGTACTGAAAGATTGGCCTGTATGGCAAACTGGCGGCGAGATGATTTCTGAAGTGAGCTACGAGGACGCCAGCTGGGGAGAGCTTCCCAACAGGCTCGAAGCAGGTACTCCAAATATCGCAGGCGCGATAGGTTTAGGCGCCGCGGTCGAGTGGTTTAAGCAATTCGATATTGATGCGGTCAAGGCGCACGAAGAAGCCATCATGCAATATGCCGTTGAAAAAGCGAAAGCGTTTCCAGGTTTTATTATAAAAGGTAATGCCAAGAACAAAATTGGTGTATTGAGCTTCCTATTGGAAGGCGGTCACCCAGCTGATATTGGCTTCCTTTTAGACAAACAAGGGGTTGCTATACGTACCGGCGACCACTGTGCACAACCTCTCATGAACCGATTGGGCGTGCCAGGTACAGCCAGAGCCTCATTCTCTATGTATACAACCAAAGAAGAGATTGATGCCTTGTTTGACGCACTTAAAAAAGTGCAAATGATGTTAATGTAATTAAGGAGAAGAGATAAATGACAGTAGCCACATTTGATCCAAAAGCTTCTCTAGTCAAAGTCACGGAAGCAGCCAAGGAGCACTTCAATAAAATGCTCACCAACACTCCTGGCGAGAAGATCCGTTTGAGTACTAAGGTTAGCGGTTGTTCTGGGTATGCCTACGTTTTGGATTCAGTTGCTGAACCAAAAGAAGGGGATATCTCCGTTGAGTTGGAAAACGGTATTACCTTGCTGGTCGCGGCAGATTCGATTCCCTTGGTAAGGGATACTGAAATTGATTATGTGATTACCGGTATCAATGGTGAAATTCGCTTTAATAACCCCAACGTCGTAAACGAGTGTGGTTGTGGCGAGAGCTTCAACATAGGCTAACAGACGATGCAAAAAAAGATGGTTGTGACGCTGCGTGCTTGTCCTGCACGAAGAGTCCCCTCGGGTGAGCCAACGGAAATTCCAGAAGGCCAGTTCGTTACTATTAACCAAGCGCTAGGCGGCAACTATACCGTTACTTGGATGGGCAACATGTTGCGTATCGATGGCACCGACGCCGACGCTATTGGTATGAAACCGGAAGAGCTAACCTTCGATTCGGTTGAACACAGTGACATTAAAAAAGACCAGGTTGAGCAAGCGCTAGACTCCATTTACGACCCTGAAATCCCAATTAGCCTGATTTCTTTAGGGCTTATCTATAACGTGGACATCAATCAAGAAACAGGGAAGGTCACGGTGCAAATGACATTAACTGCACCCGGCTGCGGCATGGGCCCGGTTTTGGTAAGTGATGTGAAATATCGTGTCGCCAAAGTGCCAAACGTAACGTCGGTCGATGTTGATTTGGTTTTTGATCCACCTTGGAATCGCGATATGATGAGCGAAGAAGCGCAATTAGAAGCAGGATTATTCTTTTAACACTATGACATTACCCACTACAGAAGAAATATTGGATGATCTCGGCTTTTTTGATAGCTGGGAAGAGCGTTACAAATACATCATCGATTTGGGTAAAGCATTACCTGCATTCCCCGATGAGCTGCATACGCCAGAAAGGTTGGTAAAAGGCTGTCAAAGTAATGTGTGGTTGGAAGTCGCTGGTAATAATCAACGTCTAGAATTTATTGTCGATAGCGATGCCATCATTGTCAAAGGACTATTGGTATTGGTGTTGGCGGCTTTTAACGAGAAATCTCCGAGTGATATACTCGATTTTGATATCGACGGTTATTTTCAAGCGTTAGACTTGGAAAGGCATATCAGTCCTACACGTGGAAACGGCCTGCGCGCCATTGTGGCGAAAATAAAAGGTATTGCCCAAGCTACCCAATAAACCTGTTTATGTGGCTATTAGCGCAGCGTTAGTGAGCGCTAATAGGTTGCAGGTTGTAGTAATCTTGCAGTATATCTGCGAGCTTCCCGCTGGTTTTTAAATGCGTTATAGCTTTATTAAAGCTATCCACAACGCGCGAATTTTTGCTCGAATTTGAACATTCCATCACGTCTTCCAATTCTTGTATTGGCGAGGTGAAGTCAGTTTTTAGCTCGGCAAATGAGGTGTTAGAAATCGCAAAGCGCAAATCTGGCATATATTCCAAATAACCATCCGCTCTTTTGTTTTTTAAAAGAGCCAATGCCGTTTCTGCTGATTCCACTGGTACAAACGATATGCCTAATGTTTTATCGAATACGAGATTGGCAAACAAATAACCCCGAATATAAACTATGGTTTTACCCACGGCGGCGTCAGTCGAACTTAGCAGGGGCTCAGACAAGGTGAAAAAATGAGAACTTATGGTATTAAAGTTATCAGTGTAAATCGTGTCAATGTCGTGCCTGTATGCGCCTTTAGATATGGGATAAATACAGTCGATGATACCTGTATCTAAGTAATGATTAACCCGGTTACTTGAGTAGTATTTGCTGGATACTTCGACACCGCTCAGTTGCGATAATTCGCTCAGAAGTCGATTGTAAGGGGCGCTGTCGTCACCAGGATCGTTAACTCCGTGGATAATAGTCAGCCCGAGGCGAACCGATAAGGGATCCTGCGCGGACACGCACGTACTAATAAATACCAATGCCAGGAACAATCGGCGCATAGAACCAAAAATGAATGATGATTAGACTTATTATAGTAAGTCCGTTTCGTTTCGTTACAAATAATTTCTCACTACCCGTTCTTAAGCGCAAAGCATGTATAGGCTATGCCGAAATTGATGTTGTATTCACTTGAGGAATTAAGTAAGTTTACTGCTCAGTACAAAATTACTGAAAAACTCCGAGCCTTTATTGCTAAGTTGCAGGTCTAATTGAGACCTTGATTCAAATTCGAATCACAAATGCGATATGTAATACTGGCCGTGGCCTTTGCCACCAGGGTTGTAAGAGAAATCGAACAGCCTCCCGAAAGTCGAGCGACTTTAATTTGGAAAGGTGTTAAACAATATGCTTCAAGACCATCATGGTAGGCGTTTTCATTATTTGCGCCTGTCCATAACAGATGTTTGCAATTTTAAATGCAATTACTGTCTTCCTGACGGCTACCAATGTGATAGCGAACGGGAGTTTCTGACGTTGCCAGAGATGCAAGCCCTAACCAAGGCGTTTGCAGGGCTAGGTACATCCAAAATCCGTATCACCGGTGGTGAACCCTCGCTTCGCAAAGATTTAGCCGACGTGATTGCTATGGCTAAAAATACCCAAGGGATAGAGCAGGTTGCACTAACTACTAATGGTTTTAGATTAGAAAAAGACATTGAAAAATGGCGTGATGCCGGGCTTGATTCACTAAATGTGAGTATCGATTCTCTTGATAGCAAAGCGTTCGCGACTATCACCGGCCATGAAAAACTGCAGTCAATTCTTCGCGGCCTAGACAAAGCCCTAGCTTTAGGGGTTGCGGTGAAAGTGAACTCGGTATTGATGCAGCATTTTACGGCGTCTGAATTAACCCGTTTTCAAGCGTGGCTAAAGGATAAACCCGTGACGTTGCGGTTTATTGAGTTGATGCAAACGGGCGATAACATCACGTTCTTCAAGCAGCAGCACTTGTCTGGTGAGCCGATTAAGAAAACCTTGATTGAGCAGGGCTGGGCGAGAGTTATCAGAGACAAAGCCGCAGGTCCCGCACAAGAGTTTCAACATCCCGATTATGCTGGCCGTATTGGTCTCATTATGCCTTACAGCAAAGATTTCTGCAGTTCTTGTAACCGCTTGAGAGTCTCGGCACTCGGTAAACTGCATCTGTGCTTATTCGCAGAACAAGGCCTCGATCTGAGAGAATATCTTCGTTGCAATGATGTTCAAGGGCTACAACTCCAATTGCAAAAACTGCTAGGTCAAAAAGAAGCCACTCACTGGTTGCATGAAGGTTATACCGGTGCAACCACACATTTAGCGATGTTAGGTGGTTAAACAATCTAGTCTGAGATAGGACATTAAATGAAAAGTGAAGACTTTAAAACTTTAAATATTGCTGTACTTACGGTATCCGACACGCGTAATGAAGAAACCGACACTTCAGGTAATTATTTGGTCGAGGCGATAAGTGAAGCTGGTCACAATGTTGTGAGCAAAGAAATTGTAATTGATGACAAATATAAATTGCGTGAACTCGTGTCCAAATGGATTGCCGACGAGCAAATTAACACCATCATCAGCACGGGTGGTACGGGTTTTACGGGTCGCGATACGACACCAGAAGCCTTGAGTGTCTTGTTTGATAAAAATATCGAGGGCTTTGGCGAGCTCTTTAGGTACATCTCGTACACAGAGATAGGCACCTCAACTGTGCAATCCAGAGCGTTTGCGGGTATTGCCAATAATACGGGTATTTTTTGCCTTCCTGGCTCAACTGGCGCATGTAAAACGGGCTGGAATGGCATACTTAAAGAGCAACTAGATAGCAGGCATCGCCCATGTAATTTTGTCGGTCATTTTACCGGAAATTGAATGATGAGCTCGTTGTCACACTTAAATGAACAAGGCGAAGCGAACATGGTGGATGTCACTGAAAAAGCGACAACCCAAAGAATAGCGCGAGCCTCTGGAAAAGTCATAATGTCCGCCGATACCTTGGCCATGATTATGCAAGGCGACCATGCTAAAGGCGATGTGCTTGCAGTTGCTCGCATCGCTGGGATACAAGCGGCCAAAAAGTGCAGTGATTTAATCCCTCTATGTCATCCTTTAATGTTGACCAAAGTACAGGTTGATTTTGTACCAGACTGGAAAAATAACAGCCTTACTATTGCCTCCATGTGTAAATTAGCAGGAAAAACCGGCGTCGAAATGGAAGCGCTAACCGCAGTTTCTGTTGCGGCGTTAACTATATTTGATATGTGTAAAGCCGTCGATTTAGGCATGGTTATTTCTGATATCGCTGTAGAGCACAAATCAGGCGGTAAGTCGGGAACTTGGGAGCGTTCATGATATGAGTTGTTTCGGCGATAAATCACTTATCAAAGTTTTATTTTTCGCGCATTTAAAAGAGCGTCTTGGTTGTGATTCATTAATGCTAAAAGCGGCACCTGCGACGGTTGCTGAAGTTCGTCAGCAAATATTGGAAATGCACCCAAATTGGCGTGACGATTTTGAATCTTTAGCAAAACTCTCTGCGGTAAATCAAACCATTTGTGACGACAACCAGCTCGTTGAAACGGGGGATGAAGTTGCTTTCTTTCCACCGGTTACCGGCGGTTAAATACCAACCTACGGATAGTGGTCTTCGAAGATGCGGCAAGAAAATCTAATTCAAGTTCAACACGACGATTTCGATATTTCCGCTTTGTATCATTTTTTGCAGGCAGATAATGTTGAAGATGGCGCAGTAGCGACGTTCTTAGGTGCAGTGCGAGCGAAAAATCTCGGTGATAACGTGACGGGTTTAACGCTCGAACATTATCCGGGAATGACCGAAAAATCCCTTAACGATATCGTGGTACAGGCTCGTGAGCGTTGGGATATTAATCGTGTCGTTATCGTTCATCGCGTCGGCGCGTTACAGCTTGGGGATAATATTGTTTTTGTTGGCGTAACTAGTCCACATCGAGGTAATGCCTTTGATGCATGCGAGTTTATGATGGATTTTTTGAAGACTCGGGCACCTTTTTGGAAAAAAGAATCTACCTCTGAAGGTGATAGATGGATTGAAGCCAGAGACAGCGATGCGCAAAAAGCGTCGCAATGGTAGTGTTCCTACACAGTACCAATTTGTTTTGTTAACCTCTTCACAATTTTAATAATTACTCTCACATTTCATTTTTACTTCCTTATTTTTTGCGCATTTCCCCATTAGTTTCTCAGTAGAAAGCTGCTAAATTAGATTTCAATGAATACGCTTTATGCCACGTAAATAAAGGGCTTTGAGAACATTAAACGCGGGCGTAACGCAAAGAAATGTCAAAAACGTAAATATTTTGTCAACCAAACTATCTTTCACTCGTTGTTATCAATAAGCAGGTTGTTTTTAGACGAAATCTCGCAAGTTAGATTTCAGGTCAAAAACAACCAGTTAAAAAGGTATGCGAATTCATAGAGTCAGATTTTGATCAGTTTAGGAATCGGCTCTTAGCTAAGAAAGAGAAGTCAAACGAGGTTGTACCATGAAAAAAGCACTAATTATTACAATGGTTGTCGCTAGTGCTGCACTAATCAATCCTATTAATGCACAAGAGCGCCCACCAAGAGGTGAGCAACCTGAGCGTCCAGAAAACCCAAGAAATCCGGATCAACCAAGAAATCCAGACGAGCCAAGAAACCCGGATCAACCAAGAAATCCAGATAATCCCAGAAGAAACCCAGATAATCCTAGAAACCCTGATGATCCGAGACGAAATCCAGGGAACCCTGACAATCCAGGCAATCCAGGCAATCCAGGCAATCCAGGTAATCCTGGCGAACCAGATAATCCAGGCAATCCAGGTAATCCTGGCGAACCAGATAATCCAGGTGAACCAGAAAACCCAGGTGAACCAGAAAACCCAGGTGAACCAGAAAACCCAGGTGAACCAGAGAACCCAGGCAACAATGCACTGGATCAGGAATTACAGCAACTGGTGCAACAGATGAATTTGGATCCTATTGAAGACACTGGTTTTCCAAGTATCCAAGACCCTCTACCGCAGTTGGGTAAAGATTTGTTTTTCGCCAAGAACCTCGGTGGTGAACAAAGCGCGGCTTGTGTTACTTGTCACCACCCGATGTTAGGCGGTACGGATAATATCTCATTATCTGTTGGTGTAGATGCTGTTAATGAATTGGATCAGGATAGTCATGATTTGTTAGGCCATGGTCGCTTCAATGGCAACGACGATGACAACTTACCTTCAGTACCGAGAAACGCGCCCAGCGTTTTTAACGCAGGTTTAAACGAGCAGCGTATGTTTTGGGACGGGAGAGTTGAGCGGGTTCGCAACGGTGGTATCTTAACGCCAGATTCAAATACCAATCAGCAAGGCAACAGGGTGCCGGATGCGAACTTACCCGCAGGCACAACCATTGCCGCTGCGCAAGCTCGTTTCCCAGTTACCTCACCAGATGAAATGCGTGGTGATTTCGAATTTGATTTGGATAATCAAGAGTTAAGAGCCGCGCTGGAGCAACGTTTTACCAACGAATCAGACGATTTTCAGAGTACATGGCCACAAGCTTTTGAAGTAGCCTACGGTGACACAGAAGTTAACTTTGACCGCATTTTTGAAGCTATTGGCGAATACGAACGTTCAATGACGTTTGTTGATAGCCCTTGGAACAACTATTTAGCTGGTGATACCACTGCGCTGACTGACCAAGAAAAAGCGGGAGCAATCTTATTCTTTACCCCAAGAAATCAAGGCGGAGCAGGATGTTCACGCTGTCACTCGGGCTCAATGTTAGCCGGTAACGGTCATCAATTAGTTGCTTTCCCACAGTTTGGGCCTGGCAAAGGTAACCCAGGTGAGAATGCAAACAACCATGACTTCGGCCGCGAGAACATTACGGGTGACCAAGAAGATAGATTTCATTTCAGAGCACCCAGTTTGTTAAACATTGAAGTAACAGCGCCATATGGCCATGCTGGAGCGTATGAAACGCTTGAAGAAGTGGTTCGTCATTACAATAATCCGCGTCAAGCGATAAACCGTTTATTCGGTGCGCAGGGTGGGCAAGCGTTTGCCAATGGCAATGCACCCTTTTGTCAGTTACCGCAAATTGCAGCTTTGATGCAAAAGAATAACTTGTCCTGCGATGAGATTTACCCAGATGCCTACGACAATTCAATTGCAGTAGCAGACTATCTTGACGACGCCCGCGATGGCGACGTGCCGGCTCGTGACATACTTAACGGTGGAGCTGGGCTTAATGGCAACGAGCGAGCACAAGTCGTCGCATTTCTACGTGCACTGACAGACCCTTGTGTGCTCGACAGGGAGTGCATGGATCCTTGGATTGTCGATGGAGATGACGTCGCAAGCTTCCCGGACAATAACCCTCTTGTGGCAACCAATGAAGATTCACAGGAACTCTAGAGTGACAAATTATAAAGGGGTTCGCATAGCGAACCCTTTTTTATTTGTACGCTATAAACGTAGCACGCCTTGGTGCTGGATATCCCTCGATAGTTTTGCTGACATCGTTGGGATCTAAGAAGTCTTTCAATGAGTGATTGGTCATCCAGTCAGTGCTGCGCTGTTCATCGAGCGAAGTTACATCCGTATCCACAAGCTTTGCTTGTTTAAAACCTGCTCGGTCTAACCATTGCAGCATGGCTTTCTCACTGGGCAAAAACCACACATTACGCATCTGAGCATAGCGTTCACCTGGCACTAATACGGTGTTTTCGTCACCTTCAACAACGAGTGTTTCAAGTATCAATTCGCCGCCTTTTCTAAGCTGGTCCTTGAGCTGCTGTAAAAACTCAAATGGGCTTTTTCGGTGATATAAAACGCCCATAGAAAACACCGTATCAAACGCTTGCAACTTAGGCATTTGTTCGATGCCGATAGGCATTAGGTCGATGTTTGCTGTGGGGTTGAAGTGTTTTATTGCCTGAAATTGAATAAGAAATAATTGCGTTGGGTCGATTCCCACCACTGAATGGGCGCCAGCGCCAAGCATTCGCCACATGTGATAACCACTACCACAGCCCACATCTAACACCCACTTATCAGTAAGATCACTGATATGTGGCGCAACTCTGTCCCATTTCCAATCAGAACGCCATTCGGTATTTATATGAATACCATGAACGTCAAAAGGCCCTTTTCTCCAAGGCATAAATTGACGCAGCAAGCCTTCAATTTGTTTTTGCGTATATTGGTCAATATCCTCAGCGTTGCCAAAGGCTACGGCATTTTGTAGTTCTATAGTAGAAGGTGTCGTGTTGGGCAGCTTATCAATCAGTTTGCACCACTTCTTGAACTCGCCATGTAGCGCTTCTTTTTCCCATATTGCCAAATCGCGGGGCAGGGTTTCTAACCACTGGCTGAGCGGTGAGATCGCGATTTTTTGATAAAATTCGTTAAACCATTGCATTGTTCTATTCTTCTTCAGCTTTGATAGCCAACATTGACGTGAAATTGAAGCACTGAAACCAGGTTAATGCCTCACTGAAACCCACTTCTGTAAGCCTGTTTAAATGTCCTGACAAAGGGTCCAACTTCATCACATTTTCTAGCGCCGCGCGTTTTTGGCTAATCTCTAATTCGCTGTAGCCATTGCGACGTTTAAATTCGTGATGCAGGTCTATCAAGCTTTCGTTACCTGTACTTTGTCCAATCGACACCTTTTCGGAGAGAATTAAAATTCCGCCGGGTACTAAACCGTCATATATTTTTTGTAAAAGTGCTTGTCGTTTTTCGGGCGCAATAAACTGTAGAGTAAAGTTCATTACAATTACCGAGGCGTTGCTAATTTCGCTCTCTGTGATGTCTTGCTGCAAAACTGTCACTGGAATATCTGACTTGAAGGCAGACAAGTGTGTATCGCAGCGAGTAACCATGGCTTGTGAATAGTCGATGGCGGTGATTGCAACTGATTTACCTGCCAAATATCGGCGCATAGAAAGTGTTGCCGCACCCAGTGAACAACCTAGGTCATAAATGCGTGTGTTGTCTTTAGCAAATCGCTGTGCAAGCAATCCAATATTATCCACGATGGTGCTGTAACCTGGCACTGAACGCTGGATCATATCGGGAAAAACTTCAACTACCTGCTGGTCAAACTGAAAGTCATCAACCTTTTGATGGGGCTGGGAATAAATTAGGTCTTTGCTCACACTTAAGCTTCTATTTTGTGGTTCAACGCGGGATTTTAACTTAATTAATGAGTTGAATTAAATAGAAGATTTTTCTACTTGCGCCCAATGAATTGCTCGAATAGTCTTGGTTTAATACAAGAATAATCTTAAGTTGGAGGAACAAGATGACCCAAGACCTGTTCCCGGTTGCAGCAGAGATTGCTGAATCGGCGCGTATCAACGATGACACTTATTTGTCGATGTACGAAAAATCCATTTCCGATCCCGATGCCTTTTGGCAAGAGCAAGCCCAGCGCATATCCTGGTATGAGCCTTTTACCAGCGTTAAGTCGAGTCAGTTTTCCAAACAGGATGTGACTATAGAATGGTTCAAAGGTGGTAAGTTGAATATCGCTTATAACTGTATCGACCGCCACTTGCCTGAGCACGCAAATCGCACCGCCATCATTTGGGAAGGCGATGAAGAGAACCAAAGCGAACACATTAGTTATCAGCGACTGCATGATGAAGTGTGCAAGATTGCCAATGGCTTGAAGAAGAAAGGCGTAGGCAAGGGCGACCGCGTTATAATCTACATGCCGATGATACCTGAAGCGGCTTACATAATGTTGGCCTGTGCCAGAATTGGTGCAATTCATTCCGTTGTCTTTGGTGGCTTCTCACCTAACGCTATTGCAGATCGAATCATAGATTGTGGTGCAAAGGTAGTTGTCACAGCTGATGAAGGCATTCGTGGTGGCCGCAAAGTGCCATTAATGGAGAATGTTATCAAGGCGCTGGAAAATCCTGCTGTGGACTGTATTGACAGCGTTGTCATGTATAGGTACACCGATGCTGCTATTAGTTTGGTTGAAGGACGTGATGTTGTCTGGCAAGAACTCACTCAAGATTGTGCCATCACTTGTACACCGGAACCAATGGATTCTGAAGATCCCCTGTTTATTTTGTATACGTCTGGTTCAACGGGTAAACCCAAAGGGGTTGTGCATACCACTGGTGGCTACCTTGTATATGCCTCTTTGACCCATGAAAGTATCTTTGACTATCAACTTGACGATATTTACTGGTGTGCTGCTGACGTGGGCTGGATAACAGGTCACACCTACATTGTTTATGGGCCTTTGAGTAATTGTGCTACTACTTTGATGTTTGAAGGGGTGCCAACTTACCCAGACGCCGGCCGTATTGGTAGAGTAGTAGATAAACACAAGGTCAATATTCTCTACACTGCACCGACCGCTATTCGAGCGTTGATGGCAAAGGGCGATGAACCCGTTGCGTCATCATCCCGCGAGAGTTTGCGTTTACTTGGTAGTGTGGGGGAGCCTATTAACCCTGAAGCTTGGCACTGGTATTACGACAATATTGGCAACCAATCTTGTCCTATCGTGGATACTTGGTGGCAAACCGAAACAGGTGGCATCATGATTACTCCGCTACCCGGAGCAACAGCGTTGAAACCTGGCTCAGCTACACGTCCATTCTTTGGCGTAAAACCTGAGTTGGTAGATGCCGATGGCAGGGTTTTAGAAGGCGCAGTTGATGGCAATTTGGTGATTACCGACTCTTGGCCTGGTCAGGCTCGCACGGTTTGGCAAGATCACGAGCGTTTCATTCAAACTTATTTCAGTACTTACGACGGTTATTATTTCACGGGCGATGGCGCGAGACGCGATGAGGACGGTTACTTTTGGATAACTGGCCGTGTCGATGATGTATTGAACGTATCGGGTCACCGTTTGGGAACCGCCGAGATAGAGAGTTCGTTGGTAGCGCACGAAGCCATTGCCGAAGCAGCGGTAGTGGGTTATCCGCACGATATTAAGGGGCAGGGTATTTATGCATATTTACTGCCTAACGATGGTGTAGAGGTTACTGAAGAGCTCACTAAAGAGGTCATTAAATGGGTGAGAAGTGATTTGAGCCCGATTGCAGCCCCCGATTTGTTGCAGTGGACTGGTGGATTGCCTAAAACCCGTTCAGGCAAAATAATGCGCCGTATTCTTCGGAAAATCGCCGCAGATGATTTTGCTGCATTAGGGGATACTTCCACCCTGGCAGACCCAGCTGTTGTGCCCGATTTAATCGAAAATCGGCTCAACAAGTAGTTGATTAGCAAAATTATTTGTCAAACGCTGGAAATCGTTAGACTAAAGTATTAGTCTTGTTTAGCGGGGTATTTATACCTCGCTTTGTTGGTTTCTACATGGATATAAAATGACAAAATTTCTAATAGCTGACGATCACCCTCTGTTTCGAGATGCATTGTCAGGCGCGTTAGCACCTATGTTCGATGATCTGCAATTGGTTCATTCAGGAACCCTAGACGAAACCATCAAAGCCATCGAAACAAACAAAGACCTAGATCTTATTCTCCTGGACTTACACATGCCGGGCAGTGAGGATTTTTACGGCGTCATAAGAGTTACGGAAGATTTCCCAAATATTCCGGTAGCCGTTGTGTCTGGCAGCGACTCAGTTAATGTCGTCTCTAAAGTAATGGCCTTCGGTGCGAAGGGGTTTATCCCTAAAACTACTGCCTCAGCTACCACAGCAGAAGCGATTAAAACGATTTTGGCAGGCAATACCTGGTTACCAGAGGAGATGCGCAAGGGCATGGTACGAGTAGAGCGTGACGAAATTGATATCGCGACACGCATGGCTGAACTTACGCCAAAGCAATTCCAAGTACTAAAACACCTCCAATCTGGTTTGCTCAATAAGCAAATTGCATTCGACCTCAACATCACTGAAGCGACCGTAAAAGCGCACATCAGTGCTATCTTTAAAAAGTTACAAGTTAATAATAGAACACAAGCGGTATTGATTGCTGAGAAAATGCAGTTAAACTAACCGCCTGGTCAACTTTTTTAAAATTAGAGGCAATTATGATAGATGCTAAGGCTCCCTTAGTAGATTTGCATCGCCATCTTGATGGCAATATTCTACCTGCAACCATATGGAAACTGGCTCAACGAAACGGCATTGAACTCCCTGCCTCATCTCTTGAAGAACTAATTCCGCTGACGCAAATACAAGATCAAACCAGTGACTTACTGGCATTTTTACAGAAGCTAGATTATGGCGTATCGGTATTAGCCAGGCTTGATGATTGCTATGAAGTAGCATACGAGAACATGTTAGATGCAGAGCGCCAAGGTCTTGATTACGTGGAATTACGCTTTTCTCCTTACTACATGTCAATGAATCACGATTTAAATATGGCCGATGTGGTCGCCGCCGTGATTGATGGCGTAAATGCGGGTAGCAAGGAAACTGGGGTTAAAAGCAACCTGATTGGTATCTTGAGTCGAACCTTTGGTGCAGAGACCTGTATGCGTGAACTAGAATCGTTAATCGCACACAAAGACAAGATTACTGCGTTGGACTTAGCGGGAGATGAAATTAATTATCCTGCACATATGTACAAGGAGCACTTTGCAAAAGGTCGTGACGCTGGCTGGCAAATTACTGTGCATGCCGGTGAAGCAGACGGCCCACAAAGCATTTGGAATGCCATTGAAATGTTAGGTGCTACACGTATCGGGCATGGTGTGGCAGCAACTCAAGATCCAAAACTCATGGAGTTTATGGCGAAAAACAAAATTGCTGTTGAATCTTGCCCGACGTCGAACTATCAGACGGCGACCGTAAAAAGCATTGAGTCACATCCGTTACCGACGTTTTTAGAAAATGGATTGCTTGTGTGTTTAAACACTGATGATCCTGCGGTATCGAACATCGATTTGCCACACGAATACAAAGTGGCGTCAGAGGTGATTGGACTAACTGACGAGCAATTAGCCCTAGTTCAACGCAATGGCGTTGCAGCGGCGTTTCTAAGTGATTCTGACAAGAAGGCGTTGTTGACCTCTAAAGCTTAGATTTTGCTTGAGGGTTAGGGGAGTTAATGCTCCTTATTTCGTACCCATAAAAAAAGCCGCGGTAAACGCGGCTTTTTTATTGGGACTTCTCTATTAGTAGAAGTTAGAGATGAACTCAACGCCCCAGAATGTTGGCTCGTTTACGTAACCAGTCAGATTATTAAAATCGATGGCACCAGTAAGCTGCTCTTCGCCAGTGATGTTTCTACCGAAAACTGCGATTTCATAATCGCCATTATCTGTATACCACTCATAACCTGCGCGGATACCACCTTCAAGTAGTGACTTACCTGTAAACTCCACCGACTCGTACAAGAAGAAGTTAACTTCACTGCGGTATGCCCAATCAGTATAAGCGAATAAGTTACCTTCACCCAGCTCTTGCTCGTAGCGTGCAGTGAAGTTCAAAATCCACTCAGGTGCTTGAGGTAGTGAGTTGCCGTCTAACAATGCAACACGTGTACCTAGCCCAGCATTCTCAGCAGTGTCAGCCAAATCTTGTCCATCAGCGGTTCTGATAACTGTTGGGTCAGTCACAGTACAGCCACCACCACAAGGTGCGATAGCCAGATTTGCGTCATCAATTTCAGTGTGGTTGTAACTGATACCACCGGTTAAGAACCAGTTTTCAGATACAGCGGCTTCGATATCCATTTCAAAACCATAAGCGTTGGTTTTGTCAGCGTTAACCAAGCGTGCCACGTTGCTGCCACCACCTACTGCGGTCAACTGCTGGTCGCTAACTTGGTACATAAATACTGAACCGTTCCAGCGAGCAGTGTTATCCCAGATACGCGACTTGAAGCCCATTTCACCTGATAAAATAGTTTCAGAATCGGCTTTAGTTGGCGCAGTATCAAATAATAGGTTACCGCGAATAGAAGGCGCTCTGTAACCACGAGCGATACGTGCGTAAACGTTAGTAGTATCGGTATATTTGTAAGTACCACTGACATCAAAACTGATTTGCGAGTCTTCTACCGTATCACTTGCGGTCGCACCTGCACTGAGCGGGCTAACAAACGGTACAGCTTGATCAAGACGACCTGACCAATCTTTTTCATCATCTGAGTAACGAATACCAGAAGTAATCGTCAATTTGTCGCTTACGTCGTAATCTGTCGAAATAAACGCACCCCAAGCAGTCGTTTTCGCTTCTTGTGTGGTTTGACCATTCTGCGCTTGCGAGAACAACGAATCGAAGCTCAAGTTGTTAACAGTAAGCTCTTCACCGAAGTAGAAGAAACCTAACTGATAATCCAACTTACCAATGTCGTTAGACGCTAAACGCCATTCTTGGGTAATTTGCTTATGATCAGGCATGCTAGCACCGGTTTCAGATGCAAATGGAATGAAACCTGGACCCATTTGGTTCACGAAAGATGCGCCATAACCACCGTCGATATCGCCAACAGACAATATTTCAGCTTCTTCTACTGCCGTTACAGAAGTAAAAGTATGCTGACCCATGTCGTACTCTAGCTTTAAACTTATGCCAGTTTGGTCAACTTTCTGAATATTACGAGAAGCCGCATCTTGGAAAACGGTATCGAAGTTAAAGTTATCTACTAGGTCGTTTGTACCTGGCTTGATAATGTTCGCACGGAAGATACGAGCATCTGCTTGTGCATTTCTAACGCGATACATCAAAAGCCCTGAGAACTTGTCATTCGGCTCATAAAGCAATTGGAATTTAACCGCTTTTTCGTCGAAGCCACCTAACTGGTCATCTGCTTCGAAACCGGGAGCGCGGTTGTCTATGTAATCTGATCTATTTTGTGATAACAACGAGACTCTTGTTGAAATCGTGTCACTAAGTCCACCGCCAATGGCAATATCGAAATCACGAGTACTATTGGTGCCGTAAGACATATTAACGTGAGCATCGAATTCTTGTGACGGTTTAGCTGATGCTACCTTAACGATACCCGCCGGTGTGTTACGACCGAACAGCGTACCTTGTGGACCGCGAAGTACTTCCACCTGTTCCATGTCGAACATTGGGAAACCCTTAGTTAACGGGTTTTCAAGGACAACGTCGTCATAAATTAATGATACTGGTTGAGATGCCAACAAATCGAAATCTGTATTACCTAAACCACGAATGTAAAAACGTGGGAAGGTTCTACCGAAAGAAGATTCAATAAGTAAGCTAGGAACACGTGCTGACAAGGCGCGAACGTCCAGTGCACCTGCACCAATAGTGTCCAGTTCTTTTGGCGTCATCGCCGCAACGGAAATAGGAACTTCTTGGATATTCTGAGTACGTTTTTGTGCTGTAACCATGATGGTTTCAAGCTCAAGTGAAGTTTCGTCTTGATTTTCTTCTTGAGCAACCACCGCAGTGCTTAATAATGCAGCACTAACACTAAGTGCCAGTGAGGCCTTTTTGATAGTTTTCATAAGCTTACCGTATATGTGTGCGAGTTTATTATGTTGTGCGTTTCCTACGCTAAATTCCCTGTTGTTTCATGTTCGAAAGGACGGTAACAAGTGCGTCCATATCGCTTGATAACTAATATAGCAACTTAGCATAAGAAAACGACGTTATTAATAGATCTTGGGCAAAAAAGGGGGAAATTGAGCAAAAAAGTTGTTTACCTGGTCAATTTTTGAGAATCATTTTGCATTCATAAAAAAGCGCTTTAAAAAAAGCGCTTTTTTATAGAGATTTTAGACCTTACTTCTCGATAGGAGTGTAAGGTTTTTGGGTTTCACCCGTGTAAAGCTGGCGAGGACGACCGATTTTTTGACCCGGCTGGCTCAACATTTCATGCCAATGCGAAATCCATCCTACTGTTCTTGCAAGCGCAAAAATACAAGTGAACATATTGGTAGGAATGCCAATAGCTTTCAAAATAATACCCGAGTAGAAGTCTACGTTCGGGAACAATTTCTTCGACTTGAAGTAATCATCTTCTAGTGCGATTCGCTCAAGTTCCATCGCCACGTCTAATAGTGGATCGTCAACTTTCAATTCTTGCAGTACTTCGTGACAGCTTTCACGCATCACTGTAGCGCGCGGATCGTAGTTTTTGTAAACCCTGTGACCGAAGCCCATGAGACGGAACGGGTCGCTCTTGTCTTTTGCTTTGGCAATGTACTCAGGAATCTTATCTACAGAACCGATTTCTTCAAGCATGTTCAAACAAGCTTCATTAGCACCACCGTGAGCAGGACCCCACAAAGAAGCAACACCCGCAGCAATACACGCGTAAGGGTTTGCACCTGAAGAACCTGCTAGTCTGACGGTAGAGGTCGACGCGTTTTGCTCGTGGTCTGCGTGTAGCGTAAAGATACGATCAACAGCACGTGCAACCGCAGGGCTGACTTTGTAATCTTCTGCAGGTACAGAAAACATCATGTTTAAGAAGTTTTCTGCGTATGATAAATCGTTGCGCGGATATACGAACGGTTGGCCGATATTGTACTTGTAACACATCGCCACCAACGTTGGCATTTTAGCGACCAAGCGATAAGCGCTACGCAAACGCATACTTTGATCGCTTACGTCTAAATCGTCATGGTAGAAAGAAGACATTGCACCGACGGTTCCGCATAGCATTGCCATTGGGTGAGCGTCAGGGCGGAAGCCTTGGAAAAACTTGTTCACACTTTCATTAACCATAGTGTGGCGCGTGATAGTTCCTTTAAAGTCTGCGTATTCAGCTGAACTCGGTGCATTGCCATGTAGTAGCATGTAGCATACTTCTAGGTAGTCCGCGTCACGAGCCAATTCTTCAATTGAGAAGCCTCTGTGAAGTAGTACGCCTTTTGCTCCGTCAATGAATGTGATCTCTGATTCACATGAACCAGTCGCCATAAAACCAGGGTCAAAAGTGAAATAACCAATGCTGCCTAATGCGCGCACATCAATTACGTCTTGACCGGCGCTTCCTTTTAGCACAGGAAGTTCGATTTCTTTATCTCCTACTTTCAACACGGCTTTATCAGCTGCCATAAAAGTCTCCTTCGAAATATTTGGGGATGCTCGACGTTTTTTCAGTCAGGCGTTTGATTGGACAAAGAGTCCAATAGTTGTAACCACATTGTCGACATAAGTCAATTTTAATGCAGATATGTTTAATAACTATTCGCCTATGTGAAGCTTATGTGACAATTATGTAAATATCATGTTGAAACCCGGTAAATCGTTACAAAAATTGTATTTATCAATTGTCATAGATATACTTTTTATCAGTTGAACCCGAATAAATATCAGTGTTACGCTAATGGGCATAACCTTTTGTTTGGGTTAACAATTTGTTAATAGAAAGTCGAGTGCCAATACCCGTCATTTTATTAGCAACACAACTTGGAACTCCGCTAAGAATAGTCGAACATTACAAAATCGCCTGTCGCTTATCGGGAAAACTCTACAATCAGTCCACATGGGCAACGAATCGTGAAAAAACAAAGACCAGTAAATTTAGACCTCAATACGATTAGTTTTCCGCCTTCCGCTATTTCTTCAATTTTGCACCGTGTTACAGGTGTGGCTATGTTCTTCGCATTAATCTTCGTGATTACCGCGTGGGCGTATTCACTTACCTCTGCTGACGGATTTGCAGCTGTTGTTGAAGCGATGAACGGTGTATTCGGGAAAATCATTTTAATCGGTACCGTTTCAGTATTGACTTATCACATTCTTGGCGGCGTCCGTCACATGTTTATGGACGCAGGTTACTTTGAAGAATTGGAATCAGGTAATTCAAGCGCGAAGATCGTAATCGGCGCATGGGTAGTCCTCACCGTGATTATGGGAGTCGTGTTATGGTAACGAATCAGGCAAGTATCAAAAGAGACGGAATCCAAGATTACGTTTCACTGCGCACCACAGCGCTTGTTATTCTGGCCTACAGCATATTCTTGTTGTGGTTCTTTGTTTCTACACCAGAGGTGACCTACGAGGTTTGGACTGGTTTGTTCTCAAATCTGTTAGTGAAAGTTTTCACTTTAGCTGCACTTGTGTCCATCATGATACACGTACGTATCGGTTTGTGGCAGGTCTTAACTGACTACATCAAACCACACACACTGCGTGCTGGACTACAGTATGTTTTGAACCTAATCGCTTTTGCTTACGTAGCGATTGGCGTATTTGTACTATGGGGTGTATAAGTGAAAGTAGCTGTTCATGAATTTGACGCGGTAGTAATCGGCGCCGGTGGCGCAGGTATGAGAGCCGCTTTACAAATATCTCAGTCGGGCAAGTCATGCGCCTTATTATCTAAAGTATTTCCAACTCGTTCTCACACTGTTTCTGCCCAAGGCGGGATTACAGTAGCGCTGGGTAATGCCCACGAAGATAACTGGGAATGGCACATGTACGACACCGTAAAAGGGTCGGATTACATCGGTGACCAAGACGCCATTGAATACATGTGTAAAACTGGACCTGAAGCCATTATCGAAATGGAAAATATGGGTCTTCCTTTCTCGCGTTTCGAGAACGGTAAGATATACCAGCGTCCGTTTGGTGGTCAGTCTAAGAATTTTGGTGGCGAGCAGGGTGCTCGTACCGCGGCAGCAGCTGACCGTACAGGTCATGCATTGTTGCACTTGCTTTATCAGCAAAATGTTAAAAACAAAACCAAAGTCTTCAGCGAATGGTTTGCACTAGATTTAGTGAAAAACCAAGACGGTGACGTTGTAGGTTGTACAGCAATCGATATCGAAACCGGCGAAGTTGTTTACTTCAAGTCGCGCGCAGTTGTTTTGGCAACGGGTGGTGCGGGTCGTATCTATGCGTCTACAACAAATGCCCACATCAATACGGGTGACGGTGCTGGTATGGCACTTCGTGCCGGCGTTTGCGTGCAAGACATGGAAATGTGGCAGTTCCACCCAACGGGCATCGCCGGTGCGGGTACTTTGGTAACTGAAGGCTGTCGTGGTGAAGGTGGTTACCTTCTCAATAAAGACGGCGAGCGTTTCATGGAGCGTTATGCGCCAAATGCGAAAGACTTAGCTGGCCGTGACGTGGTAGCGCGTTCGATGATGACAGAAATTCGCGAAGGCCGCGGTTGTGATGGTCCTTGGGGCACACACATTAAACTTAAGCTAGACCACCTAGGTAAAGATGTTCTTGAATCGCGTCTACCTGGTATTCTTGAGCTTTCAAGAACCTTCGCACACGTGGATCCAGTAAAAGAGCCTATTCCAGTGATCCCAACTTGTCACTACATGATGGGGGGTATACCCACTAACGTTGATGGTCAATGTTTAACTGTTGATGCTGATGGCAACGAAAAACTGGTCAAAGGCTTATTCGCCTGTGGTGAAATTGCCTGTGTATCTGTTCACGGTGCTAACCGCCTTGGTGGTAACTCATTACTCGACTTGGTTGTATTTGGTCGTGCAACTGGTCTTCACCTCGGTGAAGCACTCAACAATGCTGATACCAGTCGCGAAGCATCAGAGTCTGACATGGAAGCGGCACTAGCGCGCTTCAACCGTTGGGAAAGCTCTGAAAAAGGCAAGGGCGAAGATCCAGTTGAAATTAAGAAAGCGATGCAAGAGTGCATGCAGCTGAACTTCTCGGTATTCCGTGAAGGCGATGCAATGGCACAAGGCTTGAAGGAGCTAAAAGAAATTCGCGAAAGATTGCAAAACGCGCGCCTTGACGACAAGAGCAGCGACTTCAATACTCAACGTATTGAGTGTTTAGAGCTAGATAACTTGATGGAAACGGCGTATGCAACTGCGGTTTCAGCCAACTTTAGAACTGAAAGCCGCGGTGCCCACAGTCGCTTTGACTTCCCTGATCGCGATGACGAGAATTGGTTGTGTCACAGTCTTTACTCTCCAGAGACAGAAGAGATGTCTCGTAGAGAAGTAAACATGTCACCAAAACTTCGTGAAGCGTTCCCGCCTAAAGTGCGTACCTACTAAGGGGAGATTGTTATGAATTTAGAATTTTCAGTATATCGTTACAATCCGGATGTCGATCCAAAGCCTAAAATGGAAGACTACACGCTAGAAGTGGAAGAAGGCCAAGACATGATGGTGTTGGATGCGTTAATCGCATTGAAAGAAAAAGATCCAACATTGTCTTTTAGACGTTCGTGTCGCGAGGGTGTTTGTGGTTCAGACGGCGTCAACATGAATGGTAAAAACGGTTTGGCTTGTATTACGCCTTTATCGGCGCTGGGCAAAGGTAAAATCGTAATCAGACCATTACCTGGTTTGCCGGTAGTGCGTGATTTGGTTGTAGACATGACTCAGTTCTACACTCAATACGAGAAAATTAAACCGTTTTTGATTAATGACGACAAGCAGCCACCTGCACGTGAACACCTGCAGTCGCCTGAAGAGCGTGAAAAGCTCGATGGCTTGTACGAGTGTATCTTGTGTGCGTGTTGTTCTACTTCGTGCCCGTCATTCTGGTGGAACCCTGACAAGTTTGTCGGTCCTGCAGGATTGTTACATGCTTACCGCTTCTTGGCGGATAGTCGTGACACGGCAACCGAAGAGCGTCTAAATGATTTAGATGACGCATTCAGCGTGTTCAGGTGCCACGGTATCATGAACTGTGTGAATGTATGTCCGAAAGGACTTAACCCTACTAAAGCGATTGGTCATATCAAATCAATGCTTTTACAACGGGCTGTTTAGTAAGCAAACCTTGATTAGTTTGCCTAAATTTGTGTACTAAATAGCCGTCTGCTCAAAGATGGCTATTTTTTTATGTGGACTTTGCTAAAGTTAAAGTCTGTTTATCAACTGTTGACGATTTAAGGGACAGTAATGCAAGAAAGCGTCATGAAAGCGTGGTGGGAATCTTCTCACATGGCTGGTGGTAACGCTGCTTATGTTGAAGAAGTCTATGAAGCCTATTTGGACGACCCAAAAAGTGTTTCAGAAGAGTGGCGAGCGGTATTTGATAAGTTACCGAAAGTGGATGGTGTCGATATCGAGACCAAACACAGCGAAATTAGATCAGACTTTCGCAAAATGGCTGCGATGGGACTGGCGGCGAGAGCCCCAGCGGCAGCCCCTGCTGGTGAAGCAGGCGACCAAAAACAAGTAAAAGTTTTACAGCTCATCAATGCCTTCCGCTTTCGTGGACACCAGCATGCCAACCTAGACCCGCTAGGGTTGTGGCAGCAAGAGCGTGTGCGCGATTTGGAATTAAGCCATCACACGCTTAGTAAAGACGACTTTGATACTGTTTACAACGTTGGTTCATACGCCATAGGTCAAGACAAAATGTCGCTTGGTGATTTGTACAAATCGCTCAATAGAACCTACTGCGGTTCCATTGGCGCTGAGTATATGCACATTACCAATACCGAGCAAAAGCGTTGGATCCAGCATTACCTTGAATCAAATCAAGCCAAGCCTGAGTTAGATCGCGAAGCCAAAGTCAAAGTGCTCAAAGGTCTTATTGCGGCAGATGGTATGGAAAAATACCTAGGCGCTAAATTCCCAGGTGCCAAACGCTTCTCGCTAGAAGGCGGAGACGCGCTAGTGCCAATGCTAAAAACTCTCATTACTGATGCGGGTGCAGCAGGCTCTAAGGAAGTGGTTATTGGTATGGCGCACCGTGGACGTTTAAACGTCTTGGTCAACGTACTTGGTAAAAACCCATCCGTATTGTTTGACGAGTTTTCTGGTAAGCACGACGAATCATTGGGCTCTGGTGATGTTAAGTACCACGCCGGATTTTCCTCCGATTTTGCTACACCAGGCGGCGCAGTGCACTTAGCACTTGCGTTTAACCCGTCTCACCTTGAAATTGTAAACCCGGTAGTGATGGGCTCAGTAAGAGCACGACTTGATCGCCGTGGTTGCGACGATGGCACCATGTGTTTACCCATTACGGTACACGGTGACTCAGCTATTGCTGGTCAAGGTGTTGTACAAGAAACCTTCAATATGTCACAAACGCGTGGCTTCCAGGTTGGCGGTACCGTTCGTATCGTTGTTAACAACCAGGTTGGTTTTACCACGTCAAAAACGGTCGATACTCGCTCAACGCAGTACTGTACCGATATTGCCAAGATGGTTCAGGCACCTATCTTTCATGTGAATTCAGACGACCCAGAAGCGGTCATGTTTGTGTCGAAGATGGCGCTTGATTATCGCAACACGTTTAAGCGTGATGTGGTTATTGATCTGGTCTGTTACCGTCGTCATGGTCACAACGAAGCTGATGAGCCAAATGCAACTCAGCCGTTGATGTACCAAAAAATTCGCAAGCACCCGGTGCCGCGTAAGATTTATGCAGACCAGCTAGTTACCGAAGGCGTAATTGAGGCACGTGAAGTAGACAAGCTAGTAAACGAGTACCGTGAGTCGCTCGATCACGGTGCGTGTGTGGTAGAAGAATGGCGACCTATGACTGAGCACTCAGTGGATTGGTCACCATACATTGGCCACGACTGGGACGTTCCTTATGATGGCTCAGTGTCTGTCGATAAGTTAAAGTCTTTAGGCGAGCGCATGTGTGCTTATCCCGAAAACTACAAGCTACAGTCTCGTGTAAATAAGTTATATAACGATCGCCTTTCTATGATCAAAGGCGAGAAGCCTCTTGATTGGGGTGCGGCTGAAACACTCGCGTATGCAACTTTACTAGAAGAGAACACCGATATTCGCTTTACCGGTCAGGATGCTGGACGCGGAACCTTCTTCCACCGCCACGCGGTGCTCCACAGTCAAGACAGCGGTGACGAGTACTTGCCACTGCAAAATTTGGCGAGTGAACAAGGTAAATTCGAAGTATATGATTCTGTGCTGTCTGAAGAAGCCGTTATGGCTTTTGAGTTTGGCTATGCCACTGCCGAGCCAGGCACACTAACCATTTGGGAAGCACAGTTTGGTGACTTCGCCAACGGTGCACAGGTGGTTATTGACCAGTTCTTAAGTTCTGGTGAGCACAAGTGGGGACGTCTATGCGGCCTAACCTTGTTACTTCCACACGGTTATGAAGGGCAAGGTCCTGAGCACAGCTCAGCAAGACTGGAACGCTTCCTACAGCTTTGTGCTGATCACAACTGGCAAGTGGTAGTGCCGTCTACACCTTCACAGGTATACAATATGATCCGTCGTCAATCGGTGCGTCCAATGCGTCGTCCTCTGATTGTAATGTCGCCAAAATCATTGTTACGTCACCCGTTGGCAGTTTCTTCAATGGAAGAGCTTGCAGAAGGTGTGTTCCACAATGTCATTGACGAAATTGACGATATCAAACCTGCCAAAGTTAAACGCGTTGTTATGTGTTCCGGTAAGGTTTATTACGACTTGCTTGAAAAACGTCGCAAAGATGAGATTGACGATGTAGCGATTGTTCGTATTGAACAGCTATATCCTTTCCCTCACGTCGAAGTAGAAGCGATGGTGGAAAAATATAAGCACGTTACAGACTGGGTATGGTGCCAGGAAGAGCCTCAAAACCAAGGCGCTTGGTACTGCAGTCAGCACCATTTCTGGGATTCTATTCCAGCGGGTGCAAAAGTTACTTACGCTGGCAGAGCGGCGTCTTCAGCTCCTGCAGTGGGCTATCTTTCAATTCACAATCAGCAGCAAAAAGCCTTGGTTGCTGAGGCACTAGAGATCAAATAAGGATAAATATGGCAATCGAAATCAAAGTTCCCGTACTTCCTGAGTCAGTTGCAGACGCAACAGTAGCGACTTGGCACGTAAAAGTGGGTGACACAGTGTCTCGTGACCAAAACTTGGTTGATATTGAAACTGATAAGGTAGTACTGGAAGTGGTAGCACCTGGTGATGGTGTGATCAGTGAAATAATCGCAGGCGAGGGCGATACAGTCCTTGCTGAGCAATTAATTGCAAAAATAGCTGCTGGAGGCGAAGCGGTTGCTGCTGCTCCTGCACCTGCGGCTGAACCTCAAACAAATACAAGCGCAAAGGGTGAATCTGTGGATATCAAAGTACCGGTCTTGCCAGAATCTGTGGCGGACGCAACTATCGCAACATGGCACGTACAGCCGGGTGAGGCTGTGTCTAGAGATCAAAATCTAGTTGATATTGAAACTGATAAAGTAGTGTTGGAAGTTGTTGCTCCAGCTGATGGTTCTCTTTCTGAGTTACTGGCTCAAGAAGGCGACACGGTAACAGCAGAGCAAGTTATTGCTAAATTTGCAGCAGGCGCGGGCGCAGCAGCTCCAGCGGCAACAGAAGCTGCAGACAGCGAAGGTGATGACGAAGTACTAAGTCCATCAGTGCGTCGTTTATTAGCGGAAAAAGATATCGACCCTGCGAAAATCTCCGGTACTGGGAAGAATGGCCGTATCACCAAAGAAGACGTTGAGAAATTCTTGAAGGGTGCACCAGCGGCACCCGCGCCAGCAAAAGCGGCCGAAGCGGCATCTGATGCACCTGTTGCGATGGCAGACAGAACTGAGAAGCGCGTACCTATGACACGTCTTCGCAAGACCATTGCTAACCGCTTGTTAGAAGCGAAAAACTCTACCGCAATGTTAACCACTTTTAACGAAGTTAACATGAAGCCAATCATGGACTTGCGTAAGAAATACCGCGATTCGTTTGAAGAGCGTCACGGTATCCGTTTGGGCTTTATGTCGTTCTACGTTAAAGCGGTAACCGAAGCACTTAAACGCTTCCCAGAAGTTAACGCATCTATCGATGGCGACGATATCTGCTATCACAACTATTTTGATGTATCTATAGCAGTATCGACCCCTCGTGGTTTGGTTACGCCGGTATTAAAAGACTGCGACCAGTTGGGCGTAGCTGGCATCGAAAAAGGCATTAAAGCGCTTGCGCTTAAAGGCCGCGATGGCAAGTTAACCATGGACGAGTTAACCGGTGGTAACTTCACCATCACAAACGGTGGTGTGTTTGGCTCATTAATGTCAACGCCGATTATTAACCCACCACAAAGCGCTATCTTGGGCATGCACAAGATCCAAGACCGCGCGATGGTAGTGGACGGTAAAATTGAAATTCTTCCTATGATGTACCTGGCGTTGTCTTACGACCACCGTATCATCGATGGAAAAGAATCAGTTGGATTCCTAGTGACTGTTAAAGACATGCTAGAAGATCCAACGCGTTTATTATTGGACGTTTAATTAGATAGGTTGCCGCGGATGCGGCAACCTTCTTTTAGTGCAGGAAGCACAGTTATCTTAGGTCAAGTCGTGTAGTGCGACATTCATTTCAAATAATCACGGAAATTTCACATGAATTTGCATGAATATCAGGGTAAACAGCTATTCAGAGAGTATGGCTTACCCGTATCAGAGGGTTATGCAACCGATACTCCTCAAGAAGCAGCTGAAGCAGCAGACAGCATCGGCGGAAGCGAGTGGGTTGTTAAGTGTCAGGTACACGCTGGCGGACGCGGTAAAGCGGGCGGTGTTAAGTTAGTTAAGAGCAAAGAAGAAATCAAAGAGTTCGCCCAAAAGTGGTTGGGTCAGAACTTAGTTACTTTCCAAACTGACGAAAACGGCCAGCCAGTTAGCAAGATTTTAGTTGAATCTTGTACTGATATTAAAGACGAGTTGTATCTTGGTGCGGTTGTAGACCGTGGTACTCGTCGCGTTGTATTCATGGCATCAACTGAAGGTGGTGTGGATATTGAAACGGTTGCAGAAGAAACTCCAGAGAAAATTCTTAAAGCGCCAATCGATCCTATAGTTGGTCCGCAGCCTTACCAAGCACGCGAAATGGCGTTCAAACTTGGTTTAGAAGGTGTACAAATCAAACAATTCGTTAAGATCTTCATGGGTCTTGCAAAAATGTTTGAAGATTTAGACGTAGCGCTAATCGAAATTAACCCGCTAGTAATTAAAGCCGACGGTGACCTTCACTGTCTTGATGCGAAAGTAGGCATCGATAGCAACGCAATGTACCGTCAGCCTAAGCTAAAAGAAATGCACGATCCTTCACAAGAAGATTCGCGCGAAGCACATGCAGCTCAGTGGGAACTAAACTACGTAGCACTAGACGGTAACGTTGGTTGTATGGTTAACGGTGCAGGCCTAGCAATGGGTACTATGGACATCGTAAACCTACACGGTGGCAAGCCAGCTAACTTCCTTGACGTTGGTGGTGGTGCAACTAAAGAACGCGTTGCAGAAGCATTCAAAATCATCCTTTCTGATGACAATGTAAAAGCGGTATTGGTAAACATCTTCGGTGGTATCGTTCGCTGTGACATGATCGCTGAAGGTATTATCGGCGCTGTTAAAGAAGTAGGTGTAAACGTACCAGTGGTTGTGCGTCTTGAAGGAACCAATGCTGAACTAGGTCGTGAAGTACTCAGTAATTCAGACGTAGATATTATCGCTGCAAGCAGTTTGACCGATGCAGCTCAGCAAGTAGTTAAAGCAGCGGAGGGCAAATAATGTCTGTATTAATTAATAAAGATACAAAAGTTATCTGTCAGGGCTTCACGGGTGGTCAAGGTACTTTCCACTCAGAACAAGCTATCGCTTACGGCACGCAAATGGTTGGTGGTGTAACGCCTGGTAAAGGTGGTACTGAGCACTTAGGTCTTCCAGTATTCAACACTGTTCGCGAAGCAGTGGAAGCAACTGGTGCAACGGCAACGGTTATCTACGTTCCAGCTCCTTTCTGTAAAGACTCAATCATTGAAGCAGCAGACGCAGGTATTGAACTTATCGTTTGTATCACTGAAGGTATCCCAACGTTGGATATGCTTTACGTGAAAGAATACGTTACCCAAAAAGGTATTCGTATGATTGGTCCAAACTGCCCAGGTGTTATCACTCCGGGTGAATGTAAGATTGGTATTATGCCTGGTCACATCCATATGCCAGGTAAAGTAGGTATCGTATCGCGTTCAGGTACATTGACCTACGAAGCGGTTAAGCAAACTACTGATGAAGGTTTTGGCCAGTCTACGTGTGTAGGTATTGGTGGTGACCCAATTCCAGGTTCTAACTTCATTGACGTATTAGCGATGTTCCAAGAAGACGAAGGCACAGAAGCTATCGTAATGATTGGTGAAATCGGTGGTACAGCAGAAGAAGAAGCGGCTGCATTTATTAAAGAAAATGTGACTAAGCCAGTTGTTTCTTACATCGCAGGTGTAACGGCGCCTCCAGGTAAGCGCATGGGTCACGCCGGTGCGATTATCGCAGGTGGTAAAGGTACTGCTGACGATAAATTTGCTGCACTAGAAGCAGCAGGTGTTAAAACCGTACGCTCACTAGCGGACATCGGTAAAGCACTACGCGAAGTCACTGGTTGGTAAACCCAAACCAAAGTATTTAAAAACCCGCCTACTGGCGGGTTTTTTTATGCGTATGATTACACTTAAAAGGATAAACACAGGCGGTCAACGGGGCTGTCGGTGCCACTGAATCTGCTGCCTATTACGTGTGTATATATTTCAGTGGTTCTAATATCGGTGTGACCGAGTAACTCCTGAACAGTTCTTATATCCGAACCATTGATAAGTAACTGTGTCGCAAACGAATGCCGAAAAGTATGGGCGGTTACTCGTTTATTAATTTTGGCTGCTACTACGGCACTACGCAATTTCTTGCGATAAGCCGAAATGATTTCGAAAGCAATCAACTTAGCTTGGTGGCATTAAAAGAGTGTATTGAGCTTAATGGTCAAGCTCTTGAAGCTATGCCCTATAACTTAATTAAAGACATTGATGAAATAAAATATCAACTTACTCAGTGCCAGTTCGCCGAAGAGGAAGGTTGTCAATATAGTACTGAATCAACTATTTCATTTATTAAAGATTGGCTTAATCATGTACCGAGCTAGTTGCGAGATTAAAACGTATAACAAGGCCAGCCAGTATCGCCAGCAAGCTGTCTGGACTCGTAAACTCGCCCCTGCTGGCAGGCGTTAAACGTAAGAGATCGCAGTGAAAAAATGCAATTGTGCTAGCTTCGAAGATTTAGAGATGCTCCGCAAGGTGATATCTAAACGCATTAAGGAATCGAAGAGGCTTAAGAAAAAATTGACTCTATTAGCCACAACTGAAGATGGAGAGCACGTTCTAATGAAGTGCGATTCATGCAACCAACATTGGCAAGGTAGTCGTGCATGGAATTGGGGCAACGATCTTTATTTGTTTCGGGTGCCAAAATTAGAACCTATCGAATGGCAACAAGAGGTATACGTGCAGCCAAAACCTTCCCATTTATAAGCGTAAAATTGGAGAAATAAACTTCGATTCTCACCCAATAGCATATAGTTTTGAAATAGGTATCAATATCTTGTTTGCTATGCTTTTAATTTTGGCATTTGCGTTTAACCCTTTTAAATACTAAAAAATCTAGAGAGGTTAACGATCTTAATTAAATTGAATCAAAACTCATTGACCTGGCTTGTTCATCTTAATTATTAGCAGGCTATCAGACGGTATTTTTGCATGTTAATCTTCTAATACAGCGTTAAGATCTAGCCATAAAAATCATGGATTTAAGAAGTAAACAATTTGCTCTTGTTGCGTTTGTTGTTCCACTAATTGGTTCATGGTTACTAATTCAAATACAGTTTTGGTTTGGCAGTATGGTTGCAAATGGGGTTTATGGTTTCTTTTTGCCATTTCTAAGCCTGGCTTTCGCTACAAATGTGCAGTTTAGAACCTTGAGAAGCCGAAACACATTTCTTTTGTCCTATCTGATTGGGACGTTTTCACTTGTTTGGCTCATTATTTTGCTAACCAGTTGTGCAAACGGAGATTGTATTTAGTGCAGACAGAATCAAGGTACGCAAAGTTGCTAAGGGCGTCACATATTTTTTATGTGTACGACGGACTTACACGTAGCCTTTTGCACAAATATTCAAGTGTAACTGCTGTCACTCTCACGTTATAGTTGGGCAAGAGTAGCCACTTGATACTTCACTGATTAAACAAGGATGAATATGAATTCAGAACAACAGTTTTTAGAACTCGTCGCAAATTTAGTACCGCGTGTGAACAAAATGCTCGCTGAGCAAAACTATATGCTTCCAATTGGCTTAACCTGCGATTGTGATAAGAATGTCGAAGCTGTTATTGCAACGACGGAAATATCTGATCAAATTCAAGAGCTCGTTAATTTTGTGCAAACGGAGTTGAAGGCTAAAAGTGGGGAAGTAGAAGCGACCTGTTTGGCATATCCAGATTATGAAAATTTGCAAATAGTCTGTTTATTGGAAAACAAGGAAAACTATTGCGCCAAGTATTTGATTCCTGTGAATACCGACTCGACCCCAGTGCTAATGTCAGATGATATTGAAGTGGAAGAGAGCTTTGTTTATATCTTTCCATTACTCGAAGAAAGTTAAGCCACAACTCGCAATACTAAGTCAACTTCAGCAATTTAAGGGAAAAACATGGACGACCAAGCAAACAAAAACTATCCACCTGCATTACACGCCATTATTGAGGGAACTCAACCTTTAGGGTTTGACATGGCCTCCGAACCGAAAACAGGGGCACTGCTTCGCGTTTTAGCAGCCAGTAAACCCAATGGTACCTTTTTAGAAATAGGGACGGGGACTGGGCTCTCAGCCGCTTGGATATTGCAAGGTATGGATGATAACTCGATATTAACAAGTATTGATAACGACGAAGATGCACAGCGCGTTGCGTTAGAACATTTGGGTGACGATACCCGCTTTAATTTGATTTTCGCCGACGGTGCAGAATGGTTGCAGCAAAACCAAAACCTTCGTTTTGATTTTATTTTTGCTGACGCATGGCCTGGGAAATTCTCTCATCTGGAGTTGGCGCTAATGCTTCTAAAAAAGGGAGGCATGTACATTATTGATGACTTGTTACCCCAAGCTAATTGGCCTGAAGGACATGCACCAAAAGTACCAACCTTAATGGGACAAATAGAAAGCCTACCTGGCTTTACCACCGTTAGAATGGCTTGGGCGTCCGGTCTTATGCTAGTGGTTAGACATTAGCACTCATAGAGCACAGGCAACCTAATGATTAGCGGCTTAAACCATATCACCATTGCGGTTTCAGATGTGCAAAGGTCATTAGACTTTTATACCAATATTCTTGGTTTTGAAGGGCGTGTGGTGTGGGACAAAGGTGCCTACTTGTCATGCCCTGGTGTGTGGTTGTGCTTATCGCTTGATACGCCTACGCCGTCAAAAGACTATTCGCATATCGCCTTGTCAGTGGCTGAGAAAGACTTTGTGGCACTTAGTGAAAATATACAGCAATCTGGCGCAGAGCAATGGAAGATAAATAAGAGTGAGGGGAACTCTTTGTATTTTTTAGACCCTGATGGTTATAAGTTAGAGATACATGTTGGTGATCTGAAACAACGGCTTGCGTCACTTAAAGAAAAGCCGTATTCAGGCCTGAGGTGGTTATAGCATTCGCCTTAACAGTTCTTTTTTGTGGATTTGCGAAATAAATTCAAAGGGATTATGTATATGGACATTTTATTCAAAAGGCTCGGGTTGTTTTTACTGGGCGCCAGTCTTCCTGCTGCGGTTATGGCTGCTATTTATACGTTTTTACTTGGTAATTGTGACCCTAAATTTGGTTGCGATGGCACTTTGGGTTTTTATCTTAAATTGAGTATTGTGCCGGTCGCGCTTGTGAGCGGCATGACCATGTTGATAGCGATGAAACTTTTCGGGCAAAGGTGTCATTACAATGGTTTTTTGTTGGTATTAACTGGTGTGTTGGTCAGTGTCGTTAATACCGTGACTATTTCTGTTGCACAAGATTACGGTTTTATATTGCTCATTATTGGAATCGTCGCTTTGACGCTTTTAGTTTTTTGGGTCACGTTCAAAATGAAAAAAGTCGAGTATACATATAAATAGAACAATACATTCTCTGCGTTAAATCACTGCGCCGTTGCCCAGGTTTGTGGCACAATCTTAGGCAATAAATTTTCTACTAACACATTAAGGATAATTACTTCATGAGCTTTAAGGAACAATTGAGCTTTATCGTTGAGTTGGACAAACTCAAAGCCATCTATCGCAAGGCACTTATTAAATGCGATAACAATCGTTACGAAAATAGTGCAGAGCACAGTTGGCATGTGGCGCTCACTGCCAATGTTTTAGCTCCCTACGCAGAAAAAGATATTGATATCACGCGGGTGATGTTGATGTTATTGATTCACGATATTGTTGAAATTGACGCGGGCGATACCTTTGCTTTTGACGAAAAAGCCGTTTTGGCTGAACAATCTGATAAAGAACAAATGGCGGCTAATCGACTGTTTGGCTTATTGCCCGAGGTCCAGTATAAAACCTATCTGGCGCTTTGGAACGAGTTTGAGCGAGCAGAAACACCAGATGCTAAGTTTGCTAAGTCGATGGATAGAGTATTGCCTCTTATTCAAAATATGCAAAACGAAGGCGGTAGCTGGGCACAGCACAATGTCAGTAAACAACAGGTTATCAATCGCAACAAGCATTTAGCCGAAATAGCCCCAACGCTGTGGGAGTTTGTGCTGGAACAAATTGATTTAGCTACCCAAAAGGGTTGGCTGAAAGACGCATAAAAATGGTTATGTTGTTGTGTCGCCTATCGAACAAAGTTAACGAGAACAGGAGATAACATGGAACCTGAAGGATTTGTATTATCTATTTTTCGTTACTTCTACAAACGAAGAAAACCAACCGCACTTGAAGCAAATAAACCAAGTGTTAAATGGTTTCCCAAATACACAGTGCCGGTGTGTGCCATCGAATCTGCGCAAGAATCTGAACTTATTACAACACTAGAAACTATTCTGGCGCCTATGGGGTTTGAGTTTTTACACGCAACCAAAAGCCACTTGTATTTTGCCCGTGGTAAAACCTGGGGCGATTTTTCAATTAAGTACATGCGATTGCATTTGATTTTTGGCAAGGAGCTAAGCGCCGACGCAACAGTGCAGGTAGAAGTCGCAGATGTCTGCGTATTTGATACTGGCGATTTATGGAAACTCGGTGGCGAATTGCAAACACGCTTTGCTGAATTCAAACACAGTCAAAAAAAGGCGGTCAGCGATAGTGTTGAATCTAAAGTTAAGAGTGTAGTTAAAGGTGATTAAGCTACTTTAAGTACTCATAATCGCTTTTATGAAGCTGTTAAAAGTGACCCATCGATAAAGGTTCGCAAGACGTGAGCCAATAGCTTTTTATATTTGGCGTTGTTGTCTAAGGAGATTAAATGATGAAAAAAACGAATCTCTTTTATTGGCTCGTCTTGTTAATTTGCGTTGGCGGAACGAGTTCTATTGTTGTTGCAGTGAATTTGCATGTGAAGCAAGTGTTGGTCGATGGTGAAAATGGGGTAGATGGGTTAGACAACCCCCGTCATATTGCGCTGTCATCAAATAACCGTTATACCTTTGTTACCAGCGCCGATGATAATGCGCTTTTGATACTCAAGGTAGGTGAAACACTAACGCCAATCACAACATTTAGAAATGACCTTGATCCTAACTATAAGTTAGAAGGAGCGTCTAGAGTCGTGAGTTTTGGTGAGCCTTTCACAGCTGCTATCGCCAGCTTTTACGATAGTTCTCTTACGTTATTCACACTCAATCCTTCTAAACAGAACCCAGATAACTTTTCATGGGTAAATGCCCATAGCGATAACCTTTCGTACGAACGTATTTTTAAGAGTAATGAAGACCTGGGTGATTTAGATGCTCTTGGGCTGCTTGGCGCTTGGGATGTTATTGTCACGCCCGACGAAAAACAGGTATTTGTTGCGAGCTATCAAAGTAATGCTGTTACTGTTTTCAACGCTGTAGCTAATGCAAGTCTTGCCTTTGATAGCAAATTGAGTTTCTGGGAAGGTAGTGACGCTAGCTTAGGCAGGCCAGTAAGTCTCGCATACGCAAAGCGTTATAACGAATTAGTGGTTGCCGGCTTTGAGGGCAATGTTTTGAGTATTTTCAAAAAGGAGCAAGACGGTTCATTTGTATTTAAAAATGCTATCCGACAAGACGACGATAAACAGAAACTCTTGGCCAATCCGCAGCACATACTTTTTTCGCCCAATGAACAATTCTTATACGTGGCTTGCTCTGGCAGTCAGTCAATTGTGGTGTTTGAACGAGTCGATGATGAGTTTGTGTATAAACAGGCAATTACTAATGCTGATATCGGTGGTGTTGGACTAAACGGCGTATCGAGTTTGGTAACGACTGGTGATGGAAAGCTTCTTTTTGCGGCAGGCGAGTTCGATGAGGGGCTATTAGTATTCAATGTGTCAGACATCGGCGAAGTAGCATTTGCGCAGCATTTCAAAGGCGCAGCTAACGACATTAAAGGAATTACCTCCATTGCCATTACCAATGATGATAAGCATTTGCTATTGAGTTTGGGCAAACAAGACGCACTTTATATGATTCAAGTAACTGATTGATGAAACTCGATGATTAGATGGGCTGATTTAAGTTGGTTTCAGAAAACCGCGTTTTCGGTCATTTTCTTTATGCCAAGTACGTTGTTAGATGGGGGAGTGGCCTAAAACCTGTTTATCTTTGCGGTAAATGTTTTGTTCAACCTGAATGCATTCTGATCGCGGCATAACTGTACAGGGGCCAATTAGGTCTCACTCCAGAAGAATACGAAATTACCTACAGTATTGGCTTGACTATCTTGGTCTGAAGTCGTCCACTCAATATCTGTAAAGTTCAGCGTTAATTGCTCAGTTGCCATATCGTTGGGGTGAGACTGGGTTTCGATGGAACTTATCATAGTGTTGTACAGCTTGATAGAGACAATATTGCCGATGATTGAACCGCCATCTCCGTCCATATTCGCATTTCTGCACACAAACAGTTGAGTTGGATCTGTTCCGTTGTCTATTGGCGTGGCAGAGAGCATATGCTTGTATAGCAGAGGAGAAGACTTGTCTATATATTTGACGACGGTAACATCTTCCATATCGGGTCTGCCAGAGGTTCTCGCGGCGTTGCTGACATTGGTGGTCATCTGTTGTTTAAAGCCATAGCCTAATGAGACAAGTTCTATACAACCAGACAAGTCTTCGCCTGACTCCATTACTTCGCCATCAATCAAGCTTGCACCTGCGAGCTCTTCTAGCCCCGGCTTTAACAATACGAGATCCAATCGTTTTCCTTCGGATGTAGTGGTAACAGATTAAAAATAGGGAATAATGTTTCTAATGTAAATGCCAAAATGGATATCGTTACCCAAGACTGAAGAAAATTTTGGGATTATTCGGATTTTGATGTTTATCAATCCATAGTTGAAGTAATGTAGGATCATTTGCTCCATTTCGCGAGCAGAACCTTCATACATTACGCATTACAAGGAAAATCTCTATGACCAAGAAAGGTATTCTCGTTTTAATCGCGGCGCTATCGTTTTCACACGTCTCTATCGCCAATCAATTCGCTAAGCCAAATGCTGCTTACGACCAATTAGCTGAGAAATTAGCTAAGCAATTACAAGCTTCTATGAAAGTCATGAACGATCCTAAGATCATAAAAGCCAACGCAAAGTATATAAAAAGCTTATACGACGCGCTGATTGCAGAAGGATTTACCAAAGAGCAGGCACTACAGTTGGTAGCAGCGTCGCTTGCTAGTAAAAAATAGGCTACCTTCCATTTTGCTCAATTGGGGGCAGGCGAAAATTCGCATATGGCCCAAAATAAAAATTGTTCAACGTGCTAATTTCTCAAAAGTGAATAATGGCGCCGGTGTGCTTTAAATCACTTAAGTAGTGGTTTGGTGTTAAACCTAACGTGTTTAATTGAGAAAACAGTAATTGCAGTGTGACGTTCGCATCCTCTAGTGCATTATGTTGCGTGCCGTGCGATATATTATGTCTGTGTAAGCAAGAGATTAAGTCCACTTCTAACGGCAGCGACTCTTTGTTTAATAAATACTGTTCTAGTAGCAATGTATCGATGATAACCGGCTTCCCAATGTCAAACCGATATTGTGTAAAATAGCGTTTTAGTACCTTCCAATCGATAGCGTGGCAGTGCATAACCCATACTTTATCCGTGCTTCGTTCAAACAGGTTGTGCAGGCTAGGGGCTATGGCGTCGCCTTTCGATAAATCGGCTTCGGTAATACCGTGAATCGTTGGACTTTGGTTAAGTTCGGAGGTTTGCTTGATAAGTTGATGAAAACCTGAGTTCATATCGATACAAACCCCACGCCCGGATATCCCGCCGATAGACAAAATATGGCACTGATTAATATCTAATGAATTGAGTTCTAAATCGATACTAATCCAATTGCAGTCTCCCAAGCTCGGTTGCTTCGAACTAGTCGATGCGATCAATCGTTTTTTAAACGTTTGCCACCATTTCATTGTCATGACGTAACCATATTATCCAGACATGCCTCCGCTGAATTTGAGCAGCGCACTTTCTTGAAAGTCTTCTATGTATTTAAGAGCCTTACGCAACTGATATTTTTCTAGGGCGACTAACTTATCTACGTCTACCCAATTGTCTGGTGGTGATTGGTGCAGCTGGCTTTTGATGCGCAAAGTATTTAAAAAGACCCAGATGCTGGAGAGGTTTTGTTTATCTTTTGAGGCAAGTCTACTTTTGGGGATATGTTCGAGTCGCTCTAGTGTTGAGGCACCTTTTATACCCTCCGCTAGAGCGTATATACGCACTATATCATTAATAATACTAACCGCATTTTCTTTTAGATTAAGACAGTGTTTGGCTTGGCCTCGCGCTTGATAGTTAAATCGGCGAAACAGGTTTAGCGGGACTTTGTTCTTGTTAGCTTCACGCGCTAACGCCGCCAAAAAAATAGGCTGTTTTACCAGCTTGGCTTGCTGTTCCTGAAACTTCTTAAATAACGTTTGGTCGCCGGTAACTAGTCTGACATCGAGAAATATGTTGATATATAGCAGACCTTCGGGGGTAGGGAAGTTAACGTGCTTATTCAGTTCAGAGGCTGCAAGTGCTAAAGAAAAGCGCAGTTTTTCGTTGCTTGCCATAATGTTGCCGGGGCATAACTTGATGCCACATTTGCCAAGACCCTTACAAACATAATCGGCCATTTGCGAGAAGTATTGGTTTTCTTCCTTATTCGGTAGTCGCTCCAGCAATAAGCCATTGTCTTGGTCTGAGGCAAGCAGCTGATCTTTTCGAGCCTGACTGCCATACACCAGCCAGCAAAACTTCATGGGTGAAGCGCCAGTTTTTTCTTGGTAAAAGCGAATCAAGGTTTTCGTCATTACATCTGTAGCAATAGCTAACCATTGGCAAGTAGAAGAAAGCTGTCTTTCGTTTTGAATATTGTTTTTGATGTATTCTGGGATTTGCCAAGCGATCTGCGTCAATTGATAAAGATTCGCGGCGCGTGCCAATTGCTTGATTAAATAGTGTAGGTTGTGTCGTTGTTGCTGAAAAATATCCGTTTTGGTAATGATACCGATTAACTGATGCGCGTCGTTTACTATCGGGATATGGCTAATTTGCTTTTCTGACATCAAACACACTGCATCCATCCAATCTTGATTTTGGTTGAGCACAAAGGGGCTAGCCGTCATGACCTGTGAAACAGGAAGGTGTGTGTCTACGTTTTCGCTTACCACCTTATTTCGAAAGTCTTTATCAGTCACTATGCCCATAATGTTTTCACCTTCACAAATGACGGCAGATGAAACATTATGAGAACTCATCGTATTGGCGCAGTCCATTATCGACAACGTCGGAGCTACAGATACAACTTGTTTTTGACACAAGCTATTGAGTGTCGCTTGTTGCCAATCTGCATGGGGGTAATTGAGTAGCGTAGTGGATTGATGTGAGAAGTAGTCATTAAAAAAATCAGTGACAAACGAATAGCTTTGTTGCAATGCAGTAATACGCGTTAACGGAATACACAACACTAGCCCTGCGGTATGCACTGTAGCCACAGTTTCCTCGACAAATGCTTCTTGTTCAATCTCATTTGATGAGCCAATGACGAAATAGTCTCCATCACTGATAAGTCGTTTATGTGAGCTATTGTCATTATCTTTACGAGTTAATGCGAACTCTCCCGATTGTACCAATACCAAACAACCAGATGCCCTAAACTTCTTAAGTTCATTTTGGGAAGACCTAGACAAATAAACTAGCGTGCTCTTTGCCAATATTGGTGTGCGTTTATCTGCCGGTAAGTTTTGCCAAGGGGCGGTGTTGTAGAAGAAATCGCTAACTTGTTGTGGTAGTGCGTGAGCCATAACCTAATACCTATAAGTACTAACACCAAATATAGATGACATTGAAGAGCTGAACAGAAAAAGGGGGCAAAAGCCCCCTTGAGTTGAATGTTATGGTTTAGTGATCAACTGCTGCACCTGCACCTTTAGGGTAGCGAATGTCCTCTACCATTTGTTGGATCTCTTTAGGTGATTCGTCACCCAACTTGTAAACCAACATAGCGACTGCAAAGTTAATACACATACCTATGGTACCAATGCCCTCTGGTGAGATACCCAATAACCAATTGTCCGGAATATTAGCGGCTGGGTTGATGAACTTGAAATACACTATGTATGCCGCAGTGAAGCCAATACCCGCTAACATGCCCGCAATTGCACCTTTGCTCGACATTTTCTTGTGGAAGATACCTAAGATAATCGCCGGGAAGAAGCTCGATGCAGCGAGTCCGAAGGCAAAGGCCACCACCTGCGCTACAAAGCCCGGCGGATTAATACCTAGGTAACCCGCGATACACAGTGCAATAGCAGCGGCAATTCTGGCATATAGTAGTTCTTGGCGGTCGGTAATACTCGGCATGAAGTTACGCTTTAACAAGTCATGGGACACGGAAGTTGAGATCACCAATAATAACCCTGCCGAGGTTGACAATGCGGCGGCTACACCGCCTGCGGCAACCAGTGCAATAACCCAGATTGGTAGGTTTGCTATCTCTGGGTTTGCCAATACCATGATGTCGCGGTCGACGGTCATCTCGTTTCGCTCATCACCTGCATAGAACATCTTACCGTCGCCATTTTTATCATCCCATTTAATGAGCCCCGTTTTTTCCCAGTTCTTAATCCAAGAGGCCGCTTCGGTGTACTCGGTGCCGGTTTGCTCGCTGCCATTGATTGTTTCTATCATGTTCACTCGCGCAAATGAGGCAATAGCGGGGGCGGTTGTATAGACCAAGGCAATGAAAAGTAATGCCCATCCGGCACTCTTACGGGCATCACGTACTTTGGGGACGGTGAAGAAGCGTACGATCACATGTGGCAACCCGGCGGTACCCACCATCAACGCCGCAGTAATACAAAACATGTCGATGGTACTTTTGGTGCCCGAGGTATACTCATTAAACCCTAATTCGGTCGAGAGCCCGTCCAATTTTGCCAAAAGAGACGTTCCAGAACCATCGGCTAGCTCACCACCAAAACCAAACTGAGGAATTACATGACCGGTCATAATAATTGAAATAAACACAGCAGGAACGAGATAGGCAAAAATCATGACGCAATATTGCGCTACCTGTGTGTAGGTTATTCCTTTCATGCCACCTAAGACAGAGTAGAAGAACACAATACCCATACCAATGACGACACCCATAGTGATGTCGACTTCAAGAAATCGGCTGAACACAACACCCACACCACGCATCTGCCCTGCGATGTAGGTAAAGCACACAAAAATGGCACAGACCACGGCGACTGTTCGAGCCGTTTGAGAGTAGTAGCGGTCACCGATAAAATCTGGCACGGTAAATTTGCCGAATTTGCGCAAGTAAGGTGCAAGACACAAGGCCAGCAACACATAACCACCTGTCCATCCAAGTAGATAAACTGAGCCGTCGTAACCCATGAAGGAAATCAGTCCCGCCATTGAAATGAAGGATGCAGCGGACATCCAGTCAGCAGCAGTTGCCATTCCATTGGCGACGGGATTAACGCCTCCACCGGCAACGTAGAACTCTTTAGTTGATCCTGCTCTTGCCCAAATGGCAATCGCTACATAGAGAGCAAAGGTGATGCCCACTACGATAAATGTCATCGTTTGAATACCCATTGTACTCTCCTAGTCTTCGTGGACGTTAAATTGTTTGTCTATCTGATTCATTTTTACGACATACACGCAAATGAGCACGACAAAGGTATAAATGGCACCTTGTTGTGCAAACCAGAATCCCAATTTAAATCCGAAAAAGGTGATTTCATTGAGGACGTCCACCAGCAGGATACTGAAGCCAAAGGACACCAAAAACCAAACCGCTAAAAGTTGTCCCATAAGGCGCAGATTCGCTCGCCAATAGGACTTTTTTTGTTCTTCTGTTTCAAAAGCCATAGTTTTTCTCCTATTTACACCTTCAATTTAGACACGCTTAGTTTTTTATAAAATGAGACCTTGGTCTCATTGGGACTTTAGTCCTAGCTGTATGTGTTAGTATTTCACTAGTACAAGTAAGAACACCAGCTAAATCATTATGTTATTTGTTTGGATCTCTATCGCCGCCGTTTATTTGGGCTTCGTTTTTTGGCTAGGAACCTGGGGCGATGGGCACTCTAAAAAAGCGAAGGCAATAAGCTCACACCGCTATGTTTATGGCTTTGCGTTGGCAATTTACTGTACTGCCTGGACCTATTTTGGTGCCGTAGGCGAGGCTGCTCGGAACAACTGGAATTACTTACCCATTTTACTTGGCCCGATTCTACTTTATCTGTTTGGCTATCGGATTCTAATCAAGCTGATTAAGGTCAGTAAGAAGCAGCACATTACTACCATTGCGGATTTAATTTCGTCCCGCTACGGCAAACGACAAATCGTGGCGCTGGTGGTCACCTTAATCGTGTTGTTGGCCTCAATTCCTTACATTGCGTTGCAACTACAAGCTATAGGTTCGGCGTTTACTTTAGTCACTGGTAGCGACGATGTTGAGATTGTGGTGTTTTCCGCAAGTGTATTTATTGCGCTGTTTTGCGTGTTTTTTGGTACCCGCCGAACTGACGTGACTGAATATCGCCATGGGCTAATGCTGTCGATCGCCTTTGAATCTGTACTCAAGCTGGTGGCACTATTTTTAGTGGCGCTGGTGGCAGTTTGGTTCTTGTTATCTGAAGACATGCCAGTAAGTACAGAGTTTATGAGCGAAAAAGCCATTATGGAGAGTTTCGCTGGTGGTGCGTTCTGGCTACAAACGCTAGTGGCGGGGCTAGCGGTGCTGTGTTTACCAAGGCAGTTTCACGTTGCCATTATCGATAATTTAAACATTAAACACGTTGATACCGCCAGGTGGTTGTTCCCAATATACCTTGCCATAATCGCTGTATTTATTCCGACAATTGCCAGCGCCGGAAGCGGGTTATTTGCCGGAAGCGATATTAAGCCTGATAACTATGTCATCGCGCTAGCCTCTGAATCCGGTTTTATTGGCTTGAAGATTATTGTATTTCTGGGGGGTATCTCCGCCGCAATGGCCATGATCATTATCTCTACGTTAACGCTGAGCACGATGTTAAGTAACGACGTTATCCTGCCTAAGCTGTTGAGTAGAGAGACTGATCTGGCTAAGCAGCAGTCACAAATTGGGCTTATTTTGGGCTTGCGTCGCGTTGTTATTCTAACCATTTTATTGCTTAGTTACGCTTGCCATATTCTGCTGTCCAGCAATATGCCATTGTCCAGTATTGGCCTGTTGGCATTTTCACTCGTAGTACAGCTAAGTCCTGCGATTCTTTTTGGTTTGTACTGGCAAAAAGGACACGCCCATGGGGTGATAGCCGGTTTAGTCGCGGGCATTTTTACTTGGGTATTGATGCTTATTATGCCAATTCTAAGTGGCGTAGCCAGTGATGGGCTAAGTAGCGAGTTAATCAGTATTACCGCCGTCATCGCACTTGCCGTCAATTGCCTGTTCTACTTGTTGTTTTCTTATCTTTCCAAACCCAGCCTTATCGATAAAATTCAGGCAAGCGCCTTCGTCAATGAAGTAGAAGAAGGCAATCGAAACTTTAATGATGCCCTAACCAATGCCACAGCAGAGGATTTGGTGACGGTACTGCAAACCTTTTTAGGTGATCAACGAGCTGAGCATCTTCTCAAAGCATTTGAGTTAAACCATGAGCGCAAATTAGATTTTAAAGAAGCGCCAGATAGTGACTTTATCAATTTCTGTGAGCGGTCTCTTGGCGGCGTATTGGGTGCCTCAAGTTCAAGCTTGCTAATAAAAGCGGTATTGCTGGACAAACAATTTAACTTCGAACAGATGGTCAGCGTGTTCGACGATACCACGCAGGCCATTAAGACTAATCAAACTATTTTATTTACGGCGCTTGAGAGTATTCCACAAGGTATCAGCGTTATTGATAAAGATTTGTGTTTGGTGGCCTGGAACCAACAATACTTGAAGATGTTTAACTATCCCAAAGACATGATTAGCGTAGGCACACCGGTTGAGGATCTTGTCCGGTTTAATGCGAAGCGCGGCGAATGCGGAGTAGGTGAGTTAGAGCAACTGGTGAGCAAACGTATGGAACATTTACGCGTAGGTAAACCGCATAAATTTTCACGCCAACGCAGTGACGGACGGGTCATTGAAATGATTGGTAATCCACTGCCAAACGGTGGTTTTGTGACCAGTTTTAACGATATTACAGAATATATCGAAATACAGCGTGCGCTCAAAGAAGCCAATATTGATTTGGAAAAACGCGTCTCTCGACGTACTGACGAAGTAAAGACCATCAACAACGAGCTACGCAATGAAATTAGTCAAAGAAAAGCAGTAGAACAGGAGCTGGTGGAAGCAAGGGAAATTGCGGAGCAAGCCAATGCGTCTAAAACCCGTTTTCTGGCGCTTGCGAGCCACGATGTGTTGCAGCCAATCAATTCAGCGAAGCTCTATTTGTCCTCTTTGGATAGTGAACAGGTATCTGAAGACGTTAGAAAAACCCTCGACAAGATAAATAGCAGTGTTGAATCGAGTGAGAGTTTAATCGCGACATTGCTAGAAATCGCCAAGCTCGACCAAGGGGCGCTGCAGCCCACTATGACTTCGGTTTCACTACACCACCTAGTGAACCAATTGCGCCATGAGTTCACTGATATGGCGGCAAAAAAAGGCTTGTCTTTCAAAGTGCTAGGTTCTGATGACGTCTGGCTGAATACCGACTCGGTGTATTTACAGCGCATACTACGCAATTTGTTATCCAACGCCATTAAATACACCCAAGAGGGCGGGGTAAGGCTGTCAATTCGACCTCGTAAAAAAGGCGTGCTGATTCAAGTGTGGGACAGCGGTGAGGGAATCGCTGAGTCTGATATTGATAAGGTGTTTAACGACTTTTACCGTGCGCATGATGGGAATGAGCGTGGCGTGGGATTGGGATTAGCTGTTGTGGAGCGACTGAGCAGATTGTTGGGGGTCTCACTATCTATCAAGTCGGAACTTTACCGTGGTACTTGTATGTCTCTGCTGTTGGACTACGGCGAACGAAGAGAAGTCATAGAAGAGTCGGTGGCCAAAGTAAGTTCGCTTAGCGGATTAAACGTACTGTGCCTAGATGATGATCAGAATAATATTGATGCCATGCATACCCTGCTGAGTAAATGGCAGGTAGATGTGGTAACCGCCAGCAATACGCATAACGCGTTACTGCGCGCTTCTAAAGACGAGCCAAGTGCTATATTAGCTGATTTTCAGCTAGGTGAAGAGCTAGATGGTTTAGACTGCATTGCATTAATTCGAGAGCGATTAGACAAAGATATTCCAGCCGTACTGGTTACTGCTGTGCGTGAGAAAAGCGTGATTGAACGTGCTGAAGCGATGAATGTTAAATACCTCAGTAAGCCAGTAAAACCGGCCAAGCTACGAATGATGTTACGCGGTATTAAACAGGCGTTGTAGACGAATAAAAGTAAGACTGATAGCAATTCTATTCAGGAGGAGTTAGCTTTAACTGGTTAGCAATTAACACCGCTTGGGTGCGGTTGTTAATGTCCAGTTTCCTGAATATAGAGGTGACGTGAGTTTTCACGGTTTTTTCGGCAATGCCAAGCTCAAAACCAATTTGCTTGTTCAACAAACCGTCGCGTAATAAACAGAGCACCTTGTACTGTGAAGGGGTCAGTGAGGAAACCTTGTCGGCCAATTCGGAAAACTCATCATTCGATGCCGAGACTTGATCCGATAGGGTGTCAGGGACCCAAATTTCGCCTTCAAGCATTTCGTCAATGGCTTCAACAATGACATCTGCTGAGGTGACTTTAGGCACAAAACCCATTGCTCCAGCGTTGACGACTTTGCTGACTAACTCAGGATCTTCTAACCCAGATACCACGGCGACCGGGATATCTGGATAGAGTTTACGAATGTGCAAGAGGCCAAAAAGGTCTTCGCTTCCTGGCATATGCAAGTCGAGTAGCAATAAATCAATATCTGGCTGCTTGTTGAGCATGTCCACTGTACTGGACATATCAGCGGTTTCCAAAATGGTCACATCACTTAAACGCGCTTCAAGCGAGATGCGCAGTGCATCTCGATACAGTGGATGGTCATCAGCAATCAGTAATACAGACAAAGTGTTACGCCCTGTTCATTCTATTTTCGATAAGTTCATTTACGATATCCGGCTCTGCTAAGGTAGAGGTATCCCCTAAGTTTGCAAAGTCATCCGCAGCAATTTTTCGAAGGATCCGGCGCATGATTTTTCCTGAACGGGTCTTGGGTAAGCCCGATGTCCAGTGCAACAAGTCCGGGGTTGCGATGGGGCTAAGTTCTTGGCGAACACATTTAACCACGTCTTTAGTTAACGCATCGTCGACTTGGGTTCCGGCTACAGGAATAATGTACACGTAAATGCCTTGTCCTTTAATATCGTGAGGATAGCCTACAACCGCTGCTTCTGCGATAGCGGGATGTGCGACAAGTGCACTTTCTATTTCAGCAGTCCCCAAGCGGTGACCGGAAACATTTAACACGTCGTCCACGCGCCCCGTGATCCAGTAATAACCGTCTTCATCTCGTCTGGCGCCGTCTCCGGTGAAGTACTTGCCTTCATAGGTGCTAAAGTAGGTTTGTACAAAGCGCTCGTGATCTCCCCACAAGGTGCGAGACTGACCTGGCCAACTTTCGGTAATTACCAGGTTCCCTTCAACTGCGCCTTCTAGCACTATGCCTTCGTTATCAACTAACTGCGGACATACACCAAACACGGGGTTAGTCGCTGAGCCTGGTTTTAATTCAGTGGCACCGGGATAAGGAGTGATCATCATGCCACCGGTTTCGGTTTGCCACCATGTATCGATAATAGGGCATTGGCTATTGCCAATGACTCTGTGGTACCACTGCCATGCTTCTGGATTGATAGGTTCACCCACTGAACCCAAAAGCCGCAACGTTTTACGCGTTGTTCCTTCAGCGGCAAAGTCACCCTGCGCCATTAGCGCGCGAATCGCGGTTGGGGCAGTGTAGAGAATATTAATATCGTGTTTGTCTACGATTTGGCTAATACGGCGCACATCAGGATAAGTCGGCACCCCTTCAAACATGACTGTGGTTGCACCGTTAGCAAGAGGTCCATAAACAATGTAAGTATGGCCTGTGATCCAACCCACATCGGCAGCGCACCAGTAAACTTCCCCTGGTTGGTAGTCAAACACCATTTTATGGGTGGTTGAAGCATGCACGATATAACCACCGGTTGTGTGCAACACGCCTTTGGGTTTACCGGTTGAACCTGATGTGTACAGGATAAAAAGAGGATCTTCAGCTGACATAGGGGTAGGGGCACACTCTGCACTTGCCTCAGCAACTGCGGCGTCTGCGTCAACCACGGTTTCACCATCGACAGGTACATCGCCAACCACATTAAATACAAGTGTGTGAGTAATAGATGGGCAGGCATTGTCAGCAAGGGCTTGTGCGACATTGGCAAATATGGGCACCACTTTTCCACCGCGACGACCGGCATCAGAAGTGATGATTACCTTTGCATCGCAATCATTGATACGATCAGCGATGGCCTTTGGTGAAAAGCCTCCAAACACAACTGAGTGAATAGCACCTATGCGAGCACAAGCCAGCATTGCATATGCAGCCTCTGGCACCATGGGCATGTAAATCGCCACGCGATCGCCTTTTTCTACACCTTTTGATTTGAGGACATTGGCCAGTTTACACACTTGCTCGTGTAATTCTGCGTAGCTGATGTCTTTGTCGACATCAGGGCTATCACCTTCCCAAATGATGGCCGTGTCATTTGCCCGTTGGGGCAAATGTCTGTCAATGCAGTTGGCGGAAATGTTAAGCACACCGTCTGCAAACCATTTAATGCTGACATTGTCCGAAGCGAAGCTGCTTTGGTTACCTAATGTAGGCATTGTCATCCAGTCAATAGACTGCGCTTGTTGTAACCAGTATTTGTCACCATCAGTGGTCGACTGATGGTAGCGAGATTGATAGCCCTCGGCATCAACAATGTAATTTCGACTGCTTGGTTTAGCGTCAAGTGAGACCTCTGTCTCTTGAGTTTTCATTTGGTTCATAACCTTCATCCTCGGCAAAGTTTCTGGTTTCTACTCTAGTAGATCGAGGTCTCACCCAATATGGGACTTTGGTCTCATGAGACCATAGCCCTATATAAAAATTGATAAGGGTCAGTCATTTTTAATTAGGTATTCACTGTAAATGTGGGAAAAAACAATGATAAAGATGACCTCTCTTGCCAAACTTACCCTACTAGTTGGCCTATGCACTTCTACCGCGGTATCCGCTAATGCCTTGAAGAAAACTGAATTTGGTTTCTCCGGCTATATCAAACTAGACGCCATTGCGAGTAGTTATAGCGACGGTACTTTGGGGACGGGTAGTATTGGCCGCGATTTCTACATTCCGAGTCTGACTCCCGTGGGCGGTAACGACGAAGAGACGCAGTTTGATGCACATATCAGACAATCGCGTTTTCGCTTTACCACTACAACGGAGATGGAGAACAAGCAAACCATTAAAGGCGTTTTAGAATTTGATATGCAAGTTGTCCCTGATGGTAATGAGCGTATTAGTAACAGCCACCAACCGCGGGTTAGACACGCATTTTTGCAGTACGGTAATTGGTTAATGGGGCAAACCTGGAGCACATTTCAAGACGTGAAAGCGTTGCCTGAAACCATGGACTTTATTGGGGTAACCGATGGCACTGTTTTCGCAAGACAAGCCATGATCCGCTACACCCATGGTAACTTTCAAGTGGCCTTAGAAAACCCTGAAACTACCGTAACTCCCTACGGTGGTGGTGGTCGTATTGTAACAGATGACGGCGCGGTACCTGATGTTGTGGTTCGCTATCAACAATCAGCGGATTGGGGGCACTTTGCTGCCGCGTTTCTTGCCAGACAACTTTCTTACCAAAACAAAACGGGTGATCTAAATATTGATACTACCGAAACCTCTTATGGTCTTAGCTTGACCGGTAAAGTGAAATTCGGTCAAGACGATTTGAGGGTGATGTTTACTACGGGTTCTGGTCTGGGTCGTTACCTTGGTTTAAACGTAGCCAATGGTGCAGTGCTGGATGCTAACAACGAGTTAAACGCAATCGATTCGACAGGTTTTACTATCGCCTATCGCCATTTGTGGGATAGTCAGTGGCGTAGCAATCTAATGTATTCTCAATTTACCGCAGATAATGACACTTCACTTACCGGCACTGGCGTGACAAAAACGACCTATAGCACGCGAGTAAATCTGGTTTATTCACTGACTAAAGCATTGTCTTTTGGTGGTGAATACACGTTTGCTAAACGAGAAGTCGAGAGTGGTTTAGAAGGAGATATGAACCGACTGCAATTTTCTGCGAAATACGCGTTCTAATTCTTCAAATTCCAATCATCTATCGCAAGGTGCGCAATTTAGGTTGCGCATTTTGTTTTCCGAAAAAAATTACATCTATGCATACAATGCATACGTATTCAGCAGTTTTTGCATACGTATTCAAATCCCATTCTGTTGTTATTTTTCATCGCAAGTTTTAGTTTCGCTGCCTTATTTAACAATTGTTACATCACGTTAACAATTTCTATTGGTGCAATTTGGAAACAACAATGATTAGCAGAAATAAGACTTTGCTTCAGACGGTTATGTTTGGCGCGAGCATCAGCTTACTTTCGGGATGTTTATCATCTGATAGTGAGCCACTACCTGACCCAGTACCGCCGACTCCCGTCGTACCAAGCACTCCTGATCCGGCTCCGGATCCGGGGGTTACGTGTGACGCTCCCGAGGTGCCTAATGAGGCTGAAGATGCTTGTGTATTGCCACCTGCAACGGTGACACCAGCTGACAACGAAGCGGTTATATTCTACAACAGGGAAGATGCCAATTACGACGGATGGGTATTGCACCTTTGGAACAATGACACCTGTCCTGACACCGTCGCTGAACCCACTAATTGGCCTGAGGGTCCTTCAGTGGCCGGTGTTGACCCAGTGTATGGTGGTTACTACATTGTCCCACTTTTGGAAGGATATTCTGAGTGCATGAACTTTATCGTGCACGATGCCGATGGAAACAAAGACCTATCTCAAGATGACCGCATGATGGATTTAAGCGGTGGTCGTATGGCGTGGACAATTAGCGGCTATCCTGAAGTGTTCACCGAAGCGACGGTTGACGTGCCGGTATCTATTCAAAATGCATCCGTGCATTGGGTTGGCGAAAATACCCTTGTATGGCCAGAAGACAGTTCACAGTTCAGTGACATTCGACTGTATTGGTCAATGGATGCAAGTCTAGCAGTTGATATCGACACCGGTGTTAACAGTGACGATTATGTCTCGCTAAGCTTACTGGCGGCTGAAAACGATGCGGCGGCCGTTGCCATAAGCCAACCTAGTTGGGATGCACTGACGTTTGATGTGGCAGATGTTGATGTAAAAGAGTTGCTGAAAGGGCAACTAGTGGTGGTTGGCTATGATCTAGATGGTGATATGTCACTTGCTACCAAGGTGCAAACGGCAAGAGTTCTGGATGCACTTTACACGAGCGGCGAAAACGACGCAGACGAAGCGGTTTACGGTCCTCAGTACACTGATTCAGGTATCAACGTGAGCCTATGGGCGCCAACTGCGCAAAGCATGAACTTCATGTTGTTTGACGCAGATAAAAATATGGTTTCTTCAGAAGCTATGACATTGGATGCAGACACGGGCATTTGGACAATTGATTTGTCAGCGGATGCTGATCGCATGTTCTATCGATTTGAAGCAACCGTATTTCACCCGGTTGAAAATGCAGTTGTGACGTTAGAGTCAACAGACCCTTATTCAGTGAGTGTGGCGACTAACGGCCGTTATTCTCAACTTGTGAATTTGTCTGATGATGATTTGAAGCCAGAAGGTTGGGATAGTCACGAATCACCTGTAATTGAAAACTTTGAAGACAGTGTTATTTATGAAGCGCACATTCGTGACTTCAGTGCTATGGATGAGTCTGTCAGCGAAGAAAACCGCGGTAAGTATTTGGCTTACACTGAGACCAACTCAACACCCGTTGAGCACCTTCAAGGTTTGGTTGATGCGGGCTTAAACTTCTACCACATCATGCCGGCAAACGATATTGCCAGCATTAATGAAGACGATAGCCAAGTGGTGAATATTCACGACACAGAAGCGGATTTATGTGCGTTGAATAGTTCGGCGCCAGTGTGCGGTGTTGAGGACGACAGTGCGACCTTGTTGTCAGTATTTGAAAGTTACGACCCTGCAAGCGATGCGGCGCAAGCTTTAGCGTCAGCCATGCGTGGCTATGATAGTTTCAACTGGGGCTACGACCCGCATCACTTCAACGTGCCAGATGGTGCTTACGCGAGCGAAGCGGATGGGGTTGCACGTATCAAAGAAATGCGCATGATGATCAAAGCACTACACGATATGGGACTTCGTGTTGCACTTGACGTTGTTTATAACCACACCAACGCGTCAGGTACCAACCTGAACTCTGTGTTCGACAAAGTAGTGCCCGGCTACTACCACAGATACAACCAATACACGGGCGAAATTGAACGCTCTACTTGCTGTGACAACACGGCAACCGAGAACCGCATGATGGCCAAATTTATGTCTGACTCGCTAGTTCTGTGGGCGCAAGAGTATCGCTACGACTCATTCCGTTTCGATTTAATGGGACACATTCCAAAAGCGGCTATTATGGAATCGTGGGAAGCGGTGCAATCGGTAGATCCCGACAACTACTTCTACGGTGAAGGTTGGGACTTCGGAGAAGTTGCTGGCGATCGCTTGTTTGAACAAGCAACACAAAAGAACATGGCTGGTACCGAAGTCGGCACCTTCAACGACCAAATTCGCGAAGCTATCCGCGGCGGTGCAATGTTCAGTGGTGACACGGGTGCAGGAACGCTACGCGTGCAGGATAAAGTGCGTATGTCACTTGCTGGCACGCTAACCGACTTCCAATTCCTATCGTCAACTAATGCCTTTGCCAAAACCAGCACAATGGGCGGTTATGCAACAGACCCTGCCGATATCATTAACTACGTGTCTAAACACGATAATGAGACCTTATGGGATCAGTTTAACTACAGCTTACCTGACAGTATGTCACTGGAAAATCGCGTGCGTGCACAAAACATTGCGCTAGCGAAAACTTTGTTAAGCCAAGGTATTCCATTCCTGCAACAAGGGGGCGATCTGCTTCGTTCTAAATCGATGGACAGAAATACCTACGACGCAGGTGATTGGTTCAACCGTATCGATTTCTCTATGGCGAGTCATAACTGGAACATCGGTTGGCCGCTTCAGTCGGAAAACGGGGGACGTTGGGACGAAATGATCCCACTACTTGCAGACAGTAATCGTGCGCCATCAATGAGTGATATCCAGTTTGCCGGTAGCGTATTCAAAGAATTCCTACAAATTCGTCAATCTTCACCTTTGTTCCGTCTTACCTCGGGCGAAGATGTAATGCAGCGTATCGGTTTTCACAACGTGGGAACCGAGCAAACGGCTGGTTTGATTGTGATGAGCATTGATGATGGTGCGGGTGTAGAAGACTTAGATGCGAACTATGATGCGCTAATTGTTGTGATCAATACCACCGATAGTGAACTAACTCATTCGGTGCCTACCGCTAGCGGTTTTGCGCTGCACAGCGTTTTACAAAACTCGGTTGATGCGATGGTTGCCTCAGCAATGGCAGTAGACACTGAAACCGGGGCTGATTTTACCGTTCCTGCTTACACAGCCGCAGTGTTTGTAAAAGCACAAGGCGAGTCTCAAGGTACAGGTATTTCACCTTATGCAACTATTGGCGAGCCTGACTTTGCGACTTATGGCGATACGCCAGTGTATATTCGCGGCACTATGAACGAGTGGGGAACTGCAAACCCATTGAGCTATCAAGGGGAAGGTCTCTACACAACTAGTATTGCACTTGAGGCAGGTACAGAATACTTCTTCAAATTTGCCAGTTCAGATTGGTCTACCGTCAACTTTGGCGGTGGTGACGCGGGTAGCTTGGTTACCTTAGGCGAGCCGCTGGTATTGGCAAGTGGTGGTAGTGATTTAAGCTTTACCGCTGAAAACTCTGAAACTTATATTTTTGCAGTTGATGCGTCAGACGCTTCTGCGCCAAGTATTACCATCCAGGTTGAAGAACCGTTCCCAGGCACCACAGTTTATCTTCGTGGCACTATGAATGATTGGAGTGAATCTGATGCATTTAGTTACGAAGGTGCGGGTGATTACGCTATTTCAGTTAATTTAACTGCCGGTGACTACGAGTTTAAAGTCGCTTCTTCGGATTGGAATACTGTTAATTTTGGCAGTAACGGCGCGTCAGTTGAAGTGGGTAGTGTGTATAGTTTAGTGCAAGGTGCAGGCAATCTAATGGTTACTATTCCTGCTGATGGCGACTATGTCTTTACCTTCAATGCTTCTGATACGGAAAATACGACCTTATCTATTTTCGAAGCCGGTATGTATGGTGAAACGCCGGTTTATGTGCGCGGTACGATGAACGATTGGGGCGTAGTTGACTTGATGGAGTTTGACGGTAGCAAACGCTATTCGGTTGATATTGAACTAGCTGCTGGTGATTACGAGTTCAAGGTTGCCTCTGAAGACTGGAGTACCGTTGATTTTGGTGCGGGCTCAACAGGAAATGTAGTTACCATTGGGCAGAAGTTGACGCTGGCAAGAGTCGGTGGAGATTTGAGTTTGAATGTTGCCGATGGCGGCCTGTTCAGATTTGAATTGCTCGGACCTGATCCAGAAAATCCACAAGTGTTAGTAACCAAACTGGACTAACAACAATTTACAACGAGAAAAAACCCGGCTAATTGCCGGGTTTTTGTTTTCTGTTCTAAACCTTTTGTTTTAAAGGAAGTCATCATCAATTTCTATTTATAAAATTGCTTTAACCAATTGTGTAAGCCGCTAGCGAGTTTGGGAGATATTTTGCCGAGAACGCCTTGGGAAGATTGTGGAATGTGAGTGGTACTGGCGTCGGTTTGCCCAAACACAAAATGCTCCATCATTGCTTGCCATGCTCGTTTTTCTGATGCGGGTAAGTTGCGAAACGCTAACATCGAGTGCATCAGTGCCGGGTAGGGCATCTCACTGGCAACAGTGGAATGGTTCCACCAAAAGTTTACCAACACATTAAACTTCTCCAGCGCTTGTACATGGTGCCACCATGGTGATGGTATATAGATAGCGTCACCGGGTTCCAACACCACTGACATAGCCTGTTCGTAGGCCAAGGCATAGCGAGGAAATCGTGATAAATCAGGGTTCGTAATGTCAACTAGACTGATAGGCTGTCCGGCCGGTGTAAAGTCTAGTGGTCCTATGTATAAATTGCTTACTTGTTCCGGCGGGAATAGTGTAAATCGGCGGCGACCAGTCGCAACGATGGCCAGGTTCTGCGCTTCGTCAAAGTGGGGGGCTACAATTGCATCATTACCAATCCAAAAGAAAAATGAAGTACTGCCTGGCAGGTTGGGCACATCAATCAGAGATTGGTACTGGTCGAAATTAGCAGCGACCGGAACGCATTGAATACACGAACGGGTTTCAGTCTTGCCATCATTATACAATTCCATCGCATCCAAACAGGCATCCATTGCTTGGCGTTGTGTTTGGTAATTAAACCCATTGACCTGCTCGTTATAAAACATTCTGCCAGCGGTTTCTTTTGCCAAAGTCACCAGCTGTTGTGGTTTGTTTAAGCTAGTTTGCTTGAGTTTATTGATGACCGACGCATCGGAATCTTTTGACGCCAATATTAGCGGCCATTTCTTGGCATAGCCTTTTATTACGGCCGGAGTTGCTCTTTTTGAAAGTATCTCAGAAATGTTTTGTTTGGACACACCCTCTATGAATTCAGGCGGAGATAAACTTTCAACTGGCAATAAAGTGGGGGCTACTACCATGCACCTAACCTCTTATTAATTTGTACTTTGCAGGTTATCAAAAACGAGGTAAGAAAGTCTTACCTATGATTCTGACATTTTATTACATCTAGGTGCATTGAATGCACGAAAATCTATGCATAATTTCTATGCATAATAACTTCACAAGTCATTTACAAGCCACTTGTTGTTTTATTACATCCCGATTTGAAAAATCTCAAAAGTCTACTAGAGTTTTGCTTGTGGTAATGAAAAAAAAACAATAAAAACAACCATATAAGCTATTTTTAACGTGTAAGTTTAGGCGGTTTTGCCTGTTACCATATTGTTAAAAAAATGTGCAAATGACTGAATGAATACGTATGCAGGCAGTTTTTTCAACAATAGCAAAGAGGTAGTATGAACACGTTGCAGATTTAGGCTTGCCACTGTCGAGTGGGCTAGGTTTGTATGAACAGCTTGACCCAATTCGATTGGCTGTCTTTAACTTGGAAACAATACGGGAAAACACAATGTCACAATTCAAAAAAAGCATGTTGGCCTTTTCGGTTACAGCTGCAATGTCAGGCTTCGGTGCAGTAGCACAAGAAGCGGGCGAAGAAGCAGATAACACCGAGGTCATTCAGGTAACGGGTATTCGCGGTGCACTACAAAGAGCACAAGCAATCAAAATGGACAACACTTCCATCGTTGAAGCCATTTCAGCCGAAGATATCGGTAAGCTACCTGACACCAGTGTCGCAGAATCATTAGCGCGTTTGCCAGGCCTTGCCGGTGAGCGTAGAAACGGTCGTACTAGCGGTTTGTCAGTACGTGGTTTTAACGAAAACTACGTAGGCACAAGCTTAAACGGTCGTGAATTATTAGGTATGGGTGACAACCGTGGTGTTGAATACGACCTATATCCTTCAGAAATTGTATCGAACATCGTTGTTTACAAAACGCCAGAAGCTGGCCTAATCACACAAGGTATCGGTGGTACAGTTGATTTACAAACAGTAGAGCCACTAAACGCTGATCCAACACTTACATTTAACTTTAACTACGAGAAAAATGCAGAAGATGCAGGTAACCCTGATTTCGATAACACAGGTCACCGTCTGTCTCTTAACTTCGTAGACCAGTTCGCTGACGACACTCTTGGTGTAGCAATTGCTATCGCTGAAATGGAGTCTCCGCGTCAAGAAAATCAATTCCGCGCATGGGGTTATGACCCAGGTAACGACGAGGCAGCACAAATGTGGGGTACGCCTCCAACTGCTGGCGAAGGTGTTGCTATCACTGACGAGCGTGTATTGACTGGTCACGATTCTTTCACTCGTTCAGCACTATTAGAAAGAACGTCACTTGCTGCGATTATCGAATACGCACCAAATGACAAACTCAACATGCAATTTGATGCTTTGTACATCGACTTCGAAGAAAACGACGCGCGCCGTGGTGTTGAAGAAGGTGGTGCACTTTGGGGTGGTACGCCTTGGGTTGCAACAGGTGCTGAAAGCGGATTCGTTACTTCGGGTTACTACGATGGTTTCTATTCAGTAGTTCGTAACGATGTTCGTAGCCAAAAATCTGAACTAACTTCATTCGGTCTAAATGTTGAGTACGCAATCGATGATGATTGGACTGCGACACTTGATTATGCAATCAGTGAAGTTGATAAAGAGTTAACCGACGTAGAAAGTTACTCAGGTGTTGGCCGTGCCGGTATCGATGGACGTCCTCCTGCGTCTGCTCGTTCTTGGGTAATGACAGCGAATGGCCCTGTCTATAGCAATCACCCAACAATTGCACCAGTAGATTTAACTGATCCAAGCATTATTACTTTAGCTGGTCCTCAAGCTTGGGGTGCGCCTATCATCGGTAGTGATGCGCAGGACGGTTTTGTGAATGCACCATTTTTCGACGAAGAGTTAAACAGTGCTCGCTTCGAAGTGAAAGGTAATGTTGACTGGGGTATCTTCAGTGAATTCACAGCAGGTATTAACTACTCTGACCGTTCAAAGAGCAAGCTAAACAAAGGTTTCTACTTAACTTCTCCTGAATACCCTGGTGAAGGCCCAATCCCAGATGTTCTAGGTGTGGCTGACTTAAGCTTTATCGGTATCCCAGGTGTATTGGCATATGACTCTTTGTCGCTATATAACAGCGGTTACTACAGAGCCACTGACGCAGACCCAGTAGATGCAGGTCGTCGTGGTGATACTTATAAAGTTAATGAAGAATTGTTGACGTTATATACCAAGTTGACCATTGACACTGAAATTGGTGACATGGCGGTACGTGGTAACTTTGGTCTACAGTTTGTTGATACCAAGCAAGATTCTGAAGGTTTCAGTACCTTTGCTGATTCAACGGGTAACATTGCAGCAGTTGATGTAACGGGTAAAGCAAGTTACAACGACGTGCTTCCCACGCTTAACTTAAGCTTTGAAGTAGCAGAGGACCAATACATCCGTACTGCGTTTTCTACAGTTCAGTCTCGTCCACGTATGGATCAGATGAAGCCAAACAACCAGGCTAACTTCTCATTCAACGATAACCAAATCAATGCAGGTTCTCCTCAGGCTGGTCCTTGGTCTGGTAACGTGGGTAACCCAGAACTTAAGCCTCTAGAAGCAGAACAGTTCGATTTATCTTACGAGAATTACTTCGCAGATGATGCCTACTTCTCTGTGGCATTCTTCTACAAAGACCTAACTAACTGGCACTCTTCAGCACAATCTATCGTTGACTTCACACCAGTGTATGTTGAAGGTTATCACGCAGGTAGCGAGGGCCAGGCGCCGGCAACTTTCTTAGGTGTGGTTGACTACACTGAAGATGGCCGTACTGGTAGCGTTAAAGGTTGGGAATTCCAAACGAGCTTACCACTTAGCTATGTTTGGGAAGGTCTAGAAGGTTTTGGTATGTTCGCAAGTGCCACCTTCATAGATGGTCAACTTGATCCAACTGATAACTTAGGTGAAGAGCGCGTACCTGGTTTGTCTGATGAAACTTATTCATTGACCTTCTACTACGAAAACGCTGGTTTTGAATTCCGTGTATCAGGTACTAAACGTGATGCATTCGGTACTGAAACTCGCGGCCTGAGCTTGTCATTACAACCTACCATTGGTCAAGGTGGTAAGCAGGTTGATGCACAGATTGGTTACGACTTCAGCGAATCTGACATTGAAATGTTGCATGGCTTGCGTGTAACGCTACAAGGTCAGAACCTAACTGACGAAGATGAGATTCAATTTGCGAACGAAGATCCTCGTCAAGTTACGCTTTATCAAGCATATGGCGCTAACTACATGCTAGGTTTCAACTACGAGTTCTAATGGGTTGTTGTGTTGCCCCTGCACTGAGCTTAGGCGCAGTGTAGGGGATTCCCTGAATACTTAAAAAAGCCCCGTTAGCGATAATCGGGGCTTTTTTAAGTAAATGGCAAATAAAAAATATGATGAATAAAATAAAAAAAGTAGTCGTAGTTGGTGGTGGTACCGCGGGCTGGATCAGCGCTTCAGTCGTTAAAAAGGTGTTAGGCGATTTTGTTGATGTCGAGTTAGTTGAAAGTGACGCCGTCGGTACTGTGGGGGTTGGCGAAGCGACCATACCACCCATTCGCTTACTCAATAATATGTTAGGACTAAGTGAAGCCGACTTTGTTCGTGAAACAAAAGCGAGTTTTAAGCTTGCCATCAAATTTGAAAACTGGCGAGTGAAAGGTGAAAGCTACTATCACACCTTTGGCGCGCCCGGTAAAACCTACGCTTTCTGCCATTTCCATCACTTATTGAAACGCGCGCAAATGGAACTCGGCGATACGTCCAATGTTTGGGACTATGACCTTAACTACTTGTGTGCAGAAGCTGGTAAATTTGGCCACATTAAAACTAAAGACCCAGTATTAGAATTGCCTTATGCCTACCATTTTGATGCTGGTTTGTATGCCAAATTCTTACGCAAACTCAGCGAATCTATGGGAGTTGTTCGCACGGAAGGTTTTATTGAGCACGTTGAACAAAATCAGGAAACTGGTTTCATCGAGTCTGTAATACTAAAATCGGGACAAAAGGTTTCCGGTGATTTGTTTATTGATTGTTCTGGTTTCAGAGGACTGTTAATTCAACAGAAACTCAATACTGGCTATGAAGATTGGACCCACTGGTTGCCCTGTGATCGAGCCGTAGCAGTGCCGTCTGAACGCTTCGAAAATACTTTGCCTTACACGAGGGCTATTGCACATGATGCCGGTTGGCAGTGGCGTATTCCTCTACAACATCGCAACGGTAATGGTTTGGTGTACAGCAGCCATCATTATACCGATGAGCAGGCGCTTGATACCTTACTTTCTAACTTAGATAGTACTGCTATTGGTGACCCCAACTTTATTAAGTTTAGAACCGGTCGTGCCCGCAAACAGTGGAATAAAAATGTCATAGCGGTTGGCTTGGCCAGTGGTTTCTTAGAGCCACTAGAGTCAACCAGTATTCACCTTATTCAGTCCGCTGCGACGCGTTTATTGCAGTTATTTCCACACAATGGTATCGACCAGAAGCTTGTCGATCAGTACAACTTGGAATCACAGCGCGAATACGAGCAAATACGTGACTTTATTATTTTGCATTATCACGTAAATGAGCGCGAGGACACCATGTTCTGGAAAGACTTACGCAATATGGATGTGCCAGAGTCACTCACTCATAAAATTGAACTGTATCGCGCTAATGGCCGAATTTTCAGGGAACAAAACGACCTGTTCTTGGAGCCTTCTTGGTTGCAAGTTATGCTTGGCCAAGGTATTGAAGCTAAAGACTATAGCCCGATTGCAAAAACGATTGCGCGCGACAATTTAGACGGTTTACTGCGCAGTTTACGAACGGTAAAGAATGATCCAGTGCCTAAATTAAGTACGCACGATCAGTTCATCGAAAAATTGTGCGGTAGGTAGTCTTGTCACAACCTATCAAACTCGCAATATTAGGCGGTGGTACGGCCGGCTGGATGGCGGCAAACCTCTTTGCGCATAACTGGCCAAAAGACAAGGTACAGATTAGCCTTATAGAGTCACCAGATATTGGCATTATTGGTGTGGGCGAGGGTTCCACGCCCACGTTAAAGCGCTTTTTCGAAATGTTGGCGATCCCTGAATCACAGTGGATGCCAAAGTGCGATGCCACTTATAAGGTCAATATTGAGTTTGCCGGTTGGTCACCACAAAGTGGCATCAAGGCCTATTCGCATCCCTTTATCTCGCAAGTAGATACCTTTAATGAGCGGGCGTTTACGGTTAATTGCCGTACCCGACGCCACGGACTGGATACAGTTACCACCCCCGAAAAGTTTTTGTTGAACGGTTTACTTGCTAAACAGGGCAAAGGACCGTTAACACCAGAGAGTTTTCCGTTTCAAATGGAATACGGTTATCACTTTGATTCAGGCAAGCTAGGGATTTATTTGTCAGAGGTTGCCAAGAGCAAAGGGGTAGAGCACCTACAAGAAAAAGTGATGGCGGTCGCCCAGCATCAAAACGGTGACATTAAGTCTTTACATTGTGAATCAGGAAGAACGATAGATGCCGATTTTTTTGTAGATTGCACTGGCTTTAGTGGCTTCCTAATTCAAAAAACATTGGGCGCAAAATTTAAAAGTTTTAATGACAATCTGTTTAATGATGCCGCAGTCGTTATGCCGACTCCCATCGATGACACGATTCCGGTGGAAACCAAAGCAACTGCGCTTAGTACCGGTTGGTGTTGGAAAATACCTTTGACCACCCGGTTCGGTAATGGGTATGTGTATAGCTCTCAATACTTGGATAAATACGCTGCAGAACAAGAATTTAGAAGTCACATCGGCATGCTGGATAGCGATATTGAGTGTCGCCATTTATCCATGCGTGTAGGGCAGCTGGAACAGCATTGGCATCGAAACTGTTTGGCACTCGGGTTGTCGCAAGGCTTCATTGAGCCCTTAGAAGCAACCGCGTTACACCTTGTTCAAGTGTCTATTGAAATGTTTATCAATGCTTGGGAAACGGGCAAGTTCAGCAATCACAATTGCCAACAATACAATCAAAGTATTACCGAACGTTTCGAACGGGTGCGCGATTACATTGTTGCCCACTACAAACTCAATACTCGAGATGATTCTGACTATTGGCGGGTTAATCGCGACAATCAACACTTATCAGAGTCCTTGCAGCAAATTCTTAATGTCTGGTACCAGCGAGGTGAACTAGATAAGGAAATAAAGCGTCAGGAATTGAGCTCTCATTTCAATAACTTTTCGTGGCACTGTTTGTTCTCAGGGTACGGGGCTTATCCAGCTCTGGCGGCAAATCAACCGGGCAAAGGGGACTTATACCTTGAGCAAAATATTGAACGCTTTCTAAATGGGTGTTCTTTAAACTTTTCTAGTCATAGAGAAAACTTGGACTCATTACATGCCAACTAGGTCATTTCGACAGTTTGTATTTTACAGCGTAATTGCGCTGTTTTTTTGTGCTTTTGCGTCTGCAAAAGAGTATCGCTCGCATCAGTGGAATGGCGATATTCTCAAGGTAAAAACCGATGTTGGCACTTTGGTGTTCGACCCTGTTTCGAATTCGAGTATTGCAGCTCATTTTTCTGAGCCCAATGGCGATGTTATGCCCTCTTTTGCGCTGCCTGAGTCGCATAATGGCGATGCTAAAGTTGACTTTAAGGCGCTGCGTTCTGAATTGGTGTTGAGTCTGCCTGAACTGACGCTAAGGATTGCAAAAAGTCCATTTTCTATTAGCTATTACCGCGATGACGAATTATTAACTAAACACGAGTCTGGCTTTTTCCAATATGAAGGGGTACGCGGGGTAAGATTCGAGCTGGATGAGAGTGAAAAGCTTTACGGCGGCGGTCAACGGGTATTAGGCATGAATCGCCGCGGGCACAAGCTTCCGCTATATCACAAGACACACTACGGCTATACCTCTGAGTCCAAGCAAATGTACTTTGGTTTATCTGCGGTAATGTCATCGAAACATTATGCACTCGTCTTTGATAATTCTGCGCGCGGAGCTATGGATTTAGGTGCTGCACAAGCTAATGTAATGCAATTTGAGGCCATTGCTGGTCGCAATGGTTATCTTATTACCAGTGGGCAATCTTTACCTGATTTAGTGTCAAATTTTACCGAGGTAACTGGTAGACAACCCTTGCCACCGCGTTGGTCACTTGGCCACCTTAGCTCGCGCTTTGGCTATCGTACCGAGCAAGAAGTGCGAGACGTTGTTGCTAAATACCAAGCATTAGATTTTCCGCTTGATGCCATGATCCTAGACCTTTATTGGTTTGGTAAAGATATTAAAGGTCACATGGGAAACCTCGATTGGGACAGAGAAACCTTTCCAAACGCCGAAAAAATGATGCAAGACCTAAAAGGCCAAGGTGTTGAAACCGTAGTTATTACTGAACCCTTCATCTTAAAAACATCCAAAAACTGGAATAGTGCGGTTGAAGCTAATGCACTTGCCATGAATCTTTCGGGACAACAACCGCGTGTTTTTGACATGTTTTTCGGCACGGCTGGGCTCGTAGACGTGTTTAGCGAATCCGGTCAGCAGTGGTTTTGGAGTAAATACAAACATATTCTCAATACGGGTGTTTCCGGAATTTGGGGCGACCTTGGTGAGCCGGAAGTTCACCCCAGTGATACTTTGCATGCAATTGGCAGTGCCGATGAAGTGCACAATGCCTACGGCCATCAATGGGCAAAACTCATCCACGATAACTTCTACCAAGACTTTCCAGATAAAAGACTTTTTTTACTTATGCGCTCCGGCTTTGTGGGTTCTCAGCGCTATGGTGTTATGCCCTGGACTGGCGATGTGAGCCGGTCTTGGGGAGGTTTAAAACCACAAGTGGAATTATCATTGCAAATGGGATTGTTTGGACTGGGTTATACCCACTCTGATCTTGGTGGTTTTAGCGCCAGTGATACATTTGACGCCCAGATGTATACTCGATGGATGCAGTTCGGTACTTTTTCGCCGATATATCGCCCACATGCACATGACTCAATTGCCCCTGAACCGATTTTTCACGATAAACAAACGCAGGATGTAGTAAGGGAGTTTATTAAACTCAGATACCAAATGCTGCCCTACAACTACACGTTGGCATACCAGAACACGACTACAGGTTTACCATTTATGCGTCCTGTTAGTTTTGCCGAACCAGACAATGCTGCTTTGTTTGAGACTAAAGACAGCTTTTTGTGGGGGAGAGACGTTTTTGTGCACCCAGTTACTGACCCTGATGTGAGTGCTATTTCTACCTATTTGCCTAAAGGTTATTGGTTTAACTTTTGGAACGATGAAGTTGTTGCGGGAGGCAAGGAAATTTCTATTCCGGTAGATATTAATACTATCCCTGTTTTTGTGCGTGCCGGAAGTGTTATCCCATTTGCCCAACCGATGAATAGCACAGCTGCTTTTAACCATGAAACAATAGATTTGCATTACTACCACCATGCAAGCGTGAATCTTGCAAGTGGACAGTGGTTTGATGATGATGGGCAAAGCGCAAGTTCAATTGCCAATAAACAATACAGGCTGTTTGACTTTGCAGTGGAGCACACAGATAAGTCGCTCACTGTGTCTATCAGTCGCACAGGTAAGGGCTATGAGGGAATGCCTGAAAGCGTAAGTTTTAAGCTGCATTTGCATGGACTTGATGCACAACAACTTTCTACACAACATGGTGTTGAGCTAACACCTGGCGAAGCAATATCAATTGTCTGGCAGGGCGAACCGGTCAGTTTCACATTTATACGACAATAATTTTATTGAGGATAAGCAAATGAAGAGAATGATGTTATCTCTAGCAATTGCAATGGGGTTAAGTGCGTGCAGTAAAGCACCCTCAGAATTACAAGGAATGCAGCTCACGGAGGCAAATACCGACTTTGCTGCGCACTGGGTACGCGAAGATTTATTGCTGATTAGCCCAGCTGAAACGGCGTCTCAATTTAATTTATTGGTGTCAAAAAACGCTCAGTTAGACGAAGGGCTTGCGCCTGAACAAAGCTATACATTGACGTCAGTGCAGATGCCTGAAGAAGTCGCGCAAGCGTTTCCACATATGGCCGGTTTTACTGCGTTAAAAGTGGATGGGATAGGCGATATTAAACAGGCTCTTAAGTCGCAACTGGCTGTTAGCCAAATAAACCAATCAGGCGATGTTGAAAAAGTGTCTTATGTTCAAAGTGCGCGTGTGCTAGATGCTCTATTTACCAGCGGTACAAATGACGCTGATGAGGTAATGGATTATGGCGCGGTGGTTAACGGCGACAAGACATCGTTTGCACTGTGGGCGCCGACGGCTAAATTAGTCACGGTCAATCTTTTTGATGCTGACAAACAGCCAATTGGCACACATTTAATGACCGAAGATAAAAATGGGGTGTGGCGCATTGAGGTGAGTGATGCGCCGATCGGTACTTTTTATAAGTATGCGCTTTCTGTGTATCACCCGCGTACGCAAAAAGTGGAAAAGTTGGAGGTGACAGATCCGTATTCAATGAGTTTGGCTCGCAACAGTTTGTATAGCCAGGTTGTAGATTTGAGTCATCCCGATACTCAGCCAGAGGGCTGGGGAGAGCATGCGCCAGAACATTTGTCTTATCCAGAAAGCTTGATCCTATATGAGACTCACATCAGGGATTTTAGCGCGTCAGAAAAGAATCTATCGAACCCAGACTATAGAGGTCGCTACCTGGCTTTTACTGATACCCAAAGTGACGGTATGAAGCATTTAAAAGCGCTAAAAGAGGCTGGTCTAAATACCGTTCATTTACTGCCTACTTACGATATCAGTACAGTTAACGAGGATCCTAATCAGGTTATTTTTCCCGAAGATTCACTTGAGAAAATGTGTGGTTTAGTACCAGATCTTGAGCAATGCAAAGGCGATGTGGATTTATCACAGTCGTTACACACACTATTAAAAAGTTATGACTCTCAAAGCAATAAAGCAGAAGCTTTACTTGAAGTTATTCGCCCCTACGACCCATTTAACTGGGGTTATGACCCTTACCACTACACCGTACCTGAGGGCAGTTACGCATTGAATCCCGATGGGGTTAGTCGATTGGTTGAATTTAGGCAGATGGTGCAAAGCCTGCATAGTATGGGCTTTCGCGTGATTATGGACGTTGTGTACAACCACACCTTCGCATCTGGATTAGATGAGAAATCGGTACTAGATAAAGTCGTACCTAATTATTATCACCGATTGAATCCCTTGACCGGTGTTGTGGAAAAGTCTACCTGTTGTGAGAACTCAGCTACTGAAAACAGGATGATGGCAAAGTTGATGATTGATTCTCTAGTGGTGTGGGCAAGAGACTACATGATTGACGGTTTTCGTTTCGACTTGATGGGACACCAACCAAAAGCAGAAATGCTTGAAGCCAGAGAAGCGGTCAGAGCAGTCGACCCCGACACCTACTTTTATGGTGAAGGCTGGAACTTTGGCGAAGTCGCCAATAACGCGCAATTTGTGCAAGCGGCGCAAATTCCGCTGGCAGGTACCGAGATAGGTACCTTTACCGACAGATTACGCGATGCGGTTCGCGGAGGCAGTTCGTTTGTCTCGGGTAATGACTTGCGCTTTGGACAAGGACTTGGCAGCGGACTTATCACGCAACCCAATGATTTACAAAGCGCGGAAAAAAGCGAAGCACAGCTACAAGAATATTACTTGTCCGCCGATCAGGTGCGTGTTGGATTAGCTGGTAACTTAGCTAACTTCCCTTTGATTGATGCCACAGGAGATGCGGTTAAAGGCAGTGATATTGATTATGGTGGGGCGCCTTCTGGCTATGCTCTGGATCCTGCCGACACCATTAATTACGTGTCAAAACATGACAATCAAACATTATGGGACAACAACCAATATCGTACTTCGCACGAAGCAACCTCAGACCAACGTGTTCGCATGCACAACTTAGCACTAGCGTATCCTTTAATGGCTCAGGGTATCCCGTTTTTGCACATGGGCGGTGAACTGCTTCGTTCAAAATCGTTTTTAAGAGATAGCTATGACTATGGAGATTGGTTCAACGCTGTCGATTTTTCTAAACAGACGAACAATTACAATGTAGGGCTACCGCCTGCGGTTAAGGACGAAGCGAACTGGGCGATTATTAAAGATTTGATAGCCAAAAACGAAGGCCGCGATATGGTCACGCCTGCTCAGATTGAATTTGCGTCTAAGGTTTTCATGGACTTTATTGCTATTCGCTCTGGTTCAAAGTTGTTTAGTTTACCGACCGAAGCAGATGTCATAGAACGGGTTAAATTCCACAATACAGGCAAAAATCAGCGAGTTGGTCTGATTGTCATGAGTATTTCTGATGGTGAAGGCACAAAGGATTTAGATCCGAACGTCGAAGAAATGGTAGTGATATTCAACAGCGATTTAAACAATCACAAGTTCGCTTATGAAGGAGCTGAAAACTTTGCCTTACATCCAAGGCAAGCCGCAGGAGCTGACTATATAACTGCTGCTGCAAAAGCGAATAAAGATGGCTTTTCGGTTCCCGGACTCAGCGCTGTGGTTTTCGTAAGATAATTAAGAAAGGGCGGTAACGCCCTTTTTTTCTCCCAATTGGGCAGTGAAACTGTCACAATATCAATCTCTTGTGATTTTTGTATCTTGCCCGTATCAATGCAAACCCTCAGTAAAATACTGCTCGTCATCGCGGCATCAGTCGCCATTTTTACCGCTATTGCTCATATTGCCTGCATTCCTATAGGCGCAAAGTGTTATCAAGCACAACATGCCCCTGAGATTGTTGTTGAGTCGGCGAAAGCTGGCACCTGGCTCGCACCTTTGGGTACGTTAGCTGTTGCTGCTATTTTCCTGATATGGGCTGCATATGCGTTGTCGGGTGCAGCGTTTATTCGAAGACTGCCTTTATTAACCTTGGGTAATTACACCATTGCGGTTCTGTGTATCGCCAGAGGGTTGTTGGGAATTCAGTTATGGCTGCGCCATCCTGAGGCAGTATCAACGTTTGCCAGTGTCGCTAATTGGTTGTGGTTTTTAACCGGGTGTTGTTTTGCTGTGGGATATTACGGAATCAAAAAGGTGAACCGATGATGGCGTTTTCTAAGCCTCTGTGTAAATTTTTAACGTTACTTGTGTTTTTTTCGAGCCTGAGTGCCAAGGCGAGTGATACAGTCGCAAAACCGTCAGTCATAAAGGGAACTCACTTTGCAGCAAAAGTGTTTGCTCCCACAAGTCAAACTGAGGCAACGCCCATTGTCATAGTGCTTGGCGGTTCAAGTGGAGGGATGCGCGAGAATCACGCGCAGACACTTGCTGACAATGGCTTTATTGGTGTCGCACTGGCCTATTTTAGATATCCAGGCTTACCTGACACACTTGATAATATACCGGTTGCATCTGTTAGTGACGCAATTGATAAGCTAGCAACTCAATACGATAGTGCTCAATTTGGCATCTTAGGAATTTCGAGGGGAACTGAGCTGGCGTTTCTTGCTGCGATAAACGATGAACGAATCAATGCCGTTGCCGCTATTGTACCAACTAACGTTGCCTGGCACGGTCAACGCGAGTCATCCGCATGGAAACTTAACGGTGCACCAGTTTTTGGCCTGTCATTTGAGAGGCGAAGCCAAAAGCCAATCTTTGAAAGGGCGTCAGAGGCACTTTTGAATGATGACCTGGTGACTAAGGCACAATTTCCGGTAGAAAAAATCACAGGCAATATCTTGTTGTTATCGGCGAGTGCGGATCGCATTTGGCCGTCGGCAGCCATGTCTGAAGACATGCTCAAATACCTTCAATCAAAGGGCTTCAAGTACAGTGTTAGTCATCGAGTGCTGGACACGGGGCATCGCTTTAATGAAGAGGTAATGGGCAAAGCTTATCTATTAACCGCCGAACACTTTAAGCTTACACTCACTCGTTAATACGTCAGGTGTGTGGTGAAAGATTAGTCAACACCTACCGTTTTACTCCTTCTTTCTAGAAGTGCAACGTCCTGCCATCGGTTGTCGATTTTTCCTAGCTTTTCTTGTATTCCCAGTACTCTAAAACCGCAAGACTCATGTAATTTAATGCTGGCGATATTTTGCGGAAATATACCGGCTTTTAACGACCAAATACCGGCTTGTTCTGATGCAATAACAAGTGCGTTTAATAGAAGTTTACCAATACCTTTTCCTTGTGCCATTGTTGATACGTAAATCGTAACTTCAGCGACACCTCCATAAACACATCTATTCGATACTGAGGACAGCGCTGCCCACGCCAATACTTGATTGTGTTGATCTGTGGCAACGAGGCGCGAGTGAGGTAGAAGACTAGCGTCCCATTCATCCCAGGTTTTTGCACTTGTTTGAAAAGTCGCTATGCCGGTATCAATGCCTTGTTGATAAATCTCGGCAACAGCATCGAAATCAGATGGTTCAAATGCTCTTATGTTAATCATGAAATTGTCGGTATTGCCTGATACTTAATGCAGAGTTCTATTGTTGGTTTTTGCTGTTTCGTGGTCAAGCTCGGTATGTTGCACTGGTTGCTCCGCCTTCCACTCATCACCAATAATGTCATCGTCATCATCCTGGTAGCCATCTTGTTCCCATGCGTATTTGGGCTCCTCTAGTTTTGGGTCTTTTTTGAAGAGCAAAAGCGCGCAAATAAAACCGGCAATAGCCCCGAACAAATGCGACTCAAAAGAAATGCCTGGTTCACGAGGAAGTACACTGTGAACCATGCCGCCATACATAAAGAAGGCTATCATCATCAAGACGATGGAGCGCTTATCACGACGTAAAATACTACTAATAAACAAGAAGAAAAACATACCGTGGGTTAAGCCACTGGCACCGAAATGATAGGCGTCACGGGCAAATAACCAAACACCTAACCCAGAGCCGAACCAAATAGTAAAAAACACCCAATAACGAGTATTGGGGTAACCATAGTGCAGCGCCGTAATAAGAAGTAAAAGTGCAACGCTATTGTTAGCTAAGTGCTCATAGGAACCGTGTATTAGTGGCGCAGTAAAAATACCAATAGCACCACTAATTTGGTTTGGGTAGACGCCTAGAGTATGCAATGAAAAACCGAATAAGGTTTCAGCGGATTTGATGATCCACAATAAAAAGGTAAAGGCCAAAGCCATATAAATGGCTTTTTTAAGAGACAATTGAACAGGCAATACTAACCTCGACACTTTCGTTGAAAACAACAATTAAATTAATGACAAACTATAGCCTGTTGACCTTTGCGATATAAGTTTTGTTCAATCTGAAAACTTTCTGATCGCGGCATTGCTTTGCAGCCTTAGTGAGCTAAGTCAAAAAGCAACAGCAAAGAGCAGGAGGCGCTCAGGAAGAACCCTTCGGGCAGCGCTTGTTTGATATTTCTACTGCGTTATCGCCTTTTTATGTAGAGTTACTACACTACAAA
>WKFJ01000050.1 GCA_014872785.1 Alteromonadaceae bacterium
CACTGATCCAGATGCCTTGCAGGCGGCAAATTTGGATAATGTCCCCGTACTAGGCTCAGGAATGAGTTTGAATGCCAATTATGCTTTTTTTAATAAAGGCGATGTCACCGTGAGCGGTATGTTAGGGCTTTACATGTGGGAAGCGGAATTAAGTTCTGTCGCAAATGGTAATGTTCTTAATAAAGACGTCGACGGTACTGACTTTACCCTGGGGTTGGGAGCCGAATATAATTTTAATGAGCAGGTGAGTAGTTATTTGAAGCTACAACGCTATCAGCTCGACCCTAACGATGTAAATGAAGTGCAAGTGGGTATGTCTTATCGGTTTTAGGCCGCCAAAATCTACATTTTTAAAAACCAGCTTTAACGCTGGTTTTTTTATGCCTGTTAAACCCTAGTCAAGTTGTAGTGCCAAGAGTTAGGGAGAATGCTAGTCAAACTGTCCAATTGCAGAGAAATTTGAATGATGAAATATGAGTTTTAGTGAATAAAGCGTGAAAAAACTATGCAGGCAATGAGGAGTGAGAGCTCCATATTTGCCAGCTGTGAAGAATTGTCTCGTTAAATTCTTGTTAACCCTAGCTAAAGTAGGGGCTTTGTTTGAGTAAATGTGCAAAGAAATGTGCATATTCGAGCTTGTGAAACTGAGCATTAAAAAAACATCAGTTTGATTATGAATTGCACAATTTTGACCCGTTGACAGTTGAGCTGTGAAACAGATAATGCGACAAAACTACTCCAGAGGGATCAGACATGTCGCAGTATCAGACGGTCACAATTGATGAGTTACAAACCGGTATGTTTGTAGAAGCTGTCGCAAAGCAGACCGGCAACTTAAAGATCAAGAGCCAAGGAAAAGTGAGTAGTGAAAATGTTATTGAATGGCTACGTCGCCAAGGCATTTTAGAGCTGGTTGTTGATGTTAGCAAAGGCGCCGAAGAAACGAGTAGCAAACCTGCAAACGATGAGGCAAATAGCACAAACAAAGCCACCTCTGGAGATAAAAACTCTCCTAAAAAGTTTGTTGATCTTCAGCTCGAAATCCGACGAGCGACAGAACTTCACAAAAACGCGCAAAATATACAAAAACGCTTATTTATCGCAGCACAGAAAGGCATAAAATTTAACTTAAATGCGACGCAGAAAGTTGCTGACGCGGTGGTCGAGTCTCTAAACAGAAACCCTAACGCTTTGCTTTGCATGACCCAAATTCGCGCGAAAGGTGGATATCTATTCGAACACTCGGTTAATTGTGGCGTATTGATGGCTGCCTTTGCAAAATCGATGGGTTTTGACGACAAACTTGTCTGGGATTTGACGTTTTCAGGTTTAGTCCATGACTTAGGCATGGTGAAAGTACCTTCTCGTATTCTAAACAAAGACGGAAAACTAGACGCAGCAGAACAGAAGGTAGTTAGAGAGCACGTAAGGAATAGTATTGCTCTATTAAAGCCATTTAAGGAAGTGAGTGAAACCGTTTTTCGCACTATCCGTTGCCATCATGAAAGATTGGATGGTACGGGATATCCATTGGGTTTGGATGGCGACAATATCAATCAATATAGCCGAATGTTGGCGATAGTGGATACCTACGACGCTATGATTGCCGAACGCAGCTACAAAAAGCCAATCCTAGCGGCAAATGCGTTGAAACTATTGTTGAAGTATTCTGAAACTCAGTTTGATAGAGATTTAGTTTGCAAGTTTATTAAATGTGTAGGGGTATACCCGATTGGCTCTTTGGTGAAGCTTAAGAGTGAAAAAGTTGGGGTAGTGGTTGACTTAAATGAAGCGAAACCCTTCAAACCCAAAATTAATGTGTTCTACTCTACACGTTCGAATCACTTTTTACCTAAAAGGGACATTGATTTGGCGACCGGACACTCGGCAGAAGAAATTCTTGAACCGACTTCTGCCAAAGTTAATAGAATTAATTACAAGCGCTTCTTTATGGAGCAAATGCAGGTTGCGTGAGTTCGTTTGAACTTGCCAATGTAATTCTTATTTGAAATTGAAATAAATATTTTTGATTGATTTAACTAATCAAAAATCAAATAATGGGTTTTTACTTTTACCTAAGTGACCCAATATGAAGTGGCCAAATCTTAAACATCTCCATTACCTCGTCACGCTTTATCAAGAGCAACACTTCAATCGAGCCGCCCAACGGTGCCATGTTAGTCAGTCAACACTGAGTACAGCTATCCAAAATTTGGAAGATCAATTAGACGGGCAACTATTAGAACGAGACCATAAAACATTTATCTTTACCTCGTTTGGGCTAGAAGTTGTTGAGCGGAGCAAGTTAATTCTGCAACAAGCTAGTGAACTGATGGAATTTGCTTCTTCTTCTGGAGACTGGGCCTCAGGTCAGTTGAAAGTCGGGGTGATTCCCACAATCGCGCCTTTTATTTTTGAAAAGCTGATCCACACGGTATCTGCTGAACTGCCTAATTTGAGTTTGCAACTGCAAGAGGACACGACCGAGAACTTACTGGCACAATTAAACGATGGAGCCCTCGATTTACTTATTCTTGCATTGCCTATGGTGACACCTGGTTGCAAACAGATGTTGTTGGGGACAGACCCGTTCCACTTGCTTGTCCATGAGGACATGTTGGAACAGCTTCCGCAGCCTTTGAATATTTCTGATCTGCCTAAAAACAGTATTTTCTTGTTGCAATCCGAGCACTGCATGACAGGACATGCTGTCAGTGCTTGTGGTTTGCAGCACGCGGAGCAAGTGAGTTCATTAGCAGCCAGTAGCATTCATACCTTGATTAAACTTGTCTCAAGTAAATTCGGTACAACGTTTGTGCCGGGTATGGCGCTAGAAGAAAATATTATCGGTGATGCACCATTGGTGGCATTACCAGCTGAAAGATCAGCTTATCGGGAAATTGGCTTGGTGTGGCGCAATGGCACAACGCGAATGTCTCTGTTTAGAAAGTTCGCGGAGCTGGTGTCTCCGCTGCTTCCAACCCCCACATTGAAATAACGCGAAACGCCTGTTAATCAGGCGTTTTTTCTTTTTTAAAGAAAAAGTGACTTTTTTTAAAATAAAACCAAACTATTTTCAAAACAGGGTCGACTTTAATAGCAACACAGAAAATAGGTCAGTATTGGCCATCAGCTAACGCTCACATTTTGGATGTATAACATTGTTTGAAAAAACGGATGAACAGCTCATTGCTAAAGCCTTAGATGGCAATCGCTCAGCTTGGTTAAAGCTAGTGAAACGTTATGAGCGCAGTGTGTACAACTATGGCATTCGTATGACCAGCAACCCCGATGATGCACTGGATTTGATGCAGGAAATATTTATCTCAGTATTTCGCAACCTAAGTACGTATCGAGGTGATGGCAGTTTTAAGGCATGGTTGTTTCGCATTGCCAGTTATCGCTGTGTTGAATACTACCGGCGTAAGAAGCCGACACAAGGATTAGATGACGTGCAAGAGGTAGCCTGTGAGCAATCGGCACCAGAAATGGTGATGCTGATGAGTCAGGGCAATAAGCAGGTCATCGATGCGATGCAGCAATTACCTTTGGCGCAAAAAGCCGTCATTGAACTTAAATTTTTTGGACAATTTACCTTTGAGGAAATTGCCGAGCAGTTAAACGTATCTAGCAACACAGTCAAATCCAGACTCTACACGGCTCTGGATAAATTAAAAGGCTTGTTAGAGGTGGAATATGTCTAATTTTGATAAAGAAACAATATTCAATAAATGGTTGGATCAAGAACTGACTTCTGCAGAGCAGGCTCAGTTCGAGACTTGGTGTAAAGAAGACAAAGACTTCGCAGACAAGATTGCCACGATGAGTGCATTGGAAAGCTTTGGACAGGATTTCAAAGACATTGATGTGCCCAAATGGCGTCCTGAGGACATATTTGAAAAGCCGGCTAAAACACCTTGGTGGCAATGGTCAGGTTTACCTACACTTTCGTTCGCGACGTCAATGGCCGCTATCTTAATGGTGACGCTACGAATTGAGTTCACCGTAGGCGACGGAGTGTTGCAGGTACGTTTTGCAGATTCTGTCGACGAACAAAAAATTGAGCAACTGGTCGCGGCGCGAATCAGTGAATATGAAACGCAGCAAGACCAGAAGTTCGCGCAACAAACGACAGATTTACAGCAACAACAATTGCAGATGAATACACAACTGGCTAATTATTTATTGTCTACCAGTCGTACTGAACGTCGGGAAGACTTCGCTGAATTAATCAAACACGTCAACGAGCAGCGTAGCGATGACCAAGTCTTCTACGCACGCCAATTAAATAAGATTCAACAGGATTTCGTCGCCAACTCTGAGCCGGCTGAATGGCAGCCTGCGAGTATGACAAAACCTGTCTCTGGAAATGAATGAGGTATCCATAATGAAGAAACGATTGCTTTCCCTAGCGGCATGTTTGTGCATGGCAACCGCTGTATCGGCCACCGACATGGCCAAATTGAACAAAGACAGCCAGATAATGCGCAATATACTTGAAACCTCGTTAAAACAAGAAAATCGGCGCGGCGCTATTAGAATTCGTTCGGTTAGCACCTCTTATTTGCAAGGTCAGGGTATGGTGTTCGAGGTTAGAGTCAATTCGGGTAATACCCACTTCGATTTTAACTTTGACGGCCTAATATCAGATTTGTCAGTGTCGGCACCGCCTGCGCCAGAACCACCTGAGTTCGAAGGAAACTTTGTGTTCAGCGATTCAGAGTTTGTTGGCGATATTCAAATGCTAACTGAAAGTGCGCTGGAATTAGCGCGAGAAGCCCTTGAAGATACTCGTGGTAGACGCCGTGAACTGCGTCAGGAAGAGCGCGAAATTGAGTGGGAAGTTCGCCAATACGAAAGAGAAATTCGCGACATTGAGTTTGAGCTGAGACATGCTGAACAGGAACGCAAAACGGAGTTGAATCAACGTAAAGCAGAACTTCAGCGTGACAAGGATAAACTGCAAGAAAAACGCAAGGATATTGAGGCTATTGAAGAGAAACTGCGCGAGGAAGAAAGAAGTGCAGCAGACAAGCGCAAACAAGACCAAGCGAAAAAGGTGAAGCAGTTTTTGGCTAACTTTGAAGCGACAATCGCCGAAACACTATGTGACTACGGCGGTGGTTTAAGAGAACTGCCTGACGCTGAAAAAATTAACTTTGTCTTACCTGACTTTTCGGTAGTGAAAACCAACCGTGGTAACCAGCGAGTAGATAAGATTTACATTTTTGATGTGGAAGATGTGAAATCATGTGTTGCCGAAGACTTAAATGCCAATAAGTTACTCGATAAAGCGCTGACTTACACGTTTTAAGCTAAAGAGAATGGAAGAACGGTGCTATATAAGCGCCGTTTTTTTATCTTTTTATTCACTAGTTTAATTTATTTAGGCATAGGAAACGCCAGTATTTCTCCTGCACCAATAGTAAAAAGCCAAACGCCATACAAGCTATGTTCAATGCTGGTAAACATCAACGATTGTGTGCGTCGATAGGTAAGACCAAACAAGATTCCGCCTACGAGTGTCAGTACTAGTATAAATGCGTTATCAAAGACTAGGTGTGCAATGCAAAAAACGAGTGCATTTAGCGCTATAAAAAGGTGTGTGGAGCTGAGTAACTCTTGATATCGCTGAAAGAAAAAATAGCGGTATATAAATTCCTGCGGGTAGACCGAGAAAATGGAATAAAAAAAGGTAATGGCCAGCCACATCGCAGGGTTTTGCAAAGGTACGATAAACAGCTTTTCTGGCATGTATATCGCCATTAGCCCACTACTTACAAATGTAAAAATAGCAAATCGTAAGAGCATGTGTTGCCACGGCGCATTCCTGGGAATGGCTAATAAACTGGATTTATTAAATAGTTTCTTGCGTTTGGCGATTATCACTGTGTACATAATCGCGCTTGCCGCCAATAAAACTAAAAATATGGGGAAGACCGGGAGTACCAGTGTACTGGGAACTAACACAAAAAGTACGATTAACTCGCACCATCTCCAAGTCTTTGTGGTCATGTGGATTTTTCTTCGCAATAAATACTAATTCTTAGGGCGTTTAGTATTCCAAGGTGATTCTGAGGCGCTTTTGTTTTCATTGCGGTAGGTACGCGCCATACCAGTTAGGAAGTTCCTTAATATTTGATCGCCACATTCTCTGTAGTGTTTGTGATCCGGCTTTCTAAAAAGTGCCGTGAGTTCGCTTTTACCCAATTTAAAATCAGCTTTATCGAGCATCTTTAACATATCTTCTTGCTGATAACTCATAGCAATTTTTATTTTGCGTAAAATTTCGTTGTTGGATAGCCGAATTCCTGCCGCGGGTGCTTGGTATTCTACACCTTCTTGTTTGCCTCTATTTTTAATGATCAGGCCATCGAGAAATAGGCATAGAATTTTGTCGCGGCAGGGCAAAAAGCCACTTTCATCTTCTTTGCGCATCATTGCCAATAAGTAGTCTTCATCGAGGGTATAATCGACTAATCGAAAAATACTGATAGTGGCTTGGTTATCTAAACTAAGTGCATATCTGAGGCGGCGGAAAACGTCGTTCAATAACATTGGGATTCTAGCTCATTATTTAATTTTCGGTATTCTAGCGTAAGTAGGTACATACTAATACCAAATTTAAGTCACTTGATTGAAGGCGAAATGTTACTTCAGTCTAACTTTTTGATTGTTTCGTTTTTTATTGGTTACGACAAGCGAGAACGGAACTCTTCGTAGCTAAAGCTTTTAATAAGCTCGAAGTCACCAGATTCGCGAATGATACCAATGTGAGGATGTTCTACACCGTTAAAAAAGGTGGTTTTAACCATAGTGTAGTGGATCATGTCTTCAAAAATGAGTCGGTCACCAACGTTCAAAGGCTTGTCAAAGCTGTAGCGGTCGATAACGTCACCGGCTAAACATGAGTTGCCACCTAGTTTATAGGTGTATGCTTTTTCGTTAGCTTCACCTGCATAACGAACCGCCGGGCGATAGGGCATTTCCAAAACATCAGGCATATGTGCCGTTGCAGAAATATCGAGTATGGCAATATTCTCTTGATTCTTCACAATATCAACAACTTCACACACAAGTGTTCCCGTTTGCCAAGCAACTGCCGAACCAGGCTCCAAGATAAGTTCCACATCCCACTTTTCACGAAACGCTTTTAGCACGCCAATGAGATGCTCAACGTCATATCCTTGCTGTGTCATTAGATGGCCACCACCAAGATTAATCCATTGCATTTGTGGAAGCCAATTCGCAAATTTTTCTTCAACCGCCCTGATGGTTCTCTCAGTCGCGAAAGAGTCACATTTACATAGGTTGTGTATATGTAACCCAGTAATCCCAGATAAATCTGCACCTTCAAGTTCACTGGCTCTGATGCCCAAGCGTGAACCTGGAGCACTTGGATCATAAAGCTCTGTCTCTGCCTCACGGTGTTCCGGATTGACTCTGAGTCCAGCAGCTACACCTGCTTCAAGTATTTGAGTTTTATAGCGTTGCCATTGTTGCAGACTGTTGAAACTGATGTGGTTCACCAGCGAAGTTAACTCGGCGATATCCTGTTTTTTATACGCGGGAGAGTAAGCATGCACTTCCTTACCCATTTCGAATTTAGCGAGTTTTGCCTCCCAAACTGAGCTAGCGGTACAGCCCTGGAGATATTTACCAACCATGGGAAAAGTGGACCACATCGAAAACCCCTTTAGTGCCAGGATGATGTTACATCCAGACTCTCTTTGCACTTTTTCCATGAGTTCCAAGTTGCGTTGTAGCAGCGACTCTTCGCAGATATAACAAGGACTGGGAATATTGGTATCAAGGAGTTTATCGTTGTAGGACATGGTCACACCGTTTTAAAGGAGCATGTTGGTGGGACTGCGCCCACCAACATTAGACAAATACTATTTCGCGAACGGACTATCACATTCAATAACGTGCCAAGGCAGACCGTGCTCGTTAAGCATCGCCATAAATGGATCCGGATCAAATTGCTCCATATTCCACACGCCTGGCTTTTTCCACGTTCCATTCAACATTAGTGCCGTACCAATCATCGCAGGTACACCGGTGGTGTAAGAAACTGCTTGTGCACCGACCTCTTCATTACACAACGCGTGGTCACAGTTGTTATAGATGAAGATAGTTTTTTCTTGTCCGTCTTTCACACCAGTAATGTAAGTACCAATACAGGTTTTGCCAGTGTAGCCCTCCGCTAACGAACCCGGATTAGGCAGTACGGCTTTTAAGAACTCAAGTGGAACAATTTGCTGGCCTTGATATTCGATTGGTTGAATTGATGTCATACCAATACCTTCTAATACTCTTAAGTGAGTCAGATAAGCTTCGCCAAAGGTCATCCAAAAACGCGCGCGCTTGATAGTTGGGAAGTGCTTAACCAGTGACTCTAGCTCTTCGTGGTACATGAGGTAAGACGCGCGAACACCAATATTTTGATAATCCAAGTCTTCTCGCACAGAAAGTGGGTCGGTTTCGTGCCATTCACCGTTTTCCCAGAATTTACCGCGTTGGGTAATCTCACGAATATTAATTTCTGGGTTAAAGTTAGTTGCGAAGGCTTGACCATGGTCACCACCGTTACAGTCGACAATATCTAAGTAATGAATTTCATCGAAATAGTGTTTCGCAGCATAGGCAGTATAAACGTTGGTCACACCAGGATCGAAGCCACTGCCAAGTAGTGCCATAATCCCCGCTTCTTGAAAACGTTCTTGATAAGCCCACTGCCATGAATACTCGAACTTGGCTTCATCTTTAGGCTCATAATTTGCCGTGTCGAGGTAATCTGTTTTGGTTTCTAAACACGCGTCCATGATCGGTAAATCTTGATACGGCAGAGCTAGGTTAACCACGATGTCTGGTTGCACTTTATTGATAAGCTCTACAACTTGATCTTTGTCGTCAGCGTCAACCGCAAACACTGCTTTAACACGCTCTGCGCCTACTTCTTTTTGCAACGCTTCACATTTGCTTAAAGTACGACTGGCCAAATAGATTTCATCAAAATTTTCGGGTAAACGCGCACACTTTTTTACGGTAACGGTGCTAACGCCACCGGCGCCAATAATCAGGACTTTTGACATAGAGATATTCCTCAAACTGAACTGCTGCCAATTGGCTTGCTATTGAAACCTTAAACGCACAGTTATGGTCATGGTAAATTTTTAAAAGCGCCGCATCCTATCACTATTTTATCGCGGCGCAATATTGCTCATTAAAAATAGCAGAAGAATTGTTTAAATGTGCTGTTGGAGAAGTTCAGTAAAGAAAAAGGGCGATGCAGATGTCGCCCTTTTGGGATGTAATTTATTGGAATTGGTTGGATCCCCAATAAACTCCTTAACTTGCTAGTTTAGCTTTCATTTCTAAACGCTTTTTGTGCAAAACAGGTTCGGTATAACCGTTGGGCTGTGCCTTACCTTCAAATATCAGTTCGCACGCGGCTTGGAATGCAATCGAGTCGTTTAGATCTGGACACATATTGATGTATTCTGCATCGCCCGTGTTTTGTTCATCTACCAGTTTTGCCAATCTTGCCAAGCTGTCTCTAACTTGTTGCTCTGTCACTAGGCCATGCGCTAACCAGTTCGCGATATGTTGGCTGGAAATTCGCAACGTGGCTCTATCTTCCATTAATCCAACGTTATTGATGTCTGGCACTTTCGAGCAACCCACTCCTTGGTGTACCCAGCGTACTACGTAACCCAAAATGCCTTGTACATTGTTGTCTAGTTCATTTTGAATATCTTGAGCCGACAATTCAGTAGTTTGTGCCATAAAGGGGATGCTTAAGATATCATCCAAGCCGTCAAAAGATTCGCCCTTAAGTGTGGCTTGAACCGATGACACATCTATTTGGTGATAATGCATGGCGTGCAACGTTGCGGCCGTAGGGGAGGGCACCCAAGCGGTGCTTGCACCCGCTTCCGGATGTCCGGTTTTAGCTTTCATCATTGCCGCCATACTGTCCGGCTCTGGCCACATACCTTTACCTATCTGTGCGGTACCGTCTAGGTCACATTCTAATCCGCGTGCCACGTTGGAACGCTCGTACGCTTTTATCCAAGGCATTGCTTTGAGCGTGGCTTTGGGATGGAATGCGCCAATTAACATTGATGTATGGATTTCGTCGCCGGTTCTATCTAAAAAGCCGGTATTGATAAAGGCAACACGAGAGGGTGCTTGTGCGATACAGGCTTTCAAGTTAACGCTAGTACGACGCTCCTCATCCATGATACCCATTTTAATCGTGTTTTTAGTTAAGCCTAAAGCTACCTCAACACATTCAAACAACTCATTTGCAAAGGCGACTTCTTCCGGACCGTGCATCTTAGGTTTTACAATGTAGATACTACCGGTGCGGCTGTTACTGTATTTGCCTTGGTTTAATACATCTTGCTTGGCAATTAACGTGGTAATCATGGCGTCCATGATGCCTTCGTAAACTTCCTCACCATCGAAGAGAATTGCGCTGTTGGTCATCAAGTGACCTACATTTCTGATAAACATCAGGCTGCGCCCCGGCAGAGTGACATGCTCACCATTTGCGGCAATAAACTGTTTGTCTTGCGCTAAGGTACGCACTATCTCATGGCCACCCTTGCTCATTTTGGTGCTTAGAGTGCCATTCATTAATCCTAGCCAATTGCGATACACGAGTGTTTTGTCTTCGCCATCAACGGCCGCAACTGAGTCCTCACAGTCCATAATGGTTGTCAGTGCTGCTTCTAAGTTAATATCTTTAATGTGTGCAGAGTCTGTTTTGCCGATAGGGCTTTGCGAATCAATGACGATTTCGGCATGTAATCCATTGTTTTTGAGTAGTATGCTAGATGGCTCTGATGCTTCACCGCGATAGCCAACGAATTTGCTGTTATCAGCCAGCTTTACAGTTTCACCGGAGGATAAGATAACCGATAACGTATTGTCAGCAACCTGCAAAAGGGTTGCGTCTGAGAATGAGCCCGAGGCTAATTGAAAGTGCGTGTCAAGCCACTTTCTGGCATACGCAATAACTTTTGCTCCTCGTGCTTCATCGTAGCCTTTTGTTTGACTCGCCTGTTTTGGAATAACATCGGTGCCGTAAAGGGCATCATATAAACTACCCCAGCGCGCATTGGCGGCATTGAGTGCGTATCGCGCGTTGTTTATAGGTACCACGAGTTGAGGGCCTGCCATCGTGGCAATTTCTGCATCGACATTTTGCGTGTCTATTTTGGTGTCTTCTGGCGCCTCTACAAGATAGCCGATAGATTTTAAGAAAGTTTTATAATCGGCGAAATTAAAATGCTCTGCAGAAGTGTTGCGACAATACTCGTCAAGCTTCGACTGTATCTCGTCTCGCTTCACCAAAAGCGCTTTGTTTTTGGGTTGTAACTCTTCTATTAAACTTTCAAAGCTTTGCCAAAAATGTTTTGAACTAACGCCAGAGTTCTCTAACGCTTCGTCTTCAATAAAGTCGAATAGTTCAGGATGGATACTTAGTCTGCCAATCTGTTCGTACTGCGCCATGGTAGGGATCCTTGAGCTGTTGGGTCACCCCGAGTGTAGTTGTAGGGTCTTGGGGTAACTGTATGTTTAATGCGATCAGTGTACTCGTGTTGAGATAGTAAAGAGTAATTTATGATTTTCATTTCAATCATAAATTTTGTGAATGTGAAGTTTTACCCGAACCAACATACTTTACGGAACCAGCAATAGTCACTTATCCTTTGGCAACCTCAGCAATTAACCTACGTAACCAGATATGACCCGCATCATGGTGAAGTAACGGGCTCCACGCCATTTTTAAGGCAATGGGAGGAATGTCAAAAGGTGGCGAGAGTACGACGGTTTCAGGATCATCTGCATAAGTATTGGCAACGCGAGTGGGCAAAGTAGCAACGAGTTGTTGCTGCTTGGCAAGCTGCAGTGCGACGTGATAGTGGCGCGTAAATACACATATATCTCTAACACATCCTTGTTTATTAAGTTCGGCGTCGACCCAACCTAGCTTCTGAATCTCTTTAGGATCGATACCAACACCGACACCAAACCCCGTTTTACTGACCCAGACATGTTTAGACTGTAAGTAGGTTTCAGGATCGGGAGTATTTGCAAGCGGATGATTGCGGTGCACTACGCAAGAAAAACCATCGTACCACACCACTTTTTGGTGAAACGACAATGGCAATTCCTCAAAGCGATTAACCGCCATATCCACTTTGCCTTGCTCAACATCGTGATAGGTCACATCACTCGGCGTGATGACATCGAGTGAAACGTTCGGGGCTTCTTGGCGCAATATTTCCAGCACTGACATCAGCACCGTTGTCTCGGCGTAGTCACTTGCCATAATGCGAAACGTACGTTCGCTGGAAATGGGGTCAAAGTCAGTTTCAGGCTGGATAGTGGCTTCTAATTTACTTAACACATCGCGAATAACAGGTTGTAACTGTAAGGCTCTTTCTGTCGGTGTCATGCCGTCACTAGTGCGTACCATGATGGGATCGTTGAATAAATCTCGAAGTCTGCGCAGACCATTACTCATTGCCGGTTGAGTGATGCTTAGGCGATTAGCGGCTTTTGTTACACTGCCTTCGCGTAACAACACATCTAAATACACAAGGAGGTTGAGATCTATTTTTGAAATATTCATAATCTGAATGCTAGAAATTGTCGCTATAAATTTTTTGAATTCTAACTCTAACGAAATTATTGTCACGATTCAAATAGGTGACAAATTGAGTTTTACTTCCCATAGAGACTTTCGTCTGGCAGAAGCTTGATAATAGTTATGCTATATTTGAGCGAATATTTATTAGGTGTGTTGCCGAAGATACCCGTTATCGACATAGTGATGTTTATAAAAGAAGTACAAAATAAAAGCGTTCGCTATTATCGCTGCCTCATATTAGTTCTTTGCGCGCTGGTGTTGAGCGCAAAGTCCTACGCCAATCAAGAGTACACTTCTCCAATCAATATTGTGCATCCTGGTGAACATCATGAAGGTGATTACACCTTAGAACTCTTAGCTAAAGCTTTAAACGCTGGCGGGAACAAATATCAAGCAGTTCCTCTGGGTCACTATCCGCCACGCGGCAGGGATTTCCTCATGATGGAAAAAAATGAGGGTATCGATATTATGTGGGGTACTGCCAGAGCAGACAGAGAAGCTCGTTTCTTACCTATTCGCCTTCCTATCTTTAGAGGATTGATTGGCTGGCGTATACCGCTGGTAAAGCAGGAGAAAATCGATCTTTTCAAAGGTGTGTCCACTCTAGAGCAGCTTAGTCGATACCGTCCAGGTCAGCATTTCCGTTGGACAGACACTCGCATCTTAAAAGACAATGGTATCAATGTTTTTGAGGTGAATAATCACGGCAGCATCATGGGGATGCTAGTCGCTGACAAATTTGACTATTATCCCCGTGCCGCGATTGAAATTGAGGGAGAGTATGCGCTAAGCAAAGATCAAGGCGTGGTCATTGATCCTCATGTGCTGATTATCTACCCAACCGCTTTTTACTTTTATGTGCGCAAAGACAACCAAGCTCTCGCGAAAAACCTGACCGACGGACTGGAAAAACTGATTCAATCAGGCGAGATGAACCAGTTGTTTGAAAAACACTTCAGCAATATTTTGAACACGTTAGCCATTGATAATCGCAACGTCATTCGCTTAGACAATCAATATCTTCCGGAAAAAGCACCGCTAGACCGACCAGAGTTATGGTTAGATCCAGCGGCATTAGATGCAGCTCAATAGTACGCTCAACAGGCTATGGCTTGCAGGTCGACGACTTTTGGATACCAGTCGTCTGCTTGCGGGATAAACGTTTCCTTGTCGGCGCGCCACTCTTTCATAACGCTTTTGTTGTAGTTGAGGTAAAGTTTACCTTCATGCATCGTCCATGCGTCACCATCAACACTTGCTCGCTTTCCATCTGACATTGCCCAGGCGCAATAACCACCGTATTGAGGAATGTATTTTCCCGGATCAGCTTTGAAAAGGTTCATATTCGCTTCACTGACAAAACGCCATTTTACGTCCTTCCACACGTAAGTAAATTTCTTTGTACCTTCTACAGCTTTGTTTTCCGTCCAATAAGCGACAGTGTCATAGCCATCTATTGCGACGCTTCCGAAAGTGGAGCTATTAATTGGATCTGCCGCTTGCGCCAGGTCACTTGCGATAAATTTAAGGATGACAAATATTACCTTAATAATTCTCATACTTATGTCTCGCGAATTTAATTTGATATTGGTGTAAACCGAACTTTGAAGAATTTTCTTTCACTCGATCGAGGGCAAAAGTTTGTGTTTCTAATATCTGCTGCTAAATATGAAGAGTAGTAGCTCATATTTCTGACGGTGATTGTAGGAGATTGCTTACAAACTATTCGGTACGGAGTGCTACAGTGAAACGATAGACATTCTGAATGTGATGGAAGAGGTAATCGCGATGGCAAGACGGAACGCTCATGTAGTAGATCAAGAGGTAACTTTTTCAGACTCAGAAGAATTAGTCTCAACGACTGATGAACGAGGTGTTATCACTTACTGCAATGAAATTTTTGCTCAGGTCGCTGGCTTCAATGTGAGTGAGCTTGTCGGTAAGAATCACAATATTGTTCGCCACCCAGACATGCCCAAAGCTGCTTTTGCTGACATGTGGGAGCACTTGAAGGCGGGCGAGCCATGGCGTGGCGCAGTTAAAAACCGTTGTAAAGATGGTAAATATTATTGGGTAGACGCATTTGTTACCCCCATTTATGAAGACGGTCGTAAGGTGGGTTACCAATCGGTGCGCACGAAGTTAAAACCACAATATCGTCAGCGCGCTGAAGCTTTATATGCAAACCTAAATGCGGGCAATTCTGTTTCTTCACTGGGCGATATAATCGCACAATACAATGTTGCGCTATTCGCAGCTGCTGCTCTACTGATTATCGTGGCGAGTTATTTTTCGTTTTGGTTTACGCCTCTTCTCGCGCTTTTGCCATTCGTTTTATTTAAACAAGAATTAGTGGATGCAAAACTGTTTAACAGTGGTCTACAAAAGCAATATGACAGTGTCTCGCGTTTGGTATTCTCCGGTAGCCATTGCGTGAGCTCAGCCGATTTTCATTTGAAGATGCTTGAGGGCAAGGTCACGACGATTTTGGGACGAATTGCCGATAGTACGGTTACACTTAGCGACGGTGCCGGAGCTTTATTGGCTGCGTCACACTCTGCCAAAGCTGGGGTTGAGAAAGAAGTCGAAGAATTGAATCAGGTATCAACCGCGGTTGAAGAAATGGTAGCAACCATTGAAGAGGTGGCCAAAAATACGACCACCACGAGCTCCAAAGTGCAGCAAGCTCATGGCGACTGTCAAACGGCCTCTGATGCAATGAACCATACCATGCAACAAGTTGATGGGCTTTATAACGAAGTAGCACGTTCCGCTGATTCTGCCGGTGAACTGGCTGAGGAAGCTAAGAAAATTGGTGGCATCATGCAGGAAATTCAGGGGATAGCCGATCAAACGAATTTACTCGCACTTAACGCTGCAATTGAAGCCGCACGCGCTGGAGAGCACGGACGGGGCTTTTCTGTTGTAGCCGACGAAGTACGCGCCTTGTCGAGTCGTACTCATACCGCGACGGAGCAAATTCAAACCTCTATAGGCGAAATTCAGAATACCTTACTCAACTGGTCTGAAACGATGCAGTTAGGCAAGGAGTCGGCCGAAAGTTGCGTGAGTGAAACCAAACAAACCCAAGAAGTGGTGCTTAAAGTCTATGATGCCATTACTGACATTTCTGATTTAGCCGCACAGATATCTACCGCCGCTGAAGAACAGTCTGTCGTATCGCAAGAGATTAGCCGCAATATTGTCAACATAAATGATGCGTCAAATAACAACTTGGAACAGGCTGACTTAGTCGAGGTCGAATCAACAGCCATTCAAGAAAGAGCCAGTAAATTGTCTAACTTAGCCATGTCCTTCAAGGTGGATTAGAGCCTGTTTATCTTAGCGCTATAAATAGGCTCTAGTTTCAAAAAGACTCCTAAGAGATTACACAACAAAACAGCTTGGCAAGCCAAGGGCGTAAGAAACATGCGCTAGATCAATGAAAGTTCAAAAACAGACTTCGGATTACAGTTCCGTTAGCTAATGTCGTACATTTAATCCTATTCTTATTGTTAAATTGAAAACATATTGTACGTGTTTGTAAATTTGCAGTTGTAGGAGCAGGCAGAAATGGGTAGACGTAATAGCGCGGTAGTCGACAAAGAAGTTACGTTTTCGGAAGATCAGGAGCTGGTATCAACTACCGACGAACGTGGCGTCATTACCTATGCTAACGCGGTCTTTTGTGAAGTAGCAGGCTACGACGTGGCTGAATTGGTGGGCAAGAACCACAATATTGTTCGTCATCCAGATATGCCTAAAGCGGCTTTTGCGGATATGTGGCAACACTTAAAAGCGGGCGAAGCTTGGCGAGGAGCTGTCAAAAATAGGTGTAAAGACGGCAGTTATTATTGGGTGGATGCATTTGTCACCCCAATTTATGATAAAGGGCGTAAAGTTGGGTATCAGTCTGTGCGCAAAAAGCTTGCACCGGAAGTGCGTGAAAGAGCACAGCGGCTTTATGCACAAATTAACAGTGGCAAAACTACATCCTCTTTGTCGGCAGCAATCAATAAATTCAGCTTCCCAATTTATGGTGTGGTGGGGCTTATCTTGTTATATGCCTGCTATTTGTCATTTTGGTTTACCCCGCTATTGTTGATCCTGCCGTTTTTGATCTTTAGTCAACAATTAAATTCGAGCATCCGCTTTAGCGCTAAGTTGGCGGATAAATACGATAGCGTGTCACGGCTTGTATATTCAGGAAGCGATACCGCAAGTTATCCCGATTTTCACCTCAAGATGCTTGAAGGTAAAATAGGCACCATTTTAGGACGCGTTGCAGACAGTACATATACCCTAGAAGAAGCATCTGACGCACTATATCACGCAGCGCATCAGGCAAAGTCTGGCGTTGAAAAAGAAGCTGAGGAGCTGGGCCAAGTGTCAACCGCTATAGAGGAAATGGTGGCGACTATTCAGGATGTCGCTAAAAACACTACTGAGACTAGCGTCAAAGTGCAACAAGCCCACGCAGATTGTGAGATTGCTACCAACGCCATGAATGGCACCATGGATAAAGTGAATGAGCTTTACCGAGAAGTGGCGAAATCTTCTGAATCGGCAGGCGAATTAGCTGAAGAAGCGAAAAAAATTGGCGGCATTATGCAGGAAATTCAAGGTATTGCCGATCAAACTAATTTACTGGCATTGAATGCGGCGATAGAGGCTGCCCGAGCAGGCGAACATGGGCGTGGCTTCTCCGTTGTAGCCGATGAAGTTCGGGCTTTGTCTAGTCGCACTCACACTGCGACTGAGCAAATCCAAATATCGATTTCTGAGATACAAAATACGCTATTAAATTGGTCAGAAACCATGAAGTTAGGTAAAGACTCGGCAGAAAGTTGTGTTGAGGAAACTAAACAAACTCAGAGTGTTGTATTCAAGGTATATGACGCTATTTCGGATATATCGGGGCTCGCCACGCAGATTTCGACCGCGGCTGAGCAACAATCACTCGTATCGGAAGAAATCAGTCGAAATATTATCAATATTAACGACGCATCATCAGGTAATTTGGAGCAGGCGGAGAGGGTAGAGATAGAATCCAAGGCACTTGAAGAAAGTGCTCAGAAGTTAGCTAGTCTGGCTCTGTCTTTCAAACTTGAATAGGTTATGAAGACATTCTTAGTAGTATTGTGGATGCGTTCGCTTAAATTCATCCATAATTTGACGAAATTGCTTAGTTCGCAGCATGTCTTCTGCGATCTCATTAAACTTATCAATATTTTTGACGTTGGCTCGTTTGGATATTCCGATGTAAACCTCGGTGCCTTGCGTGACCTCGAAACTGGCTTGGCGTATTTGTGAAGAATAAGCAGGGTTTTGTCTTAGAATGTTATGCCCGTAATAGTCAGTACAAATAACTGCTTCGACACGTTTTTTTGCCAACATACCAAAGGCGGATTCTAAATTATTGACATAGATAAGTTCGAAATCTTGTTCTTTTCGATGATCGAAAGCTTCGAATTGTTTGACTCCGCGTACAAGTCCAACGCGTTTGCCTTTTAAATCATCTAGGGTTGTAACATCTGCCGCTGATTGCGAGAGGAAAACGGTTTTTACCGTTTCTTTATCGTACAAAAACATGTTTAGGGTTTGATCTCGCTCTTGCGAGTTCAACAATCCCACCATCATGTCTACTTTGCCCTGTTTAAGCCATTGCAGACAGCGTTTAAACGGTGTGTTTGGGGTAAACTCAAGACGGTAATTTGCAGCTTTGGCGAAAGCTTTTGCCACCTCCACATTTTCACCAGTTACTTGACCATTGGGCTGAATTATTTGTAGCGGCGGATAATGGTCTACGCACAAAAGTAATGTTTCTTGCTTATAAGCATAAGCATGGTGTGTGCTGAAAAATAGGAATGTGCAGCAAAGTATCCATAAAAAATGGCGTCTTAAATTCGTGTGGCGTGTCATAGAAATAGGCATATTCATCTGTAAACGCTATGCGTCATCCAGGCTAAAGTAAAGAAAATATGTAGTGAAAACCTCAAGGTTTTTCATCATTTAGTCTATATTTGCTTTATGGCAATTGCCGTCGCCCAGGATAAACGTTAAAGTCTAAAATTCACTGTCCTCGGTACTTTTTCTGTAATTTAAAACACGGGTGCTTGATGTCTACTATTTTAGCCTCAGTCGATCAGCGCACTAAATTAGTGGGTGAAAATAGATTGGAATTGTTATTGTTCCAATTAAACTCCCAGCAAATTTTTGCGATGAACGTATTTAAGGTTCGGGAAGTTATTCCTGTGCCCAAGATGATTCAAATGCCCGGTTCCCATGAAAACTTGTGCGGCGTGGCGAGTTTGCGCGGGTTATCCGTGCCGATAGTCAATTTGTGCAAAGCGATTAATATGCCCAAGACACCGCTAGGCCAAAATCGCAATGTCATCATTACCGAATATAATCGAACAGTGCAGGGATTTTTGATAGGCCCTGTGCTTAGCATCACTAATTTGTCTTGGGCAGAAATACTGCCTCCGCCCAACAGCGCCGGAAAGAATAACTACTTAACCGCCTTTACCCAAATTCAACACGAAGGTAGCAAGCGAATTGTGGAGATCATCGATGTTGAAAAAGTCTTGGCGGAGATTGTTTCTTATGATTTTCATGTATCCAAAGAAATCCTCGATGATGAGGTTAATGATCATCTCAAAGGCAAAACTGTGCTTGTGGTAGATGACTCGGGAACTGCTCGTCAACAGATTAGAGATACACTCAATCAAGTTGGTGTTAACGTCATTGAGCGTCAAGACGGTCTAGAAGCACTACAACTTTTGAAACAATGGGCAGACGAAGGTAAAAAGATAACAGAAGAGATTCTGATGATGTTTACTGACGCCGAGATGCCTGAGATGGACGGTTATATGTTAACTGCCGAGGTACGTGCTGACCAGAGAATGTCAGATCTTTTCATCACCTTGAATACGTCGTTAAGTGGCAATTTCAACGAAGCCATGGTTGAAAAGGTTGGCTGCGACCGGTTTATCTCCAAATTTCAGCCTGATTTGCTAGTGAGCGTTGCACAAGAGCGCATGCGACAAAAACTCGAAACCGGTAAGTAAATTCCATCAGTAAAACGCAAGCTACCGCTTGCGTACTCATTCTCCCATTATTTAAGCAAGGCCATCGTCTGTGAGCAATAGTATGTTTGCCCCTTTTTTAGCTGACCAGAGAAAGGTAGGACTGCTGCTAGCGATATTGGGTACAAGTTTATTCTCGTTTAAATCCATCGTTATCAAGTTAGCTTACCAATATGAGGTAACTGCTGAACAGGTGATCGCACTTCGCATGATAATGTCGGGTCCTTTCTATTTATTGTTACTGCTTTGGCTAAATCGCAGTAAACCCATTGAATTGACTACTATTCGACGCAATGGCTTGCTTTTATTGGTGTCTGGCATGCTCGGGTACTACCTCGCAAGCTTGTTGGATTTGAAAGGCTTGGAGCTAATATCCGCCCAACTAGAAAGACTTATATTGTTTACCTATCCAGGATTCGTCATGCTGTTTTCCTGGTTAGTGTGGAAACGCTTACCCGGAACTAAGACTGTTTTAGCCATGCTGCTTACCTATTTGGGGATTGTTGTGGTGCTTGGTGTTGAGGTGCAAAACAACGTTGATAAAGTGCTGTGGGGAGGCGCATTAGTGCTTACCAGCGCAGCGATGTTTGCTGGTTACTTAATCTTAAGTAAACGTGGAATCGCTGAACTCGGTAGTCAACAGTTTACTTGTTTAGCTATGCTCGTAGCTTGCTGTTGTGTTGCGTTACATTATGGCCTACTTCAAGACGAACCCCTATTGGGCTTGTCTTTAATGGCTTATGGCTATGTGTTGGTTCTAGCGGTGTTTTGTACCGTTATTCCTTCTTTGTTGATTGCAGCTGCTATAGCGCGTCTTGGACCTCAACAGACGAGTATATTGGGCGGTCTAGGCCCAATTATTACAGCGGTCATGGCGGTGTTCATTCTAAACGAGCCTTTTGGTTGGCAGCATTTTACCGGTACGCTACTGGTTGGGATTGGTGTAATACTTATTGCTTCAGAAAAGTCTGGGGCGTGAAGCAATAGTTCTAGAGCTATTGTTCGTTAAGAAAATTATCTATGTCTTGCCCGGTGAGTTTCTTCATTTGCGAAAACAGATACCACAGGGCGACAAACAACACTATAGTACTTGGGACAACAATGACCGGGTAACTTAGTGCTGTCATCTTCCCCAATTCTTCGTTATACGCTGCTGTGCCGGGGGAGCTTACTAAAATTACCTTAGCCAGAATGTAATTAAGTACAGAAGATAAGAAAAACGAACTGGCCACAATACCGCTACTGAATGTAACTTTGCGTTCGAAGGCGTCTTTGTTGTTCTTTTCGACTAAAGCAGAGTTGAGTTTAGCTATATCAATGATCTTGTCGTTTAGAATGAATGTCTTCACCAAAGGAAATTTGGTTTTATTGCTGATGAGGACGGCAATACCAATAATGGCAGGGATTGTTGCTTCTTTGATGGCTATGTATTTAGGATCCAGCTCAAGTAAGCTCATGCCACCCGTCAGCGCTACACTAATGATTCCCAGCACGGAAAACGGATTAATTTTGCCGGAGCGCTGTAAATCCCATAGACCAAATCCAATGGGGAATGCTAAAGCCACTACAATACCTAACTCAGGGCCTAGTCGCTCAGGATCGCTTAACTGGGTAAGCACTAATGTTGGCAAAATAATGTTGAAGATTAAATTGCTAAAAAAGCCTGGTTGTTGCTCAGAGTCTTTCGCGGCTTTTGGCGATTCGACTTTTGGCGATTCGTTATCAGCCAAGGTATCGTCTTCGATGTGTTTACTGGTCATTTAGTCAGTATACCTAATAGGAAGTTAAAAATGATAGCTTTGTTAGTCTAAAGTCTACGCCTGACGAACAATTGAGCAGCTGCAAGTCCTGCTAAGAAGCCAAATAAGTGGCTCTCCCAGGATATGTAACGCTGCATCGGCAGCACACCAAATATAAGTCCGCCATAGAAAAAGCCAACCGCGAGTGATATTAAGATAAGCTTTATTTTGCCACTTAAAAAACCCGCGTAGAGCAGGAAACCGAAGTATCCATAAACCATGCCGCTTGCACCTAAATGATAAGCATCGCGACCTAAAATCCACACTAGACTGCCTGAGACAACAAAGATGAAGCCCGTGACCTGCCAAAAACACTTCGGGCCGTATTGCATGGCGAGCACCGCAAATAAACATATAGGTACAATATTGGATGCGAAATGCATCAAGCTGCCATGAAGGAATGGGCTGATAAAAATGCCTAACAGCTGATCTAACTCTCTTGGCACTAGGGCAAAGTAGTTTAGTTGCCTGCCAGAAATAAAGTTGAGCAACTCAACAACGGTGAGTAAAACAAAGAGTCTCAGCGCAAAGTTCAGTTGTTGTTCAAAAGAAGCGGTCTTTTCCACGTGTTACTGCTCATCGATTAGACTAGGCTAGCTTGCCATAACTAAGATACGTATATCATGTCAAAATGTCACAAAATGATATGAGGTAAATAGCGCGACATATCTTGCGTGATTAGGTGCTTGTCTTCACGTATCGAAATTCCCGCCGCTTGGTCGTTAACCAGCCAAGCACCAATTAACGTGTAGTTATCTGCAAATTTGGGTAAGGGATAATAGGCTTGATAAATAAAACCTTCCTCACCATAGGGTCCGTCAATACTTTCCTCGGTTTTGCCCTTATTCAAAATGGAAACATTGGCACCCTCGCGAGAAAATATGGGCTTTTTCACTAGTTTTGTTTCATCTGCCTTGGCCAAGTCTTCTTCGAAGTAGGCGGGTAGTAGGTTGGGATGGTTGGGAAACATCTGCCACAACAGCGGTAATAAAGCTTTATTAGACAGAATTGATTTCCACAAAGGCTCTATCCATTGAGTAGGTGACGTGAGGATCGCTTCACCAAACTCTTCTCGTAACATGAATTCCCATGGGTACAGCTTGAACATCAGTTCAATGGGTTTATCTTGCATATCGGTAAAATGATCGGTTTCACCCAAGCCAATGTCTTCGATAAAACAAAATCGATCTTGTAGACCGGCTGCTGCCGCGCAGTCTTGTAAGTATTGCACGGTACCGCGGTCTTCATCGGTGTCTTTGCAGCAGGCAAAGTGAAACGAGTCGGGTTGATAAAAGTCAGCAATTTCTGAGAATCGATTGACCAGCTTTTCTTGCAGAGAATTAAATTGATCTGCTTGTTTACTTATTTTATTGCCATCCACCATGTCTTCGAGCCAAAGCCATTGCCAAAAGCCGGTTTCATAGAGGCTTGTCGGTGTGTCAGCATTATTCTCGTAAAACTTAATGGGCTGATCACCGTGCATTGCAAAGTCAAAACGCGAATAGAGTGAAGGGGTTTGCGTATGCCAGGATTCTGCAATTGCAGACCAAAATGCTTCGGGAATTTGAAATTTGGTGAGCCAGTAATCTGAAGCAACCACTTTATCCACGACTTGCAAACACATTTGGTGCAGCTCTTCTGTAGGCGCTTCTATTTGTCGTTCAATTTGCTCTAACGTGAACTGGTAATAGGCCGATTCGTCCCAGTAGGGCTTACCATACATAGTATGAAAATTGAAGCCAAATTCCTTCGCACGATCACGCCAGTTAGCGCGTTCGATCGCTGGGAGTCGGAGCACTTAACCGCCCCAACTCTTTTTACTGCTACCCCAACTAGACTTCGCTCTAACACTGGAGCCAAAGCCACCACGTTTAATAGTTCTGGTAACCTCTGGTGGTTTTTTATAGTCCTTTCTGACTTTAAAGCTGTGATATCTAATATCACCGTAATCGTAGCCACTGGCGCCAACCCAGCGATAGCGATAACGCGAATAGCGTGAGGAAGAGGTGAATAATGGTTGTGGGTAGTAACTTGGCGAGAGTAAGTCACGGATAATGTAACCTGCCATCAACGGCATAAACCAGTTGTTACCATCATTGTTTCGATAGACCACACATTGGCCGGAACCAAAATCATACTCGCATTGATTTCTGTCATTGTATTTGGGCGCTGTGCGAGCCGCTTCTTCTAGTGCTTGTTCATATGCAACTTCACACTTTTGCTCTTGACCAGGTAACTGATTAATACAGTCATTCAAACTGGTAAATACAATGGCATCTTCTCGGCTGTCACCACAGGCGGTGAGAAAAACACTGGCAACACCCAAAGAAACAGGTTTCATTGCCCAATGCTTGCGCATCTTGCCTAGGTCAATCGACCGACTCCGTTTTTGTGGTTTTTTGTCTGTTGGATTTGTCATAATCACCTCCAACTTAGTACGTCATGCAAGCCGCATTTAACAAGCCGACAGCCACTGAAACTGAACCTAGCATAATACCCGCTGATATCTCGTTATTGTCGATGCGCTCAACGATTTTTGGCATAAAGGTAAAGCGTAACAGTGCAAACGCAAAACATTGAGCAACTACGGCTACTACGCCCCAAACCGTAAAGTCGATAAGGTTTTGTGAGTTAGAAACTGCACTGCCAAGAGCGATGCAAAATCCGACAATTGCGCCAGCAAAGCCAAGAGCCGCGGCGGTGTTTTTGTCTTCTTTAACAAGCTTCCACTCATCGTGTGGCGTAACCAGAGTGTAGGCAAATTTAAAGATGAATAGATACGCGATTGAAATAACAAAATAGATGGCAAAATCTACTAAGCCTGCCAAAGACGCTGCTAACATTTCCATTTTTTGTTCCTCTGATTTTTAGCCGTTAATGGTGATATCTGCCGGTTCGATATTAAAACCGGTACTGAGCACTAAACAACGGTCGTGGTTATTGTTAATAATTTTTTCTTCGCCTGTAACCAAGAGGGTTTCCACATCATCCTCGTTAATCGGGCGTTCGTAGAGCATGGCGAACTGGTCTGTTGTACTGGTATCGCCATCTTCTTCATAGGTTTTTTCAGTCATTGCCACAGGCGGTGACTCCTGACCGATTGAATCCCAAACACGGGTAAACTCTGTACCTTCCAGGTTATAGTATGGTTTCGAGATGTCCGTATTTAACAGCGATTGCCACTGTGTATCGCTGCCTACAGTTTTAGTATCGTAGAAGTACCATAGCTTTACATCTGTAATATGATTTTCAGTATCACCGCCGTCGAGAATGACCTGTAAATACGCATCGTCATCAGTGTAAAAACGCAAGATCTTGCCGCCGGTGTCTAAGTTCACTTCGCCAACAGCCTGAATAATATGATCAGACGCCGCGTTTTCTATCGTTAAATGAGGTTGTATAAGCCTTAGTTTGAGCGGATCTAAACTGAATGAGCCACCCAAATATAACCCCATTATTTCAGGCGATTTGGGCTTTGTCGGCTCGGGTTTTCCAAACCACTTTTTAAACATACATCTCACTCCACTTAATGTTGGCGATTCTTTGCTCTGCAATGTAATAAAGCTTGTCGTTAGGATTGAGTTGGCCGTCAAGCGGCGGATTTAGGACGATTTGATTATTACTGTTAGCTGCAGCCATGCCAATAAAAGTAGCGTTATAAGATTGTTTCAAAGCATTAAATACAGCTTTGACTGAGAGTGGTTGGCAATCAGACGGGATGGAGACAGAGTACTGTGCTTGTCCTTCTTCGACACTCAACAAATCGTGATGCAACATACTAGAACCAGGGTCAAAGGCAGACTTTGCCAACATCTCTACTCCCACACTCGGCATACATTCGACATTTGGACAATGTTGCTGCAATAACTTAACCAAGCTTTCGTCTTGGAAGTAAGTCAATATGTGACCGTTGGGGTTACGATGACTACAGTACAAACTGGTCGTCATAGAGATATCGTCTTCAGGGTTATCTATGATGATGACAGAAGCTTGTGAAATATTGGCTCTGTCCATATCCAAATCTTTGTTAAATGAGTTAACTTTCACAAACTCAATTCTTTCGGGCATTGGGTTTTCAATGTCTACTTTCACGCATAGCACGATAGGACGCGGCGTTTCGATACTGTCTTGTTCGCGCAACAATAATCTAAGTAAGTGCAGTGTTCTATCGCCATTCCAGCCAATAAGCAGAATGTGATTATCGAGTGTGATGTCTTTCATACCTTTTGCTCTTTTTTGCCATTGGTTGGACACCCAAGCGGCAGCGCGCCCGAGTACAAATGCGAATATGCTTAGTCCAAGCGGAATGATATACAGAGAAACGATGTATTTCCCTGCGGGGGTTGTTGGTGACATGTCACCATAGCCAACCGTGGAACCGGTGACGATTAACCAATAAAAGAAATCAGTACCATTGATTAGCGCCGTTTCTCCAGCGAGGTAAAGCATTATCCAACTTGTCACCCCATAAAATAGAAGCGCCAGTACAATTGTGTACCAGCGCATGTAACTGAATTGGCGAACCAGCATTTTGACTAATTTGTTGATCATGACCATGTTTAGAACACAAATTATGTTTGAATACGGGTACTTAGGGTAATCGACAAATTCATGAGGAGCAAATTAACCTTGAGCCACTTGCCCCACATCATCTATTTACCCAATATGCGGCTTAATTCGTCTTCAGCTGAGCTTGTTCCGCCTTTAACCCCCGCCTGTTTAAGACGCGCTTCCAAGTCGTCACTCGATTCTGACTGGGCCAACTCTTCCGCCGCTTCAAGTTCTGCCGCCTTCATTTTTTGTTTTTCTTGAATGCGCTGCAAAGACTCGGTGGCTGTCTTCATTTTACTGTTCGCACCCATGTGGCGCGATGACACTGCGACTTGTGCTTTTTGAACAGATTCAGTGGCTTTGACCATATCGACTTGTTGTTCAAGACGACGTAAGTTGGCTTTAGCCTGTGCAATATTTGCTGCTAGCTGTTTCTCAGAAGACTTAAACTGCTCAAGGTAAGTGTTCTCTTGTTCTAACTGCTCCGATAATTCGCTTACACGCTGTGCGCAGTCAAGTGCAAGTTGACGATCTGTATCGATGGCCTTGCGAGCGTGGTCTTCATATTCTGCGATAGACTTTTGTAGGCTATCTACTTTTTGTTGAGCAAGCTTACACTTAGCGAGTATTTGTGTTCTTGCGTGATCTGATTTACGCAATTCATCTTTGGCTTCACGAATTTCCTGTTCAAGGATACGTACCGCCTGATTGTCCGCTACCGACTCAGCAGCTTCAGTAACTCCACCTTTTATCGCTGTAACTAATTTTGACCAAACTGACATTTTACATCTCCTCGATTATTTAAGGTACGTGCTGTAGGCGTCTAAGAAACCTTCCACGTTGTCAAACAAAGTGTGGATCTCAATCAAAATACTGGACTCTTTCGATTGCGCACTCAATGCGCCAAACGCAGTGTAGTAACTAACGCCATTTACATCAGAGAGTCCAACAGTGGTTAGAGGGAACATCATGTGAGTTTTCAGCACCATTTCATTTAATTGTGCGGTATCTTCAACTTCATCTACTGCGAACAGCAACGACTCAACTAGAATTTGTTCTCCGCTGATCGCAAGCCACGCATCTAATCCGTCGCCATTGGCAATCATCAATACATCTGATTCGCGGGTAACAACGAAATCCTGTTCTTTGCTGATGAGTTGTTCCAACTGTTCCAAGTCCCAAGCCATGATTATCTCCTCAATTTTGATAATGATTGGAAACGGCTATTAGATTAGCCATAAGGTTTCTCTAAAGTCAATGATAAAATATTGCCATTTGAATAAAAAGATGTACCATTGTGAACAATAATTTACGTATGTGAGGTTATTCTACAGATGTCAAATACAGACTGGCGCAAAATAGTTCAACGTCTCATTAAAGCCGAAATGTCATTAAAAGGTGTTAAATATCAAGATCTTAGTGACAAGCTCTTGGCTATTGGAGTCAAACAAAGTGCTGACAACCTACGCAACAAAGTCAACAAAGGCATTTTAGGCGCTGACCTTTTGTTACAACTTGTGTATGTGCTTGACACCAAACGCTGCGACAAAACTTCAATCTCTGAGATACTGCAAAACATTGCTAATGAACAAGAGTAGCCCAGTATTGCCTTATTGCTAGTGCTACAGCACTGAGCCTTTTGCTGTCTAGCCGCGACTTTTTATTCATTTATACCTTGCAAGTGGGGACGGCCGTGATTCAGTCAAGTACTAGCACTAAAAATAGTTGAAATTTTTCACCTGTAGCAACATGTGTGTTTGTGGAAATGCACTAAATTGGAGATTGAGCAGTATCATTGTGTTTAGTCAAAACCAGTGTAAAATTCGCGCGAATTTAGTTTAGGAAGTCCGTATGAAGTTATCTGATTTTAATTTTGATTTGCCACCAGAGTTGATTGCCAACTATCCCTGTGAGGAGAGAACGGGCAGTCGTCTTTTGTGTTTGGATGGAAATTCAGGTCAGATAAACCACAGACAATTTGCTGATTTTCTCGATGTCGTCGAACCTGGCGATTTGATTGTATTTAACAATACCAAAGTTATTCCGGCTCGATTGCTAGGTCAAAAACAATCAGGCGGTAAAGTAGAGGTTTTGGTCGAACGTATCCTCGATGGCAACAGAGTGCTGGCGCATGTAAGAGCCAATAAGTCTCCCAAACCTGGGAATGTACTGATTCTTGAAGAAGCAATAGAAGCACAGATGATTGAACGTCAGGACGATCTCTTTGTGTTAGCGTTTAAGGGCGAATTAAGCGTGCTTGATGCACTCGAGGCTCATGGCCATATGCCGTTACCACCATACATTGAGCGCGATGATGAACAGGAAGACAAAGAGCGCTACCAGACTGTTTATGGCAAGGTGCCAGGTGCAGTGGCTGCGCCTACCGCAGGATTGCATTTTGACGATGCCATGCTTAACGCACTTGAAGAGAAAGGCGTACAAATAGCCTATGTGACCTTACATGTTGGGGCTGGTACGTTTCAGTCAGTACGAGTCGATGATATTAAAGAGCACAAAATGCACTCCGAGTGCGCTGAGGTGTCTCAGGAGGTTGTCGATAAAATTCTACAAACTAAGCAAAGTGGAAAACGCGTGATTGCGGTTGGAACCACTTCAGTGCGCTCGCTTGAATCGGCCGCTGGCGCCGCCGAAGGTGCTGTTATTGCCCCATTCGCATCCGATACCTCCATATTTATTTACCCCGGTTATGAGTTTCAGGTGGTTGATGCCATGGTCACTAATTTTCATTTACCTGAATCTACCTTGATTATGCTGGTGAGTGCTTTTTCGGGTAAAAAACAGATTTTATATGCATATGAGCAAGCAATTGAACAAAAGTATCGTTTTTTCAGTTATGGCGACGCGATGTTTTTGCAAAGGCAAGACAAGGAATAGGATATCCCTTATAAACTCCCATTTATGTTTACCAACTGAGCGTTAATTCGTTTATAATCGGCCGATTTTATTATGATGATGCTGGATATAATTCTGGCTCAGATTCGATTTTTTAAGATTCCTATGCAATTCAATTTATTAAATACAGACGGTAAGGCGCGTCGCGGGCAGCTTGTGTTTGACCGAGGTGTTGTGGAAACACCAGCATTTATGCCAGTGGGTACCTATGGCACCGTAAAAGGCATGACACCGGAAGAATTGGAACAGACCGGGGCGCACATCTGTCTCGGCAATACGTTCCACCTTATGCTTCGCCCAGGCACCGAAATCATGAAATTGCACGGTGACCTCCATGATTTTATGCATTGGGACAAGCCCATTCTTACTGATTCAGGTGGTTTTCAAGTATTCAGCCTTGGCCAACTTCGCAAGATTTCTGAAGAAGGGGTAACCTTCCGCTCGCCAATTAATGGTGAGAAAATCATGCTTACCCCAGAAAAGTCGATGGAAGTGCAGCGCGACCTGGGTTCTGATGTCGTGATGATCTTTGACGAATGTACTCCTTATCCGGCGACCTACGAAGAGGCACGCAAGTCTATGGAAATGTCGTTGCGCTGGGCCAAGCGCAGCAAGAAAGCCCATGAAGGTAACCCATCGACATTATTTGGCATCATCCAAGGCGGTATGTTTGAAGATTTGCGCGATGTGTCTTTAAAAGGACTCACCGATATTGAATTTGACGGTTACGCTATTGGCGGTCTGTCTGTTGGTGAGCCAAAAGAAGACATGATCAAAATCCTTGATCACACTGCCCATCAAATTCCAGAAAATAAACCCCGATATCTAATGGGGGTTGGTAAGCCAGAAGACATCGTAGAGGCGGTACGCCGCGGAATAGATATGTTTGATTGCGTGATGCCTACAAGAAACGCGCGCAATGGCCACCTATTTGTGCCAGAGGGGGTGATTAAGATCCGCAATGCAAAACACAAAACAGATACCGGTCCTTTGGATGAAAGTTGTGATTGCGAGACTTGTAAAAATTATTCTCGGTCATATCTACATCACTTAGACAAATGCAATGAAATGTTAGGCGCTCGTTTGAACACGATCCATAACCTTCGCTATTACCAAAGAGTAATGCAGGGTTTACGAGACGCTATTGCAGGAAACAAATTAGAAGAATTCGTTCAGGACTTTTATGCCAAGATGGGGCGCGAAGTACCTGAGTTAAAACAAGATTAGAAAATATAGTTAAGGGGAACCAATGAGCCTATTTATTTCAAATGCCTATGCGCAAAGTGCAGCTGGTGGACAACAAGACGGTGGTCTTAGCATGTTAATCATGTTGGGTATTTTCGGTTTGATTTTTTATTTTATGCTTTACCGCCCGCAAGCTAAACGCGTGAAAGAGCATAAAAGCTTGGTTGAATCATTGAGTAAAGGCGACGAAGTACTTACGCAAGGTGGCATGGTTGGTAAGATCAACAAGGTCACTGCAGAGAAAGATTTCATCGAAGTCTCATTGAATGACAATACCAATATCGTTGTTCAAAAATCAGCAGTTTCAGCGGTATTGCCAAAAGGCACCATGAAAAACATTTAATTGCGATTAACGCAACTAAAAGGATAGGGCTATTTAGCCCTAATTTTATATGAATAATCGAGCTAACATTTTAAATAATACACCATTGTGGAAATCGTTAATGATTGCAATGGTGATAGCCGTATTTGCACTTTATGCTGTGCCCAACCTCTATGGTGAAGACCCGGCGGTTCAAATTTCGGCGAAACGAGATGCAGTAGTAGATACTGCATTACTAGACCGCGTTAATTCAGTGCTAACTGATGCGCAAGTAACAGCAAAAAGCGTTGTCTTGGAAGATAACCGGATTCTTGTTCGTTTGAGTGACAACGATACACAGCTCAAAGCCCGTGAAGCTATTGCGATCGCCCTTGGTAAAAACTACGTCACGGCAATTAACCTGGCTGCAGCGACACCAGATTGGCTGAAAGGCTTAGGCGGAACACCAATGAAACTGGGTCTTGACCTTCGCGGTGGTGTGCACTTTCTGATGGAAGTGGATATGGCTTCTGCAATAGCCGCGCGTCTAGAAGAGTTCGACAGTACTTTTAAGACTAGCTTGCGCGAAGAAGGTATTCGCTATCGCCGAGTAGTACAAAATAGCGACTCGCTAAGCATTCAATTCAGAGAGCAAGAAGTGCTGGACAGTGCGCAATTCTATTTGCGTAACAATTATCCAGATTGGACATTTGAAGACACTGGCTCGTTAACTATTCGGGCGCGAATGACTGAACAAAAGTTGGCTGAAACTCGTCAATACGCGATTAATCAAAACATTACTATCATGAGAAATCGTGTGAATCAGCTAGGTGTAGCAGAGCCTGTTATCCAGAGACAAGGTCAGGATAGAATCGTTGTCCAATTACCTGGTATTCAGGATACGGCGCGTGCAAAAGAGATCTTGAACGCAACCGCGACGATTCAACTGCACATGGTTGATCAGGAAAACGATCCAATTACAGCAGCTAATGGCCGTGTACCGGCAGGTTCTGTGTTAATTCCGGACGATAATGGCGTACCTACACTGCTTAAAAAACGCGTGATGCTCAAAGGTAACCACATTGTTGACGCCAATGCTGGCGTTGATGAATATGGTCGTCCTCAGGTAAGTATTGTGTTGGACTCTGAAGGCGGTAGCAAGATGTCCAAAGGCACCAAGAAAAATGTTGGTAAGCCAATGGCAACCGTATTTATCGAGTACGAAGCGCTGGAAGAAAAGACACCCGATGGCAAAGTTAAGTTTGAAGAAATCAAACGCGTCATCAGTGTCGCAACCATCCAAACACAATTGGGTAGCCGATTCAGAATTACCGGTCTAGATACACCAGCAGAGGCAAGAAACCTAGCGCTACTACTCCGAGCTGGTGCGCTAATTGCGCCTATACAAATTGTTGAAGAACGCACCGTTGGTCCAAGCCTTGGACAGCAGAACATTGACCAAGGTATGAACGCCATCCTTCTTGGTTTTGCACTTGTGCTTTTCTTTATGTTGGTTTACTACCGTGGTTTCGGCTTAGTTGCCAATGTTGCACTGACTGCAAACCTTATCCTTATCGTCGGTATAATGTCGCTTATTCCAGGTGCCACGCTAACTTTACCTGGAATGGCTGGTATCGTATTGACAGTCGGTATGGCGGTTGATGCCAATGTATTGATATTCGAAAGAATACGAGAGGAACTCAAAGAGGGACGCAGTCCACAACAGGCAATTCACTATGGCTACGACAGCGCGTTCTCCACTATTTTGGATGCAAACATCACGACTTTAATTGCTGCATTGATTTTGTTTGCCGTCGGTACAGGCCCTATTAAAGGCTTTGCTATTACATTAATGATCGGGATTATTACCTCGATGTTTACGGCGATTATTGTTACCAGAGCGATAGTTAATTCGGTTTGGGGCGGTAAGCGCATCAGCAAACTTCCAATATAAGGTAACTAATCAATGCAATTATTAAATTTGACTAATACCGTTGCCTTTATGAAGTTGCGGGTGCCCGCAATGATATTTTCGGCAATCCTGGTGCTGGGTTCGCTTTTTATCATTTCGACCAAGTCACTTAATTGGGGACTCGACTTTACTGGCGGTACTTTAATTGAGGTGGGTTATGAGCAGGATGCTAATTTAGACAGCATTCGTACTCTGCTACAAAACGCTGATTTTCCTGATGCAGTGGTACAGAATTTTGGCTCAAGCAAAGAAGTGTTAATCAGACTTGCGCCACGCGAAGGCGTAAAAGCGTCTGAATTAAGTAACAACGTAATGGATGCGCTGCGCACGGCTGGTGATAACCCTGAAATGCGCCGCATTGAATTTGTCGGTCCAAGTGTTGGTGATGAGCTAACAGAACAAGGCGGTCTGGCCATGTTAGTGGCGTTACTCTGTATCCTGGTTTATGTTGCAATGCGATTCGAATGGCGTTTTGCTTTGGGCTCTGTTATCGCCCTTGCGCATGATGTCATTATCACGGTTGGGCTGTTTTCAATTCTTCAAATTGAATTCGACTTAACCGTATTGGCGGCAGTGTTGGCAGTAATAGGTTATTCACTGAACGATACCATTGTTGTATCAGACCGTATTCGCGAAAACTTCCGTAAAGTGCGTAAAGGTGAGCCTGAAGAAATAATTAATATTTCGCTTACCCAGACATTGAACCGCACCATCATTACCTCATTGACCACTATCTTCGTATTGTTGGCGCTGTATTATGTTGGCGGTGCACTAATTCACGGTTTTGCAACCGCATTGTTGTTTGGTGTTGTTATTGGTACTTACTCTTCAATTTATGTAGCTAGCTTGGTTGCATTGCTACTTGGTATCAGCAAAGAAGACTTGATGCCGACCGAAGTTGAAAAAGAAGGTGCGGATTTAGACCCATCAGGTTTGTAAGATAAGCAACGACAATAAATGATTTTAAAAAGCCGAAGCATTACACTTTGGCTTTTTTTGTTTGCAAATACTTACAACATTGAAAAACAGTGTCGTGTGCTTCGCTTGCATACAGAGAAAGCGTTCGCTAGTCTCAAGAAAAAGCCATGAGAAAACGCCAATGAGATTTTGGTACTTATTGTGTTTCACCCCGATGTTAGGCTTTGCCAATACGTCTCTTACTGAAGAGCAGTATACAAACCTATTGCAGCAGTTACAGCGCTACCCAATAGACACTGAAAAGCTTCTCGAAAGTGCTTCTCAATCGAGTGCTGATGAACCGCTTTCTATACTGCGCAATGCACAACTGATTAAGTTTTTGCGCTCCAAAGAGCAGTTAACCGCCCAGGAACAGAATTGGTTAAAACTGCGTGCTTCTGATACCCATCAATTGTTTTTACGCGATAGTGACCACCCTGAAAAAGACATTACACTCTATGACATCGCGAATCTTGCTTCTTCAACATTGCAGTTTTTTGAGGACAAAATTGGGGCGTCTGAACTTCTAAGTAAATGGCGTAAGCAAGGCTTTGAAACCTCTGATTTTGAGTCATTGGCAAATGAGGAAAAGCAACAAACGTTTAGCATGTTATTGGAGGAGATGGCGCCTGTTGAAGCCATGGGAATGGTAGATCAACTCCTAGAGCTTTGGCGTGCACAAGCCGATGATTTGAGGTTTGCGGCTTTGGCGCAAAAGCTTAGCGTAAAAACAGGAAATATCGAGTTATCTGAATTTCTAGTTTCCCGTCCAGTTAATCAATACAGCACCGCGTTTATTCAGCAAATCCCCGAGTTATTCGCTGAGGAACAGGCATTGAGCCTGTTGCAGCGAGCGAGTGAGGTAAAAGAGCAAGCTTCACAAAGCATATTTGTTATCGTAAAGCGTTATCCCGACAGCCCTGATGCGGCAAATTTTGTTGCGCAGCAATTAGTCAGTAGTGAGAATTATTGGCATGCATTAATGGTCTTGCCTGCATTTGTAAAAGTGGGAAATGTTGACGCATTCCACCGTGTTTTACCTCAGTTGCCCCAAGCCTACCAACAGCAAGTACTGACGCGACTGGAGGCGAATTAATGCCATCGACAACCTACCTCAAAAGTGCGATTGCGCTATCTGTATCGTTGGCGCTTGCACAAGGACAAGCCCAAACATTCGAATATACACAGAGTGAAAATTCCCAGAATAAAATAGCGTTGGGTTATCCCGTTCCCATGCCCATTGATTCTCTTACACCTGTGGACGGATTTAGAAGCTATGACGCGTTAATGTTGCGATTACAACAACTGGACGAGCAAAGCGATGCTCTCACTCGAGTGCAAGTAGGTCTTACAACGGAAATGCGAGAAATTTGGGCCTTTCAGATGTCAGACGCAGACGATGTTCGTCGCACTGGAGGCACTGAACACAGTGCCTTAATCAATGGTGGTATTCATGCGCGCGAATGGCAATCGCCTGAGGCGACAGCCTATACCATTGAAAAACTGACTGCTTCTCAAGAAGACCAACATCTACATCAATATTTAATTGAAAACCTCAATTTTGTGGTGATTCCGGTGTTAAATGTCGATGGCTTTTTACAAACGCAACGTTATCCCAATATGGTCACGGATAGTCAGACAATACCCAGAGATGGGCGTATGCGTCGAAAGAATATGAACGGTGTTGATAGTGATTTAAGTACAGCCAACGACAATTTATTGGGTGTTGATTTGAATAGAAACAACAACCCGTTCTGGGCAACCAGTAGTTCTAGTTCAGACGATGGAACAGAGTTAATTTATCACGGTGTTGGTCCAGCCTCCGAACCTGAAATTCAAGCACTGCAAAATGCAGCCGTGTTAGCGGGTGAAGAAAACTTAGCCTTTTATATCGATACCCACTCTTTCACCCAACTTTATTTTTTGCATAACATTGGTGTGACGTCAACTGACAATGAAACCGCAAGGTTGTCGACTGCCATGCGGGCAGCCAATAATTTTCGTTACGCAGCTTCGCCGGAAACTGCCGGGGTGGGCATTGGAACTACGGGTGAGTATTTTGCAGAAACTTATCAGATCCCCTCTTTTACTTTGGAAATAGAACCCACTCGTAATGGTGGGTTGCAATACGGGGGAAATGGCGTCAGCCATGACGGGTTTATTCTACCTGCATCAGCAGTTGCTAGAATGCGAAATGAGGTAAGTAGTGCCAACTATAGTGGATTGTATAGCATCGCAGATACACCATTTTTGCAGTCGGTAACCATTGCATCAATCGATGGAGAAATCGCATACCAATCGGCGTGGGCGGTTACTGACACTGGTAGAGAGCTGCAAGTCGCCGCAAATAATGATTTGCAGTCGGGACAAACCTATGAAATCACACTAGTGTTTAATAAGCCCATGCGAGCGCTAGATGACGACGGAAACGTGGTCAACTTCGCCAATCTATCTTCTGAAAATGGTGTTAATTTACAATGGCAGGTCGTGGACAATGGCACAGTCAGTGAGGTTCACTTAGACACCTCAACAGGAGAGTGGCAAGTCGAGCAAGGTAGTTTTAGCCATTATAAAACGGATACTTACCGGGTACAGGTGACGTTAGATGCAGACACCCAATGGAGCTATTTATCAGGGTTAACACTTGTGGTAAATGTAACCGACATGACTGGGACGCGTTTAGATATCGACCCCAGTACCATTACCCAGTGGCGAAATGGTGGCTATCAGGGCTATGAGGGAGATAGTAGTCTCGACGGAAGCGTTGATAATAATACCGTGTTAATTGAACCCCCAGAGGATACAAGTCCAACGGCCCCGACAACGCCAACGACACCCACCACACCTACAACGCCAACTACGCCTACAACTCCCGATAGTGGAGGCTCCGGTGGCGGTAGCCTTGGTGGATTATTGCTTTTGGGTTTAGGTTTGGCCTCCAGGCGAACAACAAAAAAGGGAACCTAGGTTCCCTTTTTAAAATTCATGCAACCTTCGGTTATTTGAGTTGCTTTACAATTGCTTGAACCACTTTAGGGTTTCCACATACGATTTGTTCGTTGGCAAAGTGTTGGTGACCGCCGTCAAAGTCTGTTACTAATCCACCAGCTTCTCTAACAAGTAACTCACCCGCAGCTACGTCCCAAGGCTTAATGCCTTGTTCCCAGTAGCCATCGTAGCGACCTGCAGCAACGTAAGCCATATCCAAGGCTGCTGAGCCACTTCTTCTGATGTCACCACATAGGTTGTACACGTTAGAGAATTTTTCTAATGATTCAGCCAACATTGCTTTGTTTTTAAAAGGAAAAGCAGTAGCTAGTACAGTCCCATCTAACTCTTTGCGCTGGCTGGTGCGGATCCTAAACCCGTTTAATTGTGCGCCGGCGCCTCTACTTGCTGTAAATAACTCACCGCGTAGTGGGTCGAAGACAACCGCTTGCTCTAATTTACCTTTGTGCTGCAACGCAATAGACACGCAGAAATGCGGGATGCCTTTAATAAAGTTAGTGGTACCGTCGAGCGGGTCGATGATCCATTTGAAGTCAGACTGGCCTTGCGTGAGGCCGCTCTCTTCACCGACAAATGAATGGTCGGGATAGGATTGTTGAATTTTATTAATGATGGCCAGTTCAGCTTCTTTATCTACTTTTGTGACAAAGTCATTTTCGCCTTTTATTTCTGTTTCGAGATTCTCTCTAGATTCAAAACTACGAGCGATAATATTACCTGCCGTACGCGCAGCGCGCACAGCTATGTTTAACATAGGATGCATACTTAAAAACCACCAATTGTAAAAAGAACTCAAAGCTCGTCAGCGCGACAAACTTTGTCAAAAATGAAAACGGCGCGGATAGTACCAAATAAATCTAATAAGCAAAACTAAAATCGAATAAAAATTGTTCAGATATAGCGAGCAAAGATTTCGAATGGTGCAAGAATAAGCGAGAACTTATAGTGATTTTGGTGCTGCGAGCGTTGTGGTAATATCGCCCAAATCATTATTTTCTCACCAATCTAAGGACATCGCACGTTGTTAGAGAACATTAGAATCGTGTTAGTTAACACTTCCCATACCGGCAATATAGGCTCAACAGCAAGAGCAATGAAAACCATGGGCTTGAGCAGTCTTTATTTAGTTGACCCAGTTCATGCACCTGACGGCCAAGCTAGCGCGTTAGCTGCTGGGGCGGGGGATGTTTTAGCGGCTGCTCAAACAGTGGCAACACTGGAGGAAGCAATTGATGGATGCGGTTTAGTAGTGGGTACGAGTGCCCGTTCACGCACATTATCATGGCCGATGTTGAATCCCAGAAGCTGTGGTCGCAAAGCCATTTCTGAGTTGCCAAAACATCCTGTTGCCATTGTATTTGGTCGAGAAAACAACGGCTTAACTAACGAAGAGTTGCAGCTGTGCCATTTTCACGTGTGTATTCCGGCGAATCCAGAATACAGTTCGCTGAACCTCGCTGCAGCTGTGCAAACGTTGTGTTACGAGATGCGAATGGCGCATTTAGAGAGTCGCGACGAATTAGAATTTAATGATGGCGGTGAAATCGCTGCATTGGAAGAACTCAAATCAGATTATCCGCTCGCGCAAGATCTAGAACGTTTTTATACGCATTTAGAATCTACGCTCAGTAAAACCCAATTTATCATTCCTCAGCATCCAGGCATGGTGATGTCAAAGTTGCGTAGGTTATTTAATCGTTCGCGACCCGAGTCTCAGGAACTTAATATCTTGCGCGGTATTTTAAGTTCGATTGATAAGTCCATTACAAAGTAGAAGCCAGCAAAAATTGGAAGCTAACCGCTATGTTTGAAAGTGTTAAAGAAGACATTGCCAGCGTTTTTCATCGAGATCCCGCCGCTAGGAATAATTTTGACGTGTTAACAAATTACCCGGGATTGCACGCTATTTGGCTGCACCGAGTGAGTCATAAATTGTGGCGTAACAACTGGCTGTGGTTGGCAAGAGCGTTGTCGAACTTTTCGCGCTGGTTAACGGGCATCGAAATCCATCCTGGGGCGAAACTGGGACGTCGATTCTTTATTGATCATGGAATGGGCGTAGTTATTGGGGAAACAGCGGAAATAGGGGATGATGTGACCCTCTATCATGGGGTTACGTTAGGCGGTACTACATGGAATGCGGGTAAGCGTCACCCAACATTGGAAGACGGTGTTGTTGTAGGTGCAGGAGCCAAAGTACTTGGCCCGATTACTATGGCCAAAGGCAGCAAGGTGGGCTCTAATTCTGTGGTGGTCAAAGACGTTCCGTCAGGCGCAACGGTATTGGGTATTCCAGGCCGTATCGTAGACAAAGGGAATCAGTCTGCATCGGGTGATAATGCCCACCGCACGAAAATTGCCGAGAAGTACGGCTTTGATGCCTATGCGGTTTCTCCAGAAAACCCGGATCCAGTAGCCAATGCCATTGGCCAAGTGTTGGAACACTTGCACCTCATTGATAATAAAGTCGATTCGGTTTGCAAAGAAATCAACAACATGGGCGGCAGTGTTTGCGAGCAATCTATCCCGTCGCTTAAGATCCCAGAATTCCAAGAAGATGAATTTGACCCGGTTATATAGGACTCGGTAATACTTGAGTAATTTACTAGGTTAAATACTTGACTGTTTTAGTCAAGTATGTGACCATCGATGTAAATTTCACCACTGTGGTATTTATGAAACTTACATCCAAAGGCCGATACGCCGTTACCGCTATGCTCGACGTAGCGTTGCACTCGCAAAAAAGTCCAGTGCCATTGGCTGATATATCTGAGCGTCAGGAAATATCACTTTCTTATTTAGAGCAACTCTTCGCAAGACTTCGCAGACAGAAACTTGTTGTTAGTATCCGCGGTCCAGGTGGTGGTTATTTACTGGGGCGTGATGCCAAAGAAATAGCAGTTGGCGAAGTCATCAAAGCCGTTGATGAGCCGGTAGACGCTACGCGGTGTCAAGGTAATGCCGATTGCCAAGGTGGGCAAAAGTGTCTAACTCATAATTTGTGGGAAGACTTAAGCGAGCGCATTGCCATGTTTTTAGACGGTATATCTTTAGGAGAATTGATGGCTAATTCAGACGTTAAGTCTGTTGCAACTCGTCAAGATCAAAATAAAAGCAAATTACTCGCTGACAACGAAATCTCAATTAATCTGCAGCTTTCCTAATAAGCAACATAGCAAAACGCCAAACGACTTGAATTGCTCTTGTTAACGCGAGAAAATTCAGGTCAGTTTTGTACCTATCACTAAGCAATAAAAGCTATGAATAAGCCCATATATCTCGACTATGCTGCGACTACACCAGCAGATCCTCGTGTTGTAGAGTCAATGATGCAGTGCATGACGCTAGATGGTAATTTTGGTAATCCAGCATCGCGCTCTCATCGATTTGGCTGGCAGGCGGAAGAGAGTGTGGAAGTAGCACGTGAACAAGTCGCTAACTTATTTAACGTCGACCCTAGGGAAATTGTATTCACCTCAGGTGCTACGGAATCGAATAATCTTGCTATCAAAGGCGCCGCTCAGTACTACCGGGAAAAAGGTAATCACATCATTACCATGACAACTGAGCATAAAGCCGTGTTAGATACCTGCGCCTTCCTAGAAACTCAGGGGTTTGAGGTTACTTATCTCAAACCTCTGCGCAATGGTCGCTTGGATTTTGAAGCCTTGAAAGCGGCTATCAAAAGCGAAACTATTCTCGTGACAATCATGCATGTGAATAATGAAACTGGGGTGATACAGGATCTTCAACGCATTGGCGAACTGTTACATGCAAGAGATATTCTATTTCACGTTGATGCCGCACAAGGCACCGGCAAAATCGCTATTGATTTGAACGTTCTTCCCGTAGACTTGATGTCTTGTTCTGCGGGGAAAATTTATGGGCCCAAAGGCATTGGAGCACTTTACGTGCAGCGCCGACCGCGGATACATCTCGTTGAACAAATAAATGGTGGAGGCCATGAGCGCGGTATGCGATCGGGGACTTTACCGACACATCAAATTGTTGGGATGGGTAAGGCGCTTGAGATAGCTAAACAAGAAATGGAAGCCGAACAGAAAAAATTATGGCAACTGCGCCATCAGTTTTTAGACGCCGTGCTTGCGATGCCCGGTGTTATTTTAAATGGTGACCCTCAGAACACTGTTCCCGGCATTATCAACTTAAGCTTTGAAGATGTGGATGGGGAATCCTTGTTAATGGCACTAAAAGATATCGCGGTTGCAACTGGTTCGGCTTGCACATCTGCGAGCCTTGAGCCCTCTTATGTATTAACTCAAATGGGCTTGGAACCTGAGTTGGCGCACAGTTCTATCCGCTTTTCGTTTGGTCGCTTTACGACGGAAGATCAGGTAAAGATTGCTGTAGATTCTCTGGCTTTTGCGCTTCCGCGTCTAAGACAGGTAAGCTAACACTTACGATATTTTAAAAAAATCTAGAAAAACTTGCGTGTAAAGATAGGCACGGACTGTTTAATTGCATATAATCCGCGCCGATTTAATTTTAACCAGAAATAATTGGAGCGGTAAAATGGCTTTAGAGCGCACATTTTCCATCATCAAGCCTGATGCAGTAGCAAAGAATGTTATCGGTGCAATCTACAATCGTTTTGAATCAGCGGGTCTACGCATCGTTGCTTCTAAAATGTTACATTTGAGCAAAGAGCAAGCTGAAGGTTTCTACGCTGAACACAAAGAGCGCCCTTTCTTCCCTGCGTTGATCGAATTCATGACTTCTGGTCCTGTAATGGTTCAAGTTTTAGAAGGCGAAAATGCTGTTCTTAAAAACCGTGAAATCATGGGCGCAACTAACCCAGCAGAAGCATTGGCGGGTACTTTGCGTGCAGATTACGCGGTATCTATCGATGAGAATGCAGTTCACGGTTCAGACGCCCCAGAGTCTGCAGCTCGTGAAATCGCTTATTTCTTCAGTGACGAAGAAGTGTGCCCACGCACTCGCTAAGCGTTTAAGGATCGCAAGATCCTAAGAAAGGGAGCATCACGCTCCCTTTTTGCTATCTGAAACAAACTAATTAGAGCAATGAAAAGTATGCTCTAGTACAATTGCGTAAAAAGTAAACAATATACTGAGGTGAATCTTTCATGACTGTGCAACAAACCGATCCTAAAAAAGTCAATTTGTTAGACTTGGATCGCAAGGGATTGCGAGCATTTTTCGCTGAAATAGGCGAAAAGCCGTTCCGTGCAGAGCAGGTAATGAAATGGGTTTATCAACAGGGTGTTGACGATTTTGAGCAAATGACCAATTTGAACAAAGCATTGCGTAGCAAACTCGCAGAGCGTTGTGAAATTGTCGCTCCTGAAATCAAAGTCTTCCAAGAAGCCTCAGATGGCACTATCAAGTTTGCATTAACTATTGCTGGTGGTCAGGAAGTTGAGTCCGTCTGGATCCCTGAAACTGACCGCGCCACGCTTTGTGTGTCCTCTCAGGTTGGTTGTGCACTTGAGTGTACTTTTTGCTCAACCGCTCAGCAGGGTTTTAATCGGAATCTGACCGTATCTGAAATTATTGGACAGGTTTGGCGTGTTGCTAAGTTTATTGGTTTGTCCAAAGATAGCTCGAAACGACCTATCACCAATGTGGTCATGATGGGAATGGGTGAACCATTGTTGAATCTCAAAAACGTTATCCCAGCGATGGATTTGATGATGGACGACATTGGGTTTGGTTTATCTAAACGCCGAGTAACATTGAGTACGTCTGGTGTCGTGCCCGCATTAGATAAGCTCGGGGATGAAATTGATGTAGCGCTTGCTATCTCACTGCACGCCCCAAACAACCCGCTGCGCGATGAAATCGTACCGGTCAATAAGAAGTATCCGATAGAAGAGTTTCTTGCAGGTGTGCGTCGTTATTTAAGTAAATCCAATGCTAATCAGGGGAAAGTGACCGTTGAATATGTGATGCTTAATGGCATTAACGACAGCATGGAACAAGCAGAAGAATTAGCGAAGATACTCAAAGAAACGCCCTGTAAAATCAATCTGATCCCATTTAACCCATACCCTGGTTCTCCGTATACTCGGTCGAGCAATTCACGTATTGATAGGTTTGCAAAGGTATTGATGGCGAAAGGTTATACGGTTGTCACGCGCAAGACGAGAGGCGATGATATAGATGCCGCCTGTGGCCAACTCGTCGGCGATGTTGTTGATCGCACCAAGCGGATGTTGAAAAAACAACTGAAGGGTGAAACTATTGCGGTTGACGTTAAACACTAAAAAAACAATAAGAGTCTCGTATCTATGCGCTATTGGTTAATCGGAACGTTTTGTTTGTTACTTTCTGCGTGCGCCACGCAGACTACAGTGAGTAATTCACCTCGCAACTTTGATACCGTAGAGGCCGCCAAAACCCGTATCTCGCTTGGTTTAACCTACTTAGAAAACGGTAATTACAACCAAGCTAAAGCCAATTTGGACAAAGCGATGGAGTATGCGCCGCGTTTGGGAGATAGCCATTTTGCTTTAGCGCATTATTATCAAACAGTGTCTGATTTTGGTATGGCAGAAAAATACTATCAACAGGCGTTTGATTTAGACCCCAATAATCCAAATTTACAAAACTCTTACGGTGCTTTTTTGTGCCAGAAGGGCGACTACAATCAAGCTGAAAAATACCTTCTCAAAGCCGCTAATTCTGAACGCTACAGCAGCACAGCTGAAACATATGAAAATTTAGCAATTTGCAGTCACAGTCAAGCGCGAATTAACCAAGCCATAGAATATTTGGAAACGGCACTACAACACCAGCCTGGACGAGGAAAAAGCTGGTATATGCTCATTGAACTGTTCTTGAGTAAGGGACAGTACGGTGATGCAAAAGACGCATTTAGACAATACGAAAAGTTAGTTCCTGTTACTGCCGATACACTTTCAATGGCCATTGAAATAGAAGAAGGGTTGGGAAACGACAAGGTGGCGCAAGGTTATCAAGCCATGTTGGAACAGCTGTATCCCGACAAAATCAATCTACCGCGCAGACAATTGCTGGCTCCTGTTTCTCGTGAAAATTCGCAACTTGATTCTACTGTTGAACTTGTTAATTCGAATGTTCAGACCCATATACTACAAAAGGGTGAAAATCTCTATCGTTTGGCGATAAAATACGGCGTCAGAATTCAATGGCTGATTGATTGGAATAACATCGATGACGTGTCCAATTTGTCAGTAGGACAAGAGCTTATCGTGTCCGATCCCAATCTTTAATTTGAAAAGTAGTTATGTCTCAAGAAAATGAAGTGGAACAGGAACCGGTTGTAACGGGCCCTGGGAAAGTTTTAAAGGAAAAACGCGAAAGTCTTAATTTAACCATAGAAGACATTGCTGGGAAGCTGCATTTGCGGCCGAGTATTATTGAAAGCCTTGAGGCAGATAATTACGACTTAGAAGTATCCACCACTTTCACAAAGGGCTACATCCGCCTGTACGCGAAGCATCTGGGGTTAGATGCAGAGCCGCTACTGCAACAGTTTGATAATTTAACCAATACCAGTAAACAGCCTGCTAAGCTCAGAAGCTTTTCGCAAAAAGTGGCTAAACAGGCCAGTGACGCCAGGTTGATGATGGTGACCTATTTTATCATTGCTGTAATCATTGGTTTGTCAGTTGTATGGTGGTTGCAGCAGGATGATGATGGAGAAAGTTCATCTATTCCTAGCGGGTTAACAATAGAAGAAGTCTCAACAAACGAGCCTAATCGAGACAACCCAAATGATGTAGTAACCGAAGAGCAAGATGACGAGCCGCTCGAATCATTTAGAGAGGAATTGGTTAGCGACGATTCCGTTGATGCGCAATTAATTGAAAGCGCCACCGTCGAAAATAATTCAGTTGAAGATACCTTTGCAGAACCTACTTCCGATGATGCTTCGGTAAATTCTGTTTTTTCTGGGAGTCAGCTACGAGAAGGTGAGAATCAAGAGCTGCCAGTTTCAGTTGAAAACCCAGCGGAAATAGGATCACAAATTCAAGATGGCGCGGAGGCATTGTTGGATGAAGAACTACAATCTGATGGCAGTAAGCTAACAGCTGATTCTGCTCAAAATGGTTCGTTAGTGAGCGATGCTTCAATTGAGCCAATCGCTGATTTGAATGCCTCTCTTGAAGAATTGAATGAAATACAGACTGACGACGAGGCGTATGAGTTAGCTCAACGAAACGCTGCGGCGGCGCAAGCTATGCAGTCAGGTGTCGTGTTTACTTTTGCTCAGGATTGTTGGGTCAGCATTACAGATGCAACAGGTGAGGTCGTCGCTATCGGTATTAAAACGGCGGGAAGAGTGATGCCAGTACCTGGCATTGCCCCATTTGAAGTGGTCTTGGGCGCGCCCAAAGGCGTTTCATTAACCGTGGATGGTGTCCCTTTTGATATGAGTCAGTTTCCTGCAGGCCGCACAGCGAGATTTACTGTAACAAGAGAAAGTGCGTCGGAAATTGGAGGTTAATCATGCAAGCTGAATCACCTATCGTGCGCAGAAAATCTAAGAGAATTTACGTTGGCAATGTACCGATTGGCGATGGCGCTCCTATCGCTGTGCAGTCGATGACTAACACCGAGACAACCGATGTCGACGCAACGGTTGCGCAAATAAATCGTATTGTTGGTGTAGGCGGTGAGCTCGTTCGGGTGTCTGTGCCTACGATGGATGCCGCTGAGGCGTTTAAGGAAATTAAACAACGCGTTAATGTGCCACTCATTGCAGATATTCATTTTGATTACCGTATTGCACTAAAAGTAGCGGAATACGGTGTGGATTGTTTACGCATTAATCCAGGAAATATCGGCAAAATGGACAGGGTACGATCGGTTGTAGATTGTGCACGAGACAAAAATATCCCTATCCGCATTGGAGTAAATGCAGGTTCATTAGAAAAAGACATTCAAGAGCAGTACGGCGAGCCGACGCCACAAGCGTTGGTTGACTCCGCTATGCGCCATGTCGATATTTTGGATAAGTTGGACTTTCAACAGTTTAAAGTTAGCGTTAAAGCTTCCGATGTGTTTTTGGCCGTAGGGGCCTATCGTTTGCTGGCAAAACAAATTGAACAACCGCTGCATCTTGGCATTACCGAAGCTGGAGGCTTCAGAGCGGGCGCGGTGAAAAGCTCCGTTGGCCTTGGAATGCTCCTAGCAGAGGGCATAGGAGATACTATTCGTATATCACTTGCGGCAGATCCTGTCGAAGAGATAAAAGTAGGTTTCGATATTCTGAAATCTCTAAGAATTCGCTCTCGTGGTATCAATTTCATTGCTTGCCCAAGTTGTTCACGTCAAGAGTTTGATGTTATTGGCACAGTCAATGCGCTGGAAGAGCGCTTAGAGGACGTTTTAACGCCGATGGACGTGTCTATTATTGGTTGTGTTGTAAATGGTCCGGGTGAAGCCGAGGTGTCTGATCTTGGTCTCACTGGTGCACGCAACATGAGTGGCTTTTACCTCGATGGTAAACGCCAGAAAGAGCGTCTTGCCAACGATGATTTAGTGGATGCGCTGGAGACGCGAATTCGAGCGAAGGCCGCAATGTTGAGTGAGCAAAACAAAATTCCTACGAAAATCGTTGAATCTTAATGGATAAGCAATAATAAAGTCGCGCAACGCATTGTTGTTTCTGGTCAAAATTCCTATAATGCCGGGCTTTTTGTAGCAATCTAAAAACGAGTAAAGAGAACGGGTGTGAGTAAAACGATTCAAGCCATCAGAGGAATGAACGATTGTTTGCCAGAGCAGACTGCTTTGTGGCAATGGATGGAGCAACAAATTCGCGAAGTTGTTGCCAGTTATGATTTCGCTGAAATCCGCACCCCTGTGGTTGAATCAACCGATCTGTTCAAACGTTCAATTGGTGAAGTTACTGACATTGTTGAGAAGGAAATGTACACCTTCGACGATCGCAATGGTGATAGCTTAACGTTACGTCCTGAAGGTACCGCGAGTGTCGTTCGTGCAGGTAATCAGCACGGCCTTTTATATAACCAGCAACAGAAACTTTGGTATATGGGACAAATGTTCCGTCACGAAAGACCACAGAAAGGTCGCTACCGGCAGTTTCACCAATTTGGTGTTGAGGCTTTTGGTTATGCAACACCTGATATGGATGCTGAAGTTATTGCACTTTCTAGACGCTTGTGGCAACGCTTCGGCATTCAAGAGCACGTAGAACTAGAGATCAACAGTCTGGGTTCCAATGAAGCCCGAGAAAACTACAAAAAAGCCCTTGTCGTATTTTTATCTGAGCGCAAAGATGCCCTAGATGAAGATTCATTGCGTCGTCTTGAGTCAAATCCATTACGTGTTCTGGATAGCAAAAACCCTGACGTTCAGGCCGTATTAACGGACGCTCCGGCATTAAGTGATTATCTGGATGAAGAGTCTAAGCAACATTTTTCACAACTTTGTGAACGTTTAGACAAATTGGGTATCCAATATCGGGTTAACGAACGGTTGGTTCGTGGGCTTGATTATTATAATCGCACTGTTTTTGAGTGGGTTACTTCGTCTCTTGGGGCACAAGGCACAGTGTGTGCAGGCGGCAGATACGACGGGTTAGTCGCTCAGTTAGGCGGCAAGGCCTGCCCTGGCGTTGGCTTTGCAATGGGATTGGAGAGACTGGCCCTTATCTTGCGAGAACAACTCGCCAGTGAACAATATGTTGATACGGTAGATGTCTTTTTTGCCGGTCTTGGAGACCTAGCTGCTGGTCAAAATGCGGTTCTGGCCGAGACGGTGAGAGATGCATTACCTGCGCTGAAATTACACAACCATTGTGGTGGTGGTAACTTTAAAAAGCAGATGAAAAAAGCCGATAAACTATCAGCTAAATATGCAGTGATATTAGGCGACAACGAAGTCGCAGAGAAACAAGTGAATATCAAGAATTTGGCGAATGGAGAGCAGCAGACTCTACCAGAAGCGGAATTAGTTAGTTTTTTACAAGGGGCTTTTAGCAACTAACTTGTTGTTTATGCCCAATCAGGAAAAGGTTAGAGGAAACTGATGGAACATCTCAGTACAGAAGAAGAACAAATCGAAGCGATTAAAAAGTTTTGGAAAGAAAACGGAATCGCTATTGTCGTAGGTGCCGTGTTGGGTTTAGGTGGCCTTTGGGGCTGGAGAGCTTACAACGACCACGTATTAAGTTCACAAGAGATGGCGTCAGATAAATACAATGAAGTGATGGAAAACATCAGTGGCGAAAATAAAGATTTAACCGCTGCCAGCACTTTTATCAACGAAAATTCAGATACCAGCTACGCCGCGTTAACGAGTCTACAGTTGGCTAAAGCTGCGGTTGACGCAAAAGACTTCCCAGAAGCTAAAAAACAACTCCAATGGGTTATCGCTAACTCAAAAGAAGAGTCTTTAGTTGCTCTGTCTTCTATCCGCTTAGCGCGTGTACAAAATGAAGAACAGAATTTTGATGCCGCATTAGCAAGTTTAAATGCGGTAACGCTAGATGCATTTAAAGCACAAGTGCTGGCAGTTAAAGGTGACATTTTAGTCAACAAAGGAGAGTTGACAGAAGCACAGCAAAGTTATACTGAGGCATTAGCGCTAGAAGAAAACAACAATCTACTACAAATGAAGATTGACGATCTAAACGCCAAGGTTAGTGGAACTGCTCAGAATGGCTAAATTCCTAAACTACGCAAAACAGCTTGCAAAGCAAAGCCGCGTTATTGTTTTAGGCGCAACGTTGACGCTAGGCGGCTGCTCGACGTTGCCAGACTGGATGAATCCGGTGACGTGGTTTGAAGACGAAGAAGAGTTAGAAATTAAACGCCTTGACCCAATAGATGCAAAGTTTACACCTACACTTCGTTGGGATGAAAACATTGGCTCTGGCGTTAAATACTACTTTTCGCGATTGCAACCAGCGGTTGCTTACGGAAAAGTATTTGCCGCCAGCCGTCAAGGTGAAGTGGCAGCATTTGACAAAGACACGGGTAAAGAGCTTTGGAAGTTCAATCTCGCTGAGTTTCGTGACGAAGGTGTTTTTAAAAGTGTAAGTCAACTTTGGTCTGACGGTATTTCTGCGAAAATTTCCGGGGGTATCGTTGCCTCCTATCAAAGCATATTCTTCGGTACTGAGAATGGCGTTGTTTTCGCGGTAGATGCCGAAACAGGCGAAATCAAGTGGCAAGCTGATGTTCGTGGTGAAGTGCTGGCAAAACCTGCTGTCGACGAAGGACTGGTGCTAGTCAATACAGGCTCTGGGTTTATGCATGCGTTAGATGCTGACACTGGTGAAGAACAATGGGCTTATGAGTCTGAAGTGCCAGCGTTGAGTCTGCGTGGTATTGCTGCTCCTACAATTTCTAACGGTGGTGCCATCGTCGGGACAGCCAGCGGTAAGATTGTTGTTAATATTATCGACTCCGGTCAAAACCTTTGGGAACAAACTATTGCGGCAGCAGCTGGTACTACGGAACTAGAGCGTATTGTGGACATTGACAGTCAAACCATTGTGTTCGGTGGCATTGTCTACGCAGTGTCTTTTAACGGCACGCTCGCAGCGTTAGAGTTGCGCACGGGCAGAACCATTTGGAAGCGTGAGTATAAGGCCTACCGTCGTATGTCGCTTGATGGCAACACGCTGTTCGTTGTAGATGAGCAAAGCCAAGTCTACGCTCTTGATAGAAGAAATGGTGTTGAATTGTGGTCGCAAGCAGGACTTAGGGGACGCAGTTTGACGGGAGCTACTCCGGTAAAAGACTACGTAGTCGTTGGCGATAAATTTGGTTATCTACACTGGCTTGAGCAAGAGTCTGGTGAAATAGTTGCGCGTTACTCGGTTGGCTCCAATGATGAAGATGATGCTATTTTCTCAGCTCCGGTGGCGGATAACGATATCTTGTATTCCACAACTAGGGATGGTCAAATTGTCTCAATTGAGACGCCGTAAATTTCAGTAATTATGATAGAACGGCTCAACTTGTATTGAGCCGTTTTTGTTTCAGGAAAAAAATATGTTACCTGTAATTGCCCTAGTGGGCAGACCTAATGTTGGTAAATCAACATTATTCAACCGTCTAACTCGTACCAGAGATGCGCTAGTCGCCGATTACCCTGGACTTACCAGAGACCGTAAATACGGTCAGGCTAAATATCAGGGGTGGCAGTTCATCTTGGTAGATACTGGCGGTATAAGTGGTGATGAACAGGGCATAGATACCGCAATGGCAGAGCAGTCATTACTGGCGATAGATGAAGCCGATGTGGTGTTTTTTTTGGTAGATGCCAGAGCCGGTTTAACTGCCGCTGATGAGGCAATTGCGCAACATCTTCGAGTGCAAAACAAAGCGACCTTCCTAGTAGCCAATAAAATTGACGGTATTGATGGAGATAGCTCGTCAGCGGAGTTTTACTCGTTGGGTATGCCACAAGTGCATCAGATAGCTGCTTCTCATGGGCGTGGTGTAAACCAGCTGTTGGAACATGCGCTAATGCCTCTGACTGAGCAGTTTGACGATATGAAGATTGTTGAACACGAAGCTGAAAATGAAGAAAAATCTGCCGAAGAGCAACTCGAAGAACTGCAATCACAACCAGTTAAACTCGCTATTGTTGGTAAACCAAATGTTGGTAAGTCAACACTCACCAACCGAATACTAGGCGAAGAGCGTGTGGTCGTCTACGATATGCCTGGTACGACACGTGACAGTATTTATATTCCGATGGAACGTGAAGGCAAAGAATATGTGTTGATTGACACCGCCGGCGTGCGCAAAAAAGGTAAAATTTCTGACGCTGTAGAAAAGTTCTCTGTTATTAAAACACTACAAGCGATTGAAGAAGCAAATGTAGTGCTTTTGGTCATCGATGCTCGCGAGGGGATATCTGATCAAGATTTAAGCTTACTTGGCTTTGTGCTGAATGCGGGCAGAGCATTGGTGTTGGCTATAAATAAATGGGACGGCTTGGACATAAAAGTAAAAGACGATATCAAGCGTGAATTGGATTTCCGATTAGGCTTTATCGATTTCGCTCGTTTGCATTTTATTTCCGCATTGCATGGTACCGGTGTCGGTCACCTATATGATTCAGTGCAAGAGGCTTATGCATCTGCAACGAAACGCGTAAATACATCGATGTTGACCCGCATCATGGAAATGGCACAAGATGACCATCAACCACCTTTGATCAGAGGTCGCCGGGTTAAAATGAAATATGCGCACGCCGGTGGTTATAATCCCCCGAGGATCGTTATTCATGGTAATCAGGTGAAAGACTTACCAGATTCATACAAACGCTATTTGATGAATTATTTCCGAAAATCTCTGAAGGTAATGGGGACACCTATTAGTATTGAGTTCAGAGAAGGGGCAAACCCCTATGAAGGCAAGAAAAACCAACTGACGCAATCGCAGCTTCGAAAGCGTAAACGTTTAATGAAGCACCACAAGAAATAATATTAGCCCGCATTAGCGGGCTTTTTTATGGGCTGGTCCCGCAATTTTATAGTCAGTCTGAAAGCAATTAATTGAAAAGCAGGTCATGCGTTTGGATATGAAAGAAAACACTGTTCAGTCCCTCAGAATTATTTCGCTTACGTTTCTTGCTTTGATAGCCTTTGCGGCTAACTCTGTGTTTTGTCGACTGGCGATGGCATCGAGCGAGCCAATGGATGCGTTTAGCTTTACCGCGGTGAGGCTGGCTAGTGGTGCGTTTTTCTTGGCGTGTTTGGTTTTTGTTAGAGATAAGTCCTTTTCATTGAGTAACTTCTCTCTCGAGCGTCACTCAGTTTTGCCTGCTGTATCCTTATTTATTTATGCACTTAGTTTTTCATTCGCCTACCTGTCGCTTTCTACAGCTGCTGGCGCTTTGATATTATTCGCAGTAGTACAATTTACGTTGGTCATCGCGACGTTATTGAAACATAAGGCGCTGTTGCTCAACGAGTGGGGCGGTTTTGTTGTAGCGCTTTTAGGCTTTTTCTACTTGCTATTACCGGATGTAGACGCCCCAAATGTATTTGGAAGCGTGTTAATGACTATATCTGGGGTTGCTTGGGGTATCTATACCTTGGCGGGAAGAACCAGCAAAGACCCAATTGTTGACACATCGAATAACTTTTTAATTGCGCTACCGTTACTCGTTATTTTTTACATGGTGCCGAGCAGTGAATTGGATTTGTACAATCCCAACGTAATGTATGCAGCTCTGTCAGGCATATTGGCTTCCGGCGCGGGTTATGCAATCTGGTATTCAGTTGTTCCTCTAATAACTAAAATACAAGCTTCAGTCGCTCAGTTGTTAGTACCCATTTTCGCGGCGCTAGGCGGTTTTTGGTTTTTACATGAACCACTGAACAACCGACTGCTTGTCGCAGCTATTTTGATTATCAGCGGCATCATGTTGACGTTGTTCAAACGAGTAAGTACGAGAGCCAGTTAGAGAACTCTGCTAATTGCTGCAAAGCTTTCTTCAAAGTACCTTAGATTCGAACTCACCGTCGTGTAATCTCGTTTTGACAATGTCACCTGAGCTTACTGCTGCTTTACTAGTAAGTACTTGGCCATTTTTAAACGAAATACTATAGCCACGGCTTAATGTAGAGAGTGGACTTAGCGCATTTAGCATTTCACAGGTATTGGCGAACTTGGTTTGCTTGTCTTGTAGGACGGATTGGAGCTTCCTTTTCAATCTTTGCTCTAATCCAGACAATATATAATCGTAACGTTCAATTCTCTTGTTCGGAGAATGGCTGTGTAATCGGTTCTCTTGGAATACCATACGTGTCATTTTATTTTTCAAGAGCGTATTCATTGCGGTGTTTAAACGCATTGAAAGCTGATCAATGTGTTGCGATTTTTGATTTATTTGCTGACTAGGGTGTACCGATTTTAAACGATATACAGTATTACTTAGCTTCGTCGATTGTATGGTAATTTGTTGTTGCCAGTTAGATAATAAACGCTTTTTTAGATGAAGTATTTGTTGTTGTAATTCCAGTAGGTCATAACTCACTATCTCTGCGGCAGCAGAAGGTGTTGGTGATCTAAGATCGGCTACAAAGTCAGCAATAGTAAAATCAATTTCATGGCCTACAGCGCTGATAAGTGGAATAGGGCAACTAAAAATAGTGCGAGCTAATTGTTCATCGTTAAAGCACCATAAATCTTCCATTGAGCCACCACCACGGGTGAGCAGGATTACGTCCACTTCATTGCGCTGAGTGGCTTTGGTAAGCGCCTCTACTAATTGTTGTGCTGCAGTGTCACCTTGAACTTGACTCGGATAGACAATAATTTCGATACCTGGTGAGCGTCGAGCGAGTACCGAAAGCACATCTTGTAAGGCTGCTCCTGTCGCAGAAGTCACTATGCCTAGCTTTCTCGGGTTCTTAGGAATGGGTAGTTTGTGTTCCTGCGCAAATAAACCCTCTTGTGCTAATTTGTATTTCAGTTCGTCAAACTGTTGCTTCAATAAGCCAGCACCAGCTGGCTCCATATGTTCTGCAATGAGCTGGTAATCGCCACGTGCTTCGTAAAGGCTAACAGCACCACGAATGAGCACGTTGTCGCCTGCTTTAGGGCGCATGCGTAGACGTTGGTTAGCATTTCGAAACATCGCTGCTTTGATTTGAGCATTGCTGTCTTTTAACGTGAAATACCAATGCCCTGAACTTGCTGCCACAAAGTTGGATATTTCCGCGTTCAACCATATTTCGCCAATTTCTGAGGATAAAATATGTTTCGCAAATCGATTTAATCGCGAAACTGTAAATATATTGCTTCTTTTTTCTGACAGAGACATAAAAAAACTTATTATTGAGCCTTGCTTTTAAGTTTACCTGAATAATTAAAACCGCTACAATTGCGCCGCAACTAAAACCTCAATAATGGTAGTAATATGTTGCGCTTAGCTAAAGAAGCTTTAACCTTCGATGACGTACTTCTTGTCCCCGGGCATTCTTCCGTACTGCCCCATACTGCAAGCTTAAAAACACGCTTAACCAGCAGTATAGAATTAAATATTCCTATGCTTTCAGCTTCAATGGATACAGTAACTGAAGCTAACCTAGCCATTGCGCTCGCCCAGGAAGGGGGAATCGGCTTTATTCATAAAAACATGACCTCTGAAGATCAAGCGGATCATGTACGCCAAGTGAAAAAATACGAAAGTGGTGTGGTATCAGATCCAATTACAATCGATCCTGCCGCCACGATTGCTGATGTAAACGAGATGACTCAACGTTTTGGTTTTTCGGGTTTTCCAGTTGTCGACAAAGACAATAACCTAGTAGGTATTGTTACCGGCCGTGATATTCGATTCGAGAACAACCTTCAGCAACCAGTTACCAATGTGATGACGCCTAAGGAGCGTTTGGTCACGGGGAAAGAAGGCGCCGAAGCTGATGTAGTACTGGACTTAATGCACGAACATCGCATTGAAAAAATTCTCGTCGTTGATGACGCTTTCAAACTAGCTGGAATGATTACCGTTAAGGATTTTAAAAAGGCTGAAAGTAAACCCAATGCCTGTAAAGACAGTTTAGGTCGCCTACGTGTCGGTGCCGCTGTTGGCGTTGGTCAAGGCACTGACGAACGCATTGAAATGTTGGTCGAAGCTGGCGTTGATGTTTTACTTATCGACACTTCACATGGACATTCCGAAGGGGTAATTGGCAGCGTTAAACGCGTTCGTGCCGCGTATCCTGATTTACAAATTATCGCGGGTAACGTAGCAACTGGCGAAGGAGCTCTCGCGCTTGCAGAAGCTGGCGCCAATGCTGTGAAAGTGGGAATTGGTCCGGGTTCAATTTGTACAACGCGAATTGTCACCGGTTGTGGTGTACCCCAGATAACGGCAGTGTCTGATGCAGCTGAGGCGCTTAAGGATAAAGGTATTCCAGTTATCGCCGATGGTGGGATTCGTTATTCAGGTGATATTGCCAAAGCATTAGTAGCTGGTGCCAGCTGCGTGATGGTGGGTAGTATGCTTGCTGGTACTGAAGAAGCGCCTGGTGAAGTTGAACTATACCAAGGTCGCTATTACAAATCTTATCGCGGCATGGGCTCTCTAGGTGCGATGAATCAAAAGAATGGTTCTTCAGATCGCTATTTCCAAAAATCGGATAACGCTGAAAAATTAGTGCCGGAAGGTATAGAAGGTCGTGTCGCTTACAAAGGGCCGATTGCTAATATAGTGCATCAACAGATGGGGGGCTTGCGCTCTGCGATGGGCTTAACAGGTTGTGCCACTATTGACGAACTGCGCACTAAACCTGTGTTTGTAAGGGTATCATCTGCAGGTATGGGTGAGTCTCACGTGCACGATGTTACTATCACCAAAGAAGCACCAAACTATCGTTTGGGCTAAACACCGATATATGAAAAAGAGTGCTATGGTTAGCACTCTTTTTTATTTTTAGGCGATCTTGAGTCGCTATTTTACTTCTAAACTGGCTTAACGCCTTTTGCTATTTGGACGAGACAATGACCACAAATATTCATCAACACAAAATTCTTATTTTGGATTTTGGTTCTCAATACACTCAACTTATCGCACGTCGAGTACGTGAAATAGGTGTTTATTGTGAACTTTGGGCATGGGATGTTACCGAAGAGCAAATTAAAGAATTTAACCCGCAAGGCATTATTTTATCTGGTGGTCCAGAGTCGGTCACAGAAGCGGGTTCACCGAGAGCACCTGAATGGGTGTATCAAGCTGGTTTGCCGGTATTGGGTATTTGCTATGGCATGCAAACGATGGCCGAACAGCTCGGTGGTAAAGTTAACGGTAGTGATGAGCGCGAATTTGGTTATGCTCAGGTAGAGAAAGTTGCAGGTTCAGCGTTATTAGACAACATCGAAGATCATTTAAGTGAAAACGGAAATGGATTACTAGACGTATGGATGAGCCACGGCGATAAAGTGGTGGCCATGCCTGAAGGGTTTGAATTGGTTGCTCAAACGCCGACGTGTCCTATCGCGGCAATGGCAAACCATGACAAGCGTTTTTATGGCGTGCAGTTTCACCCTGAAGTAACTCATACCAAACAGGGGATGCGTGTACTTACTCACTTTGTGAAAGACATCTGTGCTTGTGAAGCGCTGTGGACGTCGGCCTCTATCATTGAAGATGCTGTTGCCCGTATTAAAGAACAAGTTGGTGATGATGAAGTTATTTTAGGCTTGTCGGGCGGCGTGGATTCATCGGTCACGGCGATGCTTCTGCACCGAGCTATTGGCAAACAGCTCACTTGTGTTTTTGTTGACAACGGCTTACTTCGTTTAAATGAAGGTCAACAAGTTATGGACATGTTTGGTGACCACTTTGGTCTAAACATCATTAAAGTCGAAGCCGAAGAAAGATTCTTAAATGCACTAAAAGGTGAATGCGACCCAGAAGCGAAGCGTAAAATCATTGGTCGTGTATTTGTCGAAGTTTTCGATGAAGAGGCTGGCAAACGTGAAAATGCTAAATGGTTAGCACAGGGTACAATTTATCCTGACGTGATCGAATCAGCAGGCTCTAAAACCGGCAAGGCACATGTCATCAAGTCACACCACAACGTTGGTGGTCTGCCAGAAGATATGGAACTAGGTTTGGTTGAACCACTGCGTGAATTATTTAAAGACGAAGTCCGCAAAATTGGTCTTGAGCTAGGTATTCCATACGACATGCTATATCGTCACCCATTCCCAGGTCCCGGATTAGGTGTTCGCGTGTTGGGTGAAATCAAAAAAGAATACTGCGATTTACTAAGACGGGCAGATGCCATCTTTATCGAAGAATTGCACAATGATGATTTATATCAGAAAGTCAGTCAGGCGTTTACTGTATTCCTGCCGGTTCGCTCTGTTGGCGTAATGGGCGATGCCAGAAAGTATGATTGGGTAGTGAGTCTGCGCGCCGTTGAAACAATCGACTTTATGACAGCTCACTGGGCGCACTTGCCATATGACTTCCTTGGTCGCGTATCTAACCGAATCATCAACGAAATCGACGGTATCTCCAGAGTGGTTTACGACATTTCGGGTAAGCCACCTGCGACAATCGAGTGGGAATAAAAACCTGGATAAATTCCATAAATTGGGTTAATCGGAGTAACTACGTTAAACATTGTCGTTGCTCCTCTTTTTTAACGTGCACTAAATAACCGCATGTTTTAGAAAGCAGTAAAGCCACAAAAAACATGTCTACTAACCTATCAAATGACGAAATAAAGGATACTTAACTTGAAATATCGCGCTGAAATAGATGGCTTGCGAGCGCTTGCTGTTATTCCCGTCATATTGTTTCACGCCGGTTTCGAATGGTTTAGCGGTGGATTTGTTGGGGTGGATGTATTCTTTGTTATCAGTGGTTATTTGATCACCACAATCCTTATAGAAGAGATCGAGAAAAATCGATTTAGCATTGTTCATTTTTACGAAAGGCGTGCGCGAAGAATCTTACCTGCATTGTTCTTTATCATGCTGTTGTGTCTTCCCTTCGCTTGGATGTGGATGCTGCCGTTTCAAATGAAAGACTTCTCACAAAGCCTAGTGGCAGTGAGTCTATTCGCCTCAAACATTCTGTTCTGGAGTGAGAGTGATTATTTTGCCCCCGATGCTGAGGATAAGCCGCTGCTACACACGTGGAGTTTGGCGGTAGAGGAGCAGTATTACGTTTTATTCCCAATATTCCTCATCCTAACTTGGCGTTTTGGTAAACATAGAGTGTTTTGGGCAATTGTTGCTATAGCCTCTTTGAGCTTATTACTGAGTGAATGGGGATGGCGCAATGACCCAACAACAAATTTTTATCTAATACCAACGCGAGCTTGGGAATTATTTGCAGGCTCTATTGCCGCCTTTATAGTGCAAAAAAATGGGGTTCAGAAAAATAATGTTCTCGCCCTGTTAGGTTTAACGGCCATTCTTTTCTCCATTTTTGCCTACGACGAAACTATTCCTTTTCCAAGCGTTTATGCATTAGTTCCTGTATTGGGAGTCGTGTTCATTATTCTTTTTGCTGATAAAACGACACTTACAGCACAGTTGCTCAGTACCAAAATATTCGTAGGGGTTGGGCTTGTCAGTTATTCGGCATATTTGTGGCACCAACCATTGTTCGCGTTTGCTCGGATAAGAACCATAGGCGATGTAGCCCCTTCATTGATGGCTTTATTAAGTTTGGCTTCTATTGTTCTTGCGATTGCGTCTTGGAGGTTTGTTGAACAACCTTTCAGAAAGGGGAGCTTTAGTCGAAAATGGATTTTTGGTGTCAGTGGCGTTTTCATCCTGGTATTTATCGCGCTTGGTGTTTTAGGGCATAAAACTCAAGGCTTTGCTAATCGCTTTCACGGTGATATGAGAGTTATTCAATCTGCAACAAAAAGTGAAAACCCTTACAGAGAGATTTGTAGGATTGATACTATGGGAGAGATTACACACGTTAACATGGATTGTTGGTATGGCAATGTGGATGACAGTACGCTTAATATCCTATATTGGGGAGACAGCCACACTGATGCTACTGCATATGAATTGCACAGAACAATGCCTGAAGCATCAATCTATCACGCAGCCTATGCATCTTGTCCACCTGTTTTGGGACTCGTTAGACAGGATTCAGTGTCAGAATGTGATCAATTCAATGAAAAAATATACACATTCCTAGCAGAACAACACTTTGATGTCGTAATTCTTTCAGCCAGATGGCGAGCTCATTTTACTGGCCAAAAGTTTAACAATGGTCAGGGCGCCACCGAAAATTACCAAGTTATATATGACACTGTTGACGACTCGAAACTGGACACCAGAGAGGGGCGCGTTGCTAATGCAACTATAGAATTTGTCACCAAACTCGCTGGTAAATATCCTAATACCAAATTTGTTGTGTTAGGCCAGATACCAGAAGCTGGGTGGAATGTACCGGTCTATGTTGCGAAAAAGTTTTTGAAGGATGGAGTGATACCTAATGTATCGATTGATAGATCTCATATTGAAATGCAAAGTGCTATTGTTGCCAAGACATTTAAAGAACTGGAGCAAGAAAATGTGTTTTACTTTGAAGTTTTAGATGTGTTTTGTGATCAAAGCCAATGTCATCATAATTTTGGCCGTGACTTGATTTATAAAGATGATGATCATTTAACTGTGTTCGGCGCCAATATGTTGGCAACTGAACTTAAAAATGTGCTCACTAATCTTCAGTGAGCATGAGGTACCCAATTAGAATTTCTTACATTTCATTTCTCTGCTTTCAAAAAGCATTCCTGTTGGTTTTGATTTGGATCAACACGAGTCTCCAAATACTGATTAGTGGTTGTAAGGCGACGGTTTAAAAATATATAATCGCGCACAAATAAAATGTGTGTGAGAGTCTTATTTTTACTGCTCTCATACATGATTTGGAGAAGTATACGGACATGTCATCAAGATTTGATTATCTGATAACAAAAATAGAAGACGCTGATTTTTCAGAGCATCCCTTCAAACATATCGAGATTACAAATTTCCTTAACGAGGATGACTTCAATGAAATCATCTCGTGCACCGAAGTAAATATGCCGGAATGTGGTTCTGATTCAGAGCTTTTTGAAGTTTTGTTCGGAAATGGGGATCAAATGATTCCTTTCCCAGGGGCAATTACGGACCATCTCGAGTACATTAGAAATAGACGGAAAAACAAAGACACTTTGAGTCATTCAGCAACTGAGTCAGCGGGTGTAGTTTTGAGGTTAACTGAGCCAAAATCAAATGTGTTAATTCAGTTTAAAGAATTTATTGAATCTGAAAAGTTTAATTCAGCATTGGCAAAAAAGTTTGGTATCGAATATTCAGATTGTACAAAAGATTCAGGTGTGCAGAAGTATTTAGACCAATATGAAATTAGCCCTCATCCTGATTTAAGGAAAAAAGCATTAACCTTCATGCTTAATATCAATCCTGCCAAGGACTCAGAGTCTGCAAATCACCATACTCATTACTTAACGTTTAAACCTGAAAGAAAATATGTCGGCGAACTGTGGAAAGGTAATCCTTTGACTGAGAGATGTTGGGTGCCGTGGGACTGGTGCGATACGGTTAAACAACAAAAGCAGAATAACTCCATCGTAATCTTTTCTCCCTCATATGATACGATGCACGCTGTTAAAGCTTCATATTGTCATTTGAAAGGACAACGAACCCAAGCCTATGGCAACCTTTGGTATAAAGAAGGGGAGGGCGCAAATTTCGTCCGATCTACTAAGAGGCTGGATTGGTGGGATTTTGATTTCCAAAAAGAGCCTGTACAAACTGCTTCTGATTTGTTGGAAAGGTCAATGAATTATTTGCGTCGTAAAGTTTTGGGTGACAAAGGTAAAAAAGTAGATGCATCGAGATCTGATCATTACTAGCCCTGCTTTCAAGGAAAGAATCTTCAATTAAAAAAAATAGCCTCAGAAGAGGCTATTTTTTTGATCGTACTGAAAGATTTATTCCACATATTTTATTGGTTAGCTACTTGTGATTCTTAAACCCAGTTTTGGTTTTTTACTAGAATTTACAATGTGCTATCATTTGATTATCTAGTGAGCTAACTTCGATATCTCCATGCACTCGCAAGCAATCACATTCACTATCAATCGTCTTAAGCTCAATACACTCTTAGTGCTCCTGCTTTGTTGCTTTTCTGCAAACGCCAGCATCTTAATTTATATACGTGATGACGTATTAAAAAATTATGAA
>WKFJ01000049.1 GCA_014872785.1 Alteromonadaceae bacterium
GTGCCGAACCCCTCGGTTCGACTGGAATGTCGGGAACAATCCAGAACGCGCTTTAGCGCGGCCACGAAGTGGTGGAGGGCGGGAAGCCCGACATAATCCTTGCAAGGTGTTTGCACTGTTTAAATTAGAATGAGCGGGCTTTTGCTTGTTAACTTTTACACTTTTGAAAACATGCGCAAGAGCGATAAAAAATTAGATAATCAACTTAGACTTGAGTTGACTGATGTCTGTGAAGTGGCGCTAAAAGACGTACCGGGGTTTCAGTGGCTTACACACTTAGTGAACTATGATAATTTCCCTGCCAGTTTACGCATTGTTTGTGTATTTGATACGAATGAATCACTAGATAACTACCTGATTTCAAGAAGTAATGCACAACTGCAAACAATGATTGCGGCAAAACTGAATTCTTTGGGCGTAAAGCTAAAGCGCATTGAAAAACACGTTTTGTTTGATACAGAAGAAAACTGTGATGCGCAGCACAAAGGTAATTGGGCATTGCGTCTAAAATAAAAACGCCAATAATTATAGCTGCGAACGCAGCTCAACTGTGTTGCCTTCTGGGTCTTTAATATAAATAGAATTGCCGTACCCCTGCGCGCCGTATCGACGATCAAAGTCTTCTTCTTTAACACCACACTTAATTAAATAAGCGGCAAGCTTTGCGTCTGTAATAGGTTTGAGTTGTAGGCAAAAATGATCCATATTGTTGCCAGTCGAGGAGGGAGCGGCGCCACCTAGTTTGCCTAGTTCGCTGTTTACGCTCACTACATCAATTAATGCATTGCCGGCACGTAACTGGGTTAAACCTATTTCGTCGGGTGTCTCACGCTCAATTACGCAGCCCAACACGTCGCAGTAGAAAGCTAGCATCTGTTCAAGCTTGCTGGTGCGCAACACTATATGGTCAATAGCGACTATTTCTATCATTTTCGCAATAACTCGTCTAATCCCCAACTAGTTAATAAGCGGTAATTTCGATTGTAAGAAAAACGCCCTAAAGGAATATCAACATGCGTTTTTTTACGTTATTTTGTTGGGCTCATATAAAACAAAAAGCAGTAACACTTATAAGTTCTGATGATCTAAATGGATCTAAATATTTGATGACGTCTTTGCTCTTATAATGTGTCTGTGTCACCCTTAAATCGTAGCATTATGAATGCTAAAAAAGTTTGAAACGAGGGGTTCTCAATATCTATTACAAGAGGATTATTTGTTTTTGTTATGATGTTCAAGGCACGCTATTGCTGAGTGGAACTACTATTCATGAACAATGACTGATTATTAAGAAGGGCGATGAAAATGGTGAAGGCGATATTTATCAAAGTGTTTAGCTTTTTGATTTTATTTCACCCTGTACTTAGCACTGAAAGTAAAGAAAGCAGTATTCAAAAAGACGATTCGACACCTGTTATTATTGTAGGGGCTGGAGCCGCTGGCTTAACTCCTGGTTACCTTTTACATCAACAAGGTATTCAATTTAAGATCCTCGAAGCGTCTACTAGTTTTGATGGGAGAATGAAGCGGAATACAGATTTCGCAAATTTCCCTATTCCTTTAGGTGCGGAGTGGATGCATGTAGAACCCACTATTCTTCAACATATTGTAAATGACGAATCAGTCAAAATTGACATTAAAACTACAAAATATGGCGATGACGTTGAAACCTATTACGAAGGAGAAGAAGTAAACTTATCTGATTTTGGGATGCAAGACGACCGCAAATTTATTAACTCAACTTGGTTCGACTTCTTCGAACAATATATCGTTCCCTCTATCTCAGAGCACATTATTTACAATGCGGTTGTAGATACTATTGATTATACCAATCAAAAAATACAGGTCAGAACCCCAACGTCATCATATACAGCAAGTAATGTTGTAGTTACCGTCCCAGTATCAATACTTAAAAGCGGTAAGATTACTTTTATTCCTGAACTCCCGAAATACAAGAGACAAGCAATCAAAGAAGTCACTGTATGGGAAGGTGGTAAGGTTTTTATTGAGTTCTCTAAGCAGTTTTATCCAACGCTCATGAGTGTTGAAGTGAAGCCAGAGTACTCAGGAGAAAAATTATATTTTGACGCTGCTTATGGTCAGGATACAACTCAAAATATATTGGGTGTCTTCGCGGTTGGTTCCGCTGCTAATCCATACGCAGATTTGGATGACGAGCAACTGATCGAGGCCTTGCTTCTAGAGATTGATGAGCTATCTGGAGGGCAAGCCACACCTAATTACATTAAACATATATATCAAAATTGGAGCGAGGAACCTTTTATTAAAGGGGCTTATGTTAGCGACGCAGAAAGTTGGCAAGTGATTCAGCGCCTTGGTGAAAATGTTGAACAGCGATTGTTCTTTGCTGGTGACGCCTATACTGACGGAGAAGACTGGGGGAGTGTGCATGCTGCGGTGAAATCAGCGAAAAGAGTTGTGAACAGTATGCAGTAGCGTGTTCTAAAGAAGGTTTACTGAGAGAGTTTGAGCTAGATTCTTGTGAGAACCTAAATTGGCTTTTTATTATTTTCATTTTTAATTCACTTAAAGCAAACTTAATCGAAAGTAACAATTGTTCTTTACATAAATACATCTGGCCATAACAAGGATGTACAAAAGCCCATTCCAATAACGCCAAATACCATAGTTGACAGTGGATTTGCGACTTGCGCTTTAGCGCTTGAATTTGACAGCCATTCTCTTGCTAATATAAATGATGCGCCCAAATTTGACACAATACCCACACATACCACGCCAGTTGGAAATGTTCCTTGATAGGTTTGTATCAGTCCGACCCCATAATTGACAAGCAGGGCGATGAGCGCCATAGCTTAGAGGTTGAAAATCAACGGTGAGCCAGGCTCTAGGCCATATTGTCGCGCCCGTTTGTCTTTGTTGCTTAATAGTAACGGGGTGATGACGGCGATAATTGTGACCGCTATTTTACTGATTAATAAAATTTGTAGCAGAGACATCTTGGTGCTCCATCCTTTTGCTTGCGATAATATGGGTATCACATCGCGTAATGTAGATCACGACTAAAGATAAATTTAATAACGGAAAATTAAGTGTAATGCATAACAAAGTAGAGATTAAATATTGCAATATGTGCCGATGGTTATTGCGTTCATCCTGGATGGCACAAGAGCTGTTGTCGACATTTGATCAAGAATTGCAAGAGGTATCTCTTCAACCGGGCACCGGTGGTATCTTTGAAATCTATGTCAATGGCCAGCGAATATGGTCACGCGTTGATGATGGTGGCTTTCCCGACATTAAGGAGTTGAAGCAAAGGGTACGCGACATTATTGTTCCAGAGCGTCATCTCGGTCACTCTGATAGAAAGGAGGCCGAAAATTAGTCTTGTGCTAAATCACAAGGGGATACTTGCAAGAATCTCAACTAATTGCCACATGTACGGATAAAAAAATTGACAAAACTGCGGGTTGGAATTTTACTCATATCTGCTGAAGTTTTGTTGTGATGACGAGATTTAATCTGTATGCCTTTTTTCGCAGCAAAAGTAATTCACTCATTTTGCTAAAAGGAAAATACAACAGTGGCAAATTTTACAGTCGCGATAAAAGAGACGCTTAAGGCGGAAGGTGGGTATGTGAATGACCCCGACGATCCGGGTGGTGAAACCTACAAAGGTATTGCGCGGCAGCGCAACAGTAAATGGAGCGGTTGGACAACAATTGATCTGTTAAAAACGCATAGCCGCTTTCCTAAAAACCTCGAAGACGACGAGTCTTTGCAAGAGCAAGTGATGCGTCTTTATGAGGTCAATTATTGGGACAAAGTGCGTGGTGATGATATCAACGATCAAGACATCGCCGACTCTATTTTTGATTTTGCGGTTAACGCAGGCCCAAGAACGAGTTCTAAATTAGCGCAGTTGGCATGTGGTGCGAAACCCGATGGTGTTATTGGTGATCAAACTATCGCCAAACTCAACGCTGATGATAAACGCGGATTCCTGGCGACTTTTGCGTTGGCTAAAATTGGACGTTATGTGGATATATGCGAAAAACGCAAAGAGAGTCGTAAGTTCTTCTTTGGCTGGGTTAGACGAACCTTGGAGGCCGTATAGCGATGGCTAACTTTTTATCAAAATTATTCAGTGCTGGTGCAAGCAGTTTAGTTGATGCGGTGGGCGATGCCATCGACAAGAACTTTACTAGTGATGAAGAAAAGAAAGAACTAGAAAACGAACTTGCAAAGGCTAACATGCAGCATCAGCAAGTGATGGGACAACAGGATTTAGACCGCACCAAAGCTTATCTTGCTGATACCGCCAGTGCTCGTGAAAATCAGACGGCAATTCAGCAAAGCGAACATGCGAGCTGGCTTGCCAAAAATGTACATTCACTCTTGGCGGTTTCCATCATAGGTCTGACATTCTTCATGTTTTTTTGGATTATCCAAGGGGATGGCCAAACACTTTTACAAAATGGTATGAAGGACATTGTTATTTATATTCTCGGTGCATTGACAACAATTGCCACGCAGGTGGTTGCCTATTACTTTGGCTCGAGTCAGGGCAGTAAGGACAAACAAAAATCTATTGATTCAATAACCTCTGGAATCAATAAAAAATAACACCCAAGAAGTGCTTATACCGCGGTGATGAGTTCCATCACCGCTCTTTACTTCATGGCTGTTCCCTGACAGGCTTGCTCCACCCAGTCTTCAAATTTAGCAATATCTGGAAAGTGAATCTTGCCGTAGCCTAGTTTTATCAGTTGTTTTTCTTGTAATGCTTGTAACGCTTTTCCCAATGAAATTCTGGTTACTCCCACAGTGTCTGCTAGTTCTGACTGTTTGCATGGTACATAATCAACCATGCCAGACGAGTAGAGCATAGTGAGCAGAATCTTTGCGGTTCTCGGAATGAGTGGCAGTCGACGCATTGCATCCAATATTTCCAGTAACAGGTGCATTCTCAACAGCGTGGATTTCATTAACGCTTGTGCGATTTTGGGTTCTGCATCGAACAGAGTCATAAATGCGCCTGCGGGTATTTGTAAAATGTCAGTAGCGCCCACGGCACTTATATCATGAGTTCGAGGTAGCTGTGCAAACAAGGTAAACTCGCCAAAGCAATGTCCGTTTCCAAGCATGCCTGCAATGAGTAATCGTCCATCTGGATCACCTACTGCGGCATAAACGGTGCCAGAGAGGACAATAGATAAACCCGGTTTGTAATCGCCGCGACTGTGAATTAACTGCTGATCGTGATAATGCATAACCGTACCGGCCTGTGTTAGCTTCGCAACTATTTCTCGTGGTAAAAGGTGCAAAAATCCAGGGCTTTCTAGCCTTAATTTATTGGGCAATACAGATACCTCGCCATTTACTACTGTTATTTTATCAAATGCTAATTATTTAGCATTTTAGTGGTGGTTTGATTGCTAGGCTAGTGTCAGTGGCATTTTTAAATGGTGAAACATGAAACCGGAAATACTGACAATTTTAATCATATTTCTCACCTTTATTACTTTAGAAATAGTATTTACTCGTTTTTTTAATAAGCCAGGACAGAAAAAAGACGATGCAGTCGTCGAAATTGTTAGTACGTCAGTATTGATGCTACTGACACAACCGTTGGTATTGTTTTTAGGGGGCAGTGTTGCTGCCTTGCTTGCTCCAGAATTGCAGGGAGTCATTGCATCCTGGCCGTTTTGGAGCATATTTTTATTGTTTCTGATATTTGATGATATGACTCAATATTGGTGGCACCGCATGGCACACACCGTGCCAGCACTATACAACCTGCACAGACCCCATCACGAGGCTGGATACTTATCGATTCGTGTGGTTTATCGCAACAACTTATTCTTTTACTTTTTTATGCCCGGACTTTGGTTCTCCGGTGCGCTTATTTATTTAGGGGCTGGTTGGGTCTACGCGGCGTACATTGTTATTAAAATGTCGGTTATTTTTGGTGCCCACAGCGATGTTAGGTGGGACGCGCCACTTTATAAAATCAGCTGGTTATCGCCGGTGATGTGGGTTGTTGAGCGAACTATATCAACCCCATCTACCCACAGTGCACATCATGGTAAACACGCCGGCGATGGTGTCACCCATTATAAAGGTAACTATGGTAACTTGTTGTTCATTTGGGATGTGTTGTTTGGCACGGCCAAGATCACTAGAGCGTATCCAAAAACGTTTGGCGTTGAGAACTTGTCAGAAACGAGTGTTGCCGAGCAATTGTGTTGGCCGCTGATTCGTGCAAAGAGCAACAACCAAAAATAAAAAAGCCCCACGGGGGCGGGGCAAAACACACGAATCAAACTAAGCGTCTGAAAGTAAAAGGCGAGTCCGTCCCGGACTCTGTCAGGGATGGTAGCGAGATGAAACTCGCCACCGTTGTATTCAAATCTTCCATGATTCGAAAATCTTACGTTACTGATTAGAACTTAGCTCTTGCACCGATGTAAAAGCGCTGTCCTATTGGGTCATAAGTACCTGCATCAGTCTCAGTACCCGTGTCGCTGCCTGGCATACCACTTAGGATCTTAGGTGGTTCCTCATCAAACAGGTTGTCAGCACCGGCATAGATTTCAATGCTATCTGTCAGCTGATATTTGACCTGAGTATCAACATAAACCGAAGCGTCTACACCAATCGATTCTGGAGCTAGGTCAAAGCCCGCTAAGAATTGGTCGTTAAAGTAAGCTTCGCCAATGTAGGTTGCACCCATAGTGACAGACCATGCGTCCCAATCATAACTCACGTTTAAGTTAGCTCGGTGTTCTGAGGCACCAATTTCACCAACGTAAGGGTCGAGGTCTGCGCCCGGTAATGGTACTAAGCCACCTTCCATTACATAGGTATAGGCTAAGCGACCATTTAGTCGACCAGGACCTACGTCACCCGAGTAGGTTAGGGTAATATCAACACCTTCGTTAATTTCACCACCACTATTCGAATCTGCACTGTCAATGAATTCAATTGAACCTGCGCTGTTTGTGCCAAGCGGCGCTTGACGGCGCGTAATGAAACTACAGAAGCTCTGATCCCCAGAATAACACTGGTCAAGAATGAACTGACGCGGTGTTGCAACGATGGCGTCTTCGATTTCGATGTCAAAGTAGTCGATAGTTAAACCGAAGTCTTCCAACATACCTTCTGGCGTGAATACGACACCAATGGTAGTCGATTTTCCTTTCTCTTCAGTCAGGTTGGGATTACCGCGGTTGAAACCACTGATACCTTGGATATCAGACTGATTTAAAGTGAAAGCGCCATTAGCCGCTATGTTGGCAGCAACACCTGCATCCGCGCGGCAACGATCTGCAGTGGTTCCGCTATCATTCGCGGTAATACCGTCACAGGGATCGTTTAAACCTGTTGGAAATGTTTGTCCTGGAGGTGAGAATAGTTCGTTGATATTTGGTGCACGAACCGATTCTGCCTGAATAGCGCGAAGGCGAACCCAAGGTGCTACCTGATAGTCCAAGCCAACATTCCAGCTGGACGTACTGCCTACGGTTGAGTAATCAGAAGCACGAACTGCGGTTCTTGCATTGAGTCCTTCAATAATTGGAATATTTGCTTCTAGGTAAAACTCACTGACATCAAAATCACCGCGAGTTGCTGGAATCGCATTACCTGCATTAAGTCCCTGTTGTTGGAGCGCATCGAACTCGTCTCTGCTGGTTTCTTCTCTGTGTTCAAAACCAAAAGCAACGCCGAGTGGTCCGGCAGGTAAATCGAATAGGTCACCTGTCAGGTTACCACCAATAATCTCTTGAGAGATAAAGCTAGATAACATGCCTGGCGCACTGACATAGGCCGCCATTTCAGGTGTTATTGAATTGAAACCATATATATTAATCGGTACACAGCCAAAGCTGCGGGCAGTTTCATCCACACAAATTGCTTCATTGGTGACGCCGTCTTCATCAAGATCGAGGGTGTCAGTCACTGCCTCTAGCGCATATCTGAAGTTTTGTACATTTACCTGACCACTTGAAACTTGCGACTCTTTAGTTTGCCCATAAACGTAATAAGTTTCATAAAACCAATCGTCAAATAGTTCGCCTTCAAATCCAACAGTAAATCTAAAGGTATCCCTGTCAGCAATGTTTCCGCGGTTGGCTACGTCTAACAATCGCTTGGCGAAAAAGTCTAAATCACGCAAACCATCGCCGTCCAAATCCGTTGCAGAATTTAAAATCTCATTGGGCACAAATGGGTTGGACAGTACTGTTCCGTTAACATTGAATTCGAGTGGCACAGCGCCGCTAGCGTAAATGTCGTCAGAAGCAAATGGGAACGGCTCAAGTTCAGTCACCGTTTGCGAAGCAGCATAATTGGCCTCTACAAATACCGAATGTTTATCAGAGAGTTCATAATCTCCTTTTGCCGCAAAAAGATAGCGTTCGGTTGGGATAGCGATAGTACGGTAGTGGCTTCGGTTAAAGCCATCCGGTCCAATCGTTCCGTTGCCATTGGTGCTGAAACCTTCCTGCAAGGTATTATTGCCATCAAACGTATATCTTACGCCACCTGCGTCAAATCGGCCTTGTGGCGGGTATGATGAGAAGAACGGACGCGTCGGTGTAAAGGCGTCGGCAGGGTCACCTGTGAAACGGAATGTAGAAAACTGGTCAACCGCTGAGCGCTCTCTGTCGCGAGAATAAACACCGCCTTGGTCTGTATATCCCAAGTGCAACATCATGCTGCCCTTGCCATCAGCACTGGTAGTACCTGCGGTGATTGAGAACTGCCTTTCCTCATCGTCACCTTCGGCACTTACGCCATATTGGCCCTCAAACTCAAGCCCTTCATATTCGTCTTTTAAGATTAAGTTCACAACACCAGCTACCGCATCAGAACCGTAGACCGATGAAGCGCCACCTGTCATTATTTCAATGCGCTCGATAAACTGAGCGGGGATAGTGTTTAAGTCTACTGCCATTTCACCAGGCTGACCTGAAACAAAGCGACGGCCATTGACCAATACTAGTGTTCTCGCGGTTCCCAAGTTACGCAAATCCACTGTTGCGATACCCGCACTTGCCGTGGAGAAGTTTGAGTTGGTTCGACTGATTGCCGGTGTACCAAATGTTGGGTTGTCTAACAGTAATTCTTGAATATTCGCGATACCCGAAGCATCAATATCGCCAGCATCAAAAGATTGAAGAGGGGATACTGAGTTTAAGTTCGCTGAGCGAATACGAGAACCGGTGACCGCGATTTTTTCAACGCTGGCTTCTTCAGCCTCTTCCCCCGCTTCCTGTGCGATAGCGTATCCGGTTCCGAGCATGCTTGTGAGCGCTCCGTAGGTTAGAGCAAGTCTGACTGATCTAGCCAGTTTCGATTGTATCTTCATTGCCTGTCTTCCTTAGATGATTTTTATTGTTTGCTTGGGCATAACTGCTAAATCCCAATGAGTTTCTGCAGGCTAAACCTAAGATTTGCTTACAACTTACGCCACCGCAGATCCGTGACCGTCGGGATTAATGTGACAAGTGGTGTAAATGGAGGGGTGAAAAATTTGAACTATTGGCCTGTCCGGTATTCCTAGAGACAATAGGCGGGAATCGCGTGACCAACGGTAAATCAATTGCCGATTGAAAAAATAGTTTTTCAGGTTATTGTTCGCTCCTCATATTAATTCACCGGTCTATGTGACCAATGACTGGAAATACAGGATAAGTGGTATCTTACTTGAGGTATTACTTGTCTAAGATAGTAATATTGCTTTGAGAAGCGAATTTCAGGCAGGGATAAATCTATTGTGATTGTCATCATTCCTCTGTTCAACACGGTGGTAATTTTCATTGAGTGAAGCTCTTTACAGGTTAAAAGATTGGCGTATTTGGCTCGGTAGTACTTTGGTTTTACTGATCCAAGCGTTGATAAGCGTAAATCTGATGCTACACACAGGGACGACAGAGCCTAGCTCAACAGAGTCTTCTCTATCTGGCATTGGCAGTATTATTATTTGGTATTTGCCATTGATCGTAGCGGCTCCACTCTGTGTCGCCTATGCCCCTTTGACCAGTCTGGGCGAGTGTGGTTGGTTCAAATTCACCGTCTTCAACATCGTGATTGTGTTAGGTGTCACGCTTGCGATGCAGTTAATGGCTATTTCATTGCTATTTTTTGTCGTTGGAGAGTCTTGGGGTCATGCAAGTTTTCTCTCTATGGTTAATTTCTTCTATTCCAGCACACCGTGGCACGCAGATTTGTTGCTAGTAATAGGTCTTTTTGCTTTGGGATACAGTCTTGATTATGCGAGTAGACTCAGGCAAGCCGAAATTCAATCGGAGCGACTACGTGCTGAATTAATAGGCGCAGAACTAGCGGCGTTAAAATCTCAACTAAATCCGCACTTTTTGTTCAATGTTTTAAATGGTGTCAGTGGCCTGATACGTAGCAATCGCAATGAAGAAGCTACTGATGCACTGAGTGATCTGAGCTCGATGTTGCGGACGATTCTTGAAAATCGTAATGAGGATATGGTATCGATAAAAAATGAGGTCGCCTTTATCGAATGTTATTTGGCATTACAACGAATGCGTTTTAGAGACAAACTAACCATTCAAATTCACGTTGAAGAGGCGGCAAAAAATCTACAGGTTCCATTTATGGTGTTACAACCCCTAGTGGAAAACGCTATTCAACATGGGTCACAAATGGAAAAGGAAGGGAATTTAGTGACGATAAACATCAAAAAAAATATGGACAGTATCTGTTTTGAGCTAACTAATCGAGTACCTCAAGAGACTCAACAAGCTGGCTTTGGTGTGGGTATTGGTAATAATCGGGAGCGACTTCAAAAGATTTATGGAACCGATTACTCACTGGAATTGCAGCCTCAGCCAGAACGCTATTTCAAAACTACACTAACTATCCCAGCAGGAGCTTAAGATGATGAAAGTGTTAGTCGTCGATGACGAACCCCTGGCAAGAGATAGCATTATTGCACTGTTACAATCCGAAAAATCGGAGTTACAAATTGTTCAAGCCGACAACGGTGAGGACGCATTGGACATTGCTTGGCGGGAGCAACCTGACTTGGTTTTCCTCGATATTCAAATGCCGGGAATGACAGGGGTGGAGGTTGCCAGTTCACTGCCAGAAGCAACGGTTGTGGTGTTTACCACTGCGTATGATGAATATGCAGTAAAGGCTTTTGAATTGAACGCCGTCGATTATTTATTAAAGCCATTCAAAAACGCTCGCTTTTTTGAAGCACTATCTAAAGCGAAACAACACGTCGAAGAAAAGCAATATCACAGTTTACAGTTACTGCAATCTTTGGAAGGTCAACTTCAGGGAAACAAAACATACAAGTCGCGTATCGTAGTAAAAGAACCTAAACGGGTACGAATAGTCAATATTGACGAAGTCTTGTTTATACGAGGTGCCGGTAATTATGCAGAATTGCATTTAACCGGTGGCCGTTCAATTTTGTACCGCGAAACCTTAAGTCAATTGGAGACACAGCTAGATCCAGACGAGTTTCGCAGGATACACCGATCAACAATCATCCGAATTTCCTCTATTTCAGAACTTCAACCCAACTACCAAGGCGATTACAGTGTATTGCTGAACAACGGTGATAAGGTAGTTATGTCGAGAAGATATCGGGAAAGCCTGCAAGATCTCATTGGTTAAAATACGAAGAAATTGTCCAAATTATAACAGTAAAAATAAATTCTAATAAAAGCGCAATAATTGAAATTAATTGTGTATAAATAAGCTTCAAAGATGATGTTCATCCTTCTTTTGTCAAATTCACATCTAAGTTATTGAAAATAGTTTGCATTTTATTTCTATTTATAGGATAAAAATGTGGTCAGGGATTTACATTAAATTTACAAAGTGTTTGTGTGTGAGGGGGTTTCACATGTCTCGTTTTTCCCGTTTTTCCGTGTTGTGCCTGTCTTTGATGGCATTCTCAATTCACGCTGGTAACAGCGTAAAATCATATCCGGCAGGTCTTTGTTCTCAGTCCGTAGGTCCTGAAAATAGTCTGCTTATTAGCGCTGTCGGTGATGTTGTTAATACAAATCAGAACAGTGAAGTCTCAGTCTTATGTCCGGTTGTGCTTGAGACAACCGCAGTTACTGAACTACAGGCGACTGTAACGTTACGCAATGAATTTAGTGCAACAGACAAGGTTACGTGCCAGTTAGCAAGTACGTCTTTTGGCTCTCAAATAATGTCGTACTGGGGAAACACTGCCTCAAGTACACAAGAGCAAGGCGTGCAATCAATTACGAGCAGGATTTCAGCAGTAGAAAGTGGCACAGGTGAAAGGGTAAAAGCCTTTGTTAGCTGCACTTTGCCGGCGGCCAATGAGAGTAACAACGTGGCGTTGTTGTCTTATCAAGTTACTGAAACATTTAATTAGTTAGCGCTTGGGATCAGGGACGTAAATGGAAAACACCTCGAAAATAACACACTCTCTAGTTGCGATAAGTAGTGCACTTATTGCCGGAGTCGCTTATGTGTTAATAGCAGGTGTTGGCGTCGAGTCCACAGCAACAGAAAACGTTCAATTGCGTACAGAGGTAATGACGGAATTAGGCTTTATTGAGGAGCGATTGTCTGCACAGATTAGCGCTGCGATGCCAGTGTCACCAACTGAAGCCTTATCAAACGTCAATGAATTTGCCCAAGAGCAAATAGTTCTGTTGAACCATCAATTGCGCAAGATTCTAGATCATCAAAAGGAGCAGCGAGAGCGTCTGGAGCAATTGGAAAAGCAAGTCAGTCAGGGCAATATTCAGCCCGCGCAATACAAAGTTGTCGAGCAAGAAATACAAGTACTGCAAGCTATTCCTTCACTCGCTCAAGAGAGTTATCCGCAGCATCAAATAGAACCGGTTAATGACTACAATGACTACTTTGAAAACAGCCCTGAAACAAAAATTCAACGTAAACTAGCGAGTTTTGATCGAACTCTTTTTGAAGAAGGGGAAGATCTTAATTGGAGTTTGAGAGTACGTGATAAAGTGGGGCGAACCCTCAGTAACAATGCAATGCTCAAAGGGGTGCACTTAGCAGACAGTCAATGTGGTAAAACCATTTGTAAATTGGGGTTAACCGTTGAACCTGGTGAAAATATAGAAGAAAAGATTCAAATGCTGATGTTAAACCGCCCGTGGGAGGGGGAGTCATTTGTGTCATTTGATTTTGATGGAGAAGGAGAAATTTACTTTGCCAGAGAGGGAGAGAGTTTGCCCTAGGCAAAGGAAAATATAATTCGGGGGGGGATATGATAAAGAAAAGCTTACAGTTTATGATACTGCTTGGAGCATCGGCTTCTTTTTCAGCGAATGCGGTAATATGTTTGGCGAAGCAATACGAACTTCCAGTACAAAATATTTATTCAGCTACGAACTGCCACTACTTTTCAGGTTCAAAAGAGCTGCGTGTTAATCGGTCTGGCTCATTATTTAATTATAATTTGCAGGGCAACTACGATGACCAACTTCAAGGTCATAGTTTTATTTATTGCCCCATAATTCTCGAAGAAAGTGGCGCTAAAATAGAATCTGCGCAGATTGCAGTGTCAGATCTGAACACAAGTGAAGACGTAGTGTGTCAAATGGGGCAGTCACAATATACCAAAAATGGTTTTGCCGCTTATTGGGGGGCAACGGCAAAATCACAGAGCTATGGTAAACAACATCTAGTATCTCAAAACGCCAATCGCACAGATGAGATAAGCATGCCAAATAGTTTCATTACCTGCTCATTGCCTCCACAAGACCCCAAAGATAAGCAAGCATCATCGCTGATTGCCTACAGTGTAAAACGTAAAAACTAATACGAATAGTGAAGAAGAAATAGGGCTTTTTAGCCCTATTTTTTTATGTGTAGCGTGTTACGATAATGCGGTCATTCAAGGAATTTGGTGTATGAAAAAGATAAAAAATGAAAAAGAACTTCTGAAAAAAGCCATGCAAGTTGGTGAAGCGTACGCTAATAAGAGAGGCTATAAGGGATTTGGAAAAACCACATCTGCTGACCAAAAAACCGAAGCGGTTTATCGACTGCTGGTAAATGACAAATTGATTATTCCATTACCGCAAGAACAAGAAAATATGGTTAACATGAAGCACCGACTGGTAAAGTGGATAGCGAATCAGTTGCCTAAAGATCATCCATTATTACAGTAATCATTTGAACCATTTCATCATTGCCCCTGAAGACGTTGAATTCACGGCCATTCGAGCACAAGGTGCAGGTGGTCAAAATGTCAATAAGGTAGCCACTGCAATCCATTTGCGCTTTGACGTGATGGCGTCCTCACTTAGTCACGATCAGAAACTAGTGTTGTTGAGTGTGCCAGACTCGCGTCTAAACAACGATGGCGTAATAGTGATAAAAGCTCAGCGATTTAGAACACAAGAGCAAAACAGACTTGATGCAATGCAGCGCCTACAGGAATTGATTAGCAGCGCATTACACGTACCTAAAACACGTAAGGCAACCAAACCCACAAAGGCGTCAAAACGTCGCCGCGTGGAAACCAAACGCAAAAAATCAGTGACTAAGTCGTTACGCGGCAAAGTGAAAGACTTTTAATTTAGTGAGGGCAGGGACGAAATGCAGACTTACATTGTTTTACTCAGAGGCATCAATGTTGGCGGTAACAATAAAGTTGTCATGAAAGAATTACAGAAACAATTAAAAAATGCCGGATACGAAGGCGTAAAAACATATATTCAAAGCGGCAATATTATTCTCGAGTCAGATAATCTGGAAGAGAGAGACATTTCAGCCATATTTGGTGAATATTATGAGTTTATCCCAGACGTTTTAGTATTTACTCGCGGAGAGTTTTTGCTATGTAGCCAGCAGAACCCATTTTGTGACTATCCCGGAAATACTGTTCATTTTTATTTTTGTAAATCGAAAGTTGAACTCAATCAGGATAAAATTAACGCGGTAAAAGCTAGCGACGAGCGTATTGTGGTGAAAGATAAAATGCTTTATTTGCATGCTCCATCGGGCTTAGCCAAATCAAAATTTATTAAGGTTGTTGATGCTTGCGTTGGCACCACAGCAACAGGCCGCAACCTCAATATCGTCAACAAATTATTGGAGCTGTCCAACAATGGCTAAGCGAAACAGTTTACTATTTGCCTTGGCAGTATTTTTCACCTCTCAACTATGGAGTGGTTCTACTTTGTCACAAACACTAAACAAGCCTAATACTATCAACTATATAGAAATGCCCGCTCGGGATATAAGTAAAACTAAGACGTTTTTTGAGAGCGTATTCGGTTGGTCATTTACAGATTATGGACCAGACTATACGAGCTTTTCGCATAGAGAGGCTGGTGTTGACGGAGGTTTTTACAAACTCGACAAAGATATGGCAACAGCCAATGGCGGCGCATTAATTGTCTTGTACAGTGATGATTTGGCTTTGTTGGAGGAAAAAATTGTGGCTTCCGGTGGCCAAGTAACCGTGCCTGTCTTCTCTTTTCCCGGTGGCAAGCGTTTTCATTTTACCGACCCTAGTGGCAATGAATTTGCTGCATGGACAGAGTAATTTAATTGGTTTGTTTTAAATGTGCAGAAATTGCACGAAAGAACCTCACACATTCACCACATTGTACGGCAATCCCGGAAAACGTGTTGAATTCCCTTTCTAAATATGAATTAAAATCTGCATAATTATTGAAATGTGTATTCATAATCCATCATACACACTTATGATGGTTTATACCTTTCAAAAATGAGTAGTAAAGTTACCCAATGAAGGGGAGGTTTTGCAGACAAAAAGTGAACCAATTCCTATTATTTTAATGAATGTGGATCATAAAAATTCACTATTGTTACTTCCTTTTCATTCATAAAACTTCATTCACAGGTACACAATTCATCCTCAATTTCTCTATAGACTTTAGCTGTAGTCGAGAAGAGGAAGAGTTGTGATGCTTTTTAATAAATTAAGTCGTTATATTGCAATTGTAAGTGGTGTTATTTTTTCCAGTAACGCGCTTGCGGGTGTAATCGAACTTAATTTCCCTTATGGCAAAGAACACTCTTGCCAAGTTACCGCAAAATACTGGGATGGTGAGAACCAATCGTATACCTGCAAACAAGTCTTCCGTGGCACCAACGCCCCAGGGCAGTCGGGTATCGGATACTGTTCCGGATCACAACATATTTTACACCTCGACCATGAAGAGAGTCGCCTTGACATATCGTCAAACGGTCGTTGTGCAAAAACCTATCTAACTAATTTACTTGGTGAGTTTAAAGTGAAGAAGACTGCTGAGCTCAACAAAGTAAAAACAGGCAGTTGGTTTTTAAACGGAACCGATGGTGCAGACCGTAAGTTTATCAATGCCGTAAAATCAAAAAGCACTCCTCAACCAAGTTGGGGTGCTGTTGATTTACGTCGTTTTAGTCAAAGTAACGTGTTAAAAATATTTCTAAATAAGGAGTATGCGATTTGCTTAAGAGAGAACGCTCACGGCTGTCGTAAACGCGATGAAGCTACATACACGCAAATTGCGCGCAAGGCACAATTAAAAAAGTCACGTATTGCTGACTAGCCAAGTCTTTGGTTGTTGTAAAACTAGCTTTCCTTTTTTGCTAAATCCGAAATTCAGCTTCGGATTTGGCTGTGAGACTTCTCGTCACCTTTTTGGCATAATCCGCGCCAGAAATTGAGTGATTTATCCGGAGTCCTAGCGGTGATCCCTGCAAAATACCGTCAATACGTATTTGCGTTTTTTATGGCATTGCTAATGTCTTGCTTAATGTCATTTGTTATTACCTGGTTCAATATTGGGTTAGTTTCAGGATTTTGGTTAACCTGGTTAAATGCTTGGTCATTTGCATTTCTCGTCGCATTTCCGGCGGTTATACTAGTCAGTCCGCTTGTACATAAATTATCCGATTTGGTATTATCTCGCGACATTTAGTATCGGAAGATGAATTTGAACCAGCAGGCCATTGCCAGTCCTTGTATTCGACATTGCTGTTTAGACAACGAAGACGTTTGTCTAGGCTGCTACAGAACATTAGAAGAGATAGTCGAATGGGGGACTGCACCTCAGTCGCGACAGCGAGTTATTCTTCAAAACTGTGAACAACGCAGAGATATTGTTGCTAATCAGCAGATTAAAGCCTAGCGGCATATAGTCATTTAAGAATTTAGAGCCATCCTACTGTAGAAGATCATGAAATTATATCTGGCACCAATGGAAGGGGTGGTTGATCACCTGATGCGAGACCTGCTCACTCGACAAGGAGGTTTTGATTTGTGTGTCACCGAGTTTGTAAGAGTCGTTAAGCAGCTTTTGCCACCTCGTACATTTCAAAGAATTTGTCCCGAATTACACAACCAAGGTGCCACTTCTTCAGGTGTACCGGTGAGAATTCAGTTGCTTGGTCAGGATCCCAATTGTCTGGCTGAAAATGCTGTTAGAGCAGTGGAATTAGGTTCTCATGGCATTGACCTTAATTTCGGTTGTCCGGCAAAAACGGTTAATAAAAGCCGTGGTGGAGCAGTACTGCTAAAAGACACTGAAGTACTTTATCGGATTTTACATGCAGTGAGAAAACAAGTACCTGCGGGTAATATCGTCAGTGCCAAGATGCGCTTGGGTTTTGAGGACAAAAGCCTGGCAATTGAAAATGCCTTGGCGTTGCAAGAAGGTGGCGCTGATTTAATAACTGTGCATGCCAGAACCAAAACCGAGGGGTACCGCCCACCGGCCTATTGGGAATGGATTGCTAAGATCAAAGAACATGTCACTATTCCCATTATTGCTAATGGCGAGATTTGGAACCGTGAACACGCGCAGCAATGCCAAATTCAATCGGGTTGTAACGACCTTATGCTTGGCAGAGGCGCGCTTGCGCTACCTAATCTTGCGACAGTGATCAAACGTGACACTGCAGCTATGCCATGGTCTGATCTGATGCAAGTACTCATTAGCTATTCCGGTTACGAGGTATATGGTGGCAAAGGCAAATATTACCCAAATCGAATTAAACAATGGTTGCGGTATCTGATGTTGCAATACCCATTGGCTAAAAACTTGTTTCAAGCCATTCGTTCCATGCATGATAGTAATGAAATAGTAAATACCATTCGAAATTTTGCAGCCGACCAATCACATGGCGAGAACAATCTTACTCTAGATAAAATGACAACCATTACTTCTACTGCTAGCCTGTAAATGGAGCATGTGAGCAACATTAGTTATTAGTTGATGTTCAATGGTTTCATCGGGACTAACATTGATTGTCTCTCGCAACAAACTATTGATCCAATTATTTTAAAATCACTGAATCCAAATTATTGGTGTCGTGTTCAGCAAGTGGAACAAGTGCTGAACCTCGACAATACACACAAAAAAACATAAGTAGATCCAATATGAAACAGTACCCTAGTTGGCTTAGACCGAAAAAACTAGCTGGGCTCATTGCGTTGTCATTATCCGTTGCGATTGTGCCGCATAGCCTTGCTGATGATGAGGAAGACAAAGAGCCTCAAGATCCCTTTGTAAGCATTAATCCCGACCCATTCCCAAGTACTTATAGTCCTGAGGATAGTGGCGTCGTCCTTATTCAAAATGTCACTATGCTTGATGGTATTGGTGGAGAGTTTACTGGCACCTCCGTTTTAATCGAAGGAGGAAATATTAAAGCGGTGGGCAATATGCTTTCTGCGCCGTCTGGCGCAGTTGTTGTTGATGGAACGGGGAAATGGTTAACGCCCGGAATTATCGACAATCACAGTCACTTGGGTGTTTATCCGACGCCAGATGTCGATAGTCATGCCGACGGCAATGAAATGACAAAACCGGTTACGGCGGAAGTATGGGCTGAACATTCAGTGTGGCCACAAGATGCAGGCTTTTCTAGTGCGCTCGCAGGCGGGGTAACGGCTCTGCAAATTTTACCGGGCTCCGCCAATTTGGTGGGTGGGCGAGCGGTTACGCTTAAAAACCTTCCAGATCGAACAGTGCAAGATATGAAATTTCCCGGTGCACCTTATGGCATGAAGATGGCTTGCGGTGAAAATCCTAAACGCGTTTACGGCGGGAAGGGTGGTCCAATGACTCGTATGGGGAATGTGGCTGGCTACCGCAAGCAATGGATAGAAGCGCAAGCATATAAAGAGAAATGGGAACAATATCGAGCTGATTACGAAGCGGGGGAAAACCCAACTGCGCCGAGCAGAGATCTTCGTTTAGAAACGCTCTCGGGTGTATTGGAAGGCGATATCTTAGTGCATATGCATTGTTACCGCGCTGATGAAATGGCGGTGATGATGGATGTAGCGAAAGAGTTTAATTACCAAATTACCAGTTTTCACCATGCAGTAGAGGCATTCAAAATTCCAGATTTACTCGCTGAAAATGGCGTATGTGCTTCAATGTGGGCTGACTGGTGGGGCTTTAAGATGGAAGCTTATGACAGTGTGCAAGCCAACATACCTATGGTGCACAATGCTGGAGGTTGCGCTATTGTGCACTCTGATTCTGATCTGGGAATTCAACGACTCAATCAAGAAGCAGCGAAAGCGCTTAGTAGTGGACGTCAAGCTGGACTGAACTTTAGCAAGGCTCAAGCTTGGCAGTGGTTATCTGCCAATCCGGCCAAGTCTCTGGGGATTTTTGATCAAACAGGTTCAATCGAAGTAGGCAAAGACGCAGATCTCGTTCTTTGGAGTGGCGACCCTTTCTCAACGTATAGCCTTGCCGATCAAGTATTTATTGACGGTGTCCTAGTATTTGAAAGAGGCAATGAAGAACTGTGGCCAGTCAGTGACTTTGAGTTAGGCCAACCTGGAGAGGGAGAACGCTAATGAAAACGACAATGAAAACGCTCGCGGTCAGTGTGTCTCTGTGCTTATCTTTAGGTGCGCTGGCTGATGATATCGCTATTACGGGTGCCACCGTGCACACCATGTCAAAACAAGGCACCGTAGAAAATGCAACAGTACTGGTTGAAGACGGCAAAATTAAATCAGTTAAAGCAGACGGAAAAGTACCCAGGGGCTACAAGCAAGTTGACGCTTCAGGCAAAGTGATAACGCCTGGAATCATAGGTGCCTACACTTCGCTAGGACTGGTTGAGGTGGAGTATTCTGCAGGTATCACCGATTACTCAGTCAAAATGGAAGACGCCGACTATTTAGGTACGCAAATAGACGTAAGTTATGCCATTAATCCTGACAGTAGCCTTATGGACATTGCGAGAATTGATGGCATTACCAGCGCAGTGTCTGGTGTGAGTTACACAGACACCTTTTTTGGTGGTCAAGGTGCCGTTATTACCCTGGGTGACAAGACCAATCCAGTACTCAAGAGCAGAGCTGTTATGAGCATCGATTTGACTGGAGATGCAGCAGAAGGTGTAGCCGGTGGGTCGCGAGCTATTTTATGGCCTAAATTCATGGCTGTGTTAGCACAAGCTGCAAGTCTCAAGGGAAAAGCGCTTGAACAAGACGACGAATGGGAAGGTGACTTAAGTCGTGCCGATGTGAATGCGTTGCTGCCAGTTATGTCCGGTGATATGCCTCTGTTGGTATCGGTTAAACGGTTGTCGGATATTCGCAATTTACTTACTGTGAAAGGTATGTATAAGGATTTAGATGTAGTGTTATTGAATCCCACGGAAGCATGGCGTATTGCTGATGAGCTTGCGAAGCACAACATTGGAGTCATATTAGATCCAGAAAACAACTTGCCGTATGACTTTGAACAGCTAGGTGCAACCTTGTCTAATGCCGCTAAGTTACATGCTGCTGGTGTGACCGTTGCGATTGGTATGAATACTCACAACATCAGATTAGCCACACAGCACGCGGGTAACGCGGTCGCACATGGCATGCCATGGCAAGAGGGGCTGGCTGCAATTACCAGTAATGTCGCTAAATTATTTGGTGTAGACGATCAAATCGGAAGTTTGTCTAAGGGCAAGCGTGCTGATTTGGTGGTTTGGTCCGGTGACCCACTTGAAGTCATGAGTTACGCTGAAAACGTCATAATCAATGGCAAAGAAATGCCAATGGAGTCACGTCAGTCGAAGCTCAGAGACAGGTATTTAGCCGATCCTAAAGGGGCGCCTTATAGATATATTAAGCCGTAATTAAGGGGTTGAAATTAAAAAACGCCAGCATTTTCTGGCGTTTTTTTTAGGGATAATCTTGGCTTTTAAGCCTGTACGTCGATGACTGTACCAACTCGCTGATTTGGATCCGTTTGCTGTGGAGCTTGGTTTTGTGCGTCTTGCGTTTGTAACTGCTGTCGCTCAGTATTCTGATTTTCTTGTAGCTCAGCAGTTGTTTCGTTTCTCTCTGCTCTGCGCTGGTCTTGAATGTCTAACTGCTCGTTAGCTTGCTGCTGACGTTCTTGGATACCGCCTTGTGGCTGCTGACCAAAATTTTGTTGTTGCTGGATGCCGCCTTGAAAGGTATCCGGCGAACCGCCGCTAATTGCGCTCATCTCTCACTACCTCTTAATTATATCTCTCTCTACCAAGACCTAGTTTAGCTTAGTTTTTATTCAAATTCCTAACAAAAGTATAACAATGGCCGATACAGAAGGGTTCAGCAGCCAATTTTTGTTTTCTAGCAATACGTTAGGCGAAGATTACAAAAACTTAATTCAAGTGAGGAAGTAACCATTCGGCCATTTGTTCAGCCAGAATAGGTTGTGCCTCAAGGTTTGGATGTAAGCCATCGCGTTGCATAAGTTCTGGCTTGAGCGCTATGTCTGCGAGGAAAAAAGGCAATAGGGGCACCTCGTATTGTTCTGCCAATTTGGTGAACGCTTCGGTAAATAATCGCGTGTATCTGGGACCATAGTTAGTGGGGATACGCATTTCCTGAATGATTACGTTGATATTTTGTGATTGAGCTAATTCAATGATTTTGCTTAAGTTTTCTCTCATTTTTTTGACAGGGTAACCGCGTAACCCGTCGTTAGCACCCAACTCGAGGTATAGATGCGTTGGACTGTGTTGCTCGAGAAGTCGAGGGAATCGGGCGAGGCCGCCGTCAGATGTTTCACCGCTAATCGCTGCGTTAACAACGTCAATATTTTCGTCCTGCCACTTATTTTGTAACAAAGAAACCCAACCTTGCTCTTGCTTTAAGTTGTATGCAGCGCTTAGGCTATCCCCCAAGATAAGCAACTTGCGCTCTGCTGCGTGCAAGTGATCTGAAAATATCCATAAGGGTATAAGCAACAAGATAATTTTGAGACGAATAGCCACGATGAGTAAGACTCCTGAAAATATGATTACCACAAAAAATATCACCAAGACCGTCAGTACGTCTGAAGGTCCGTTAACGATCCTTCAACCAATTAGTTTTGATGTCAAGGCCTCCGAGACGGTTGCAATAGTGGGTGCGTCGGGTTCAGGTAAATCTACGCTACTCGGGTTGTTGGCAGGACTGGATGAAGTAAGCACGGGAGAAATCTTTCTAGACGGCAAAGGCTTGCATCAAATGGATGAAGAACAGCGAGCCCAACTGCGAGGTGAGAAGGTTGGCTTTATCTTCCAGTCATTCATGTTAGTACAGAGCCTCACTGCGCTGGAAAACATTATGTTACCGGCAGAGATCAGAGGCTTGGATAACCCTAAAAAATTAGCAGAAGAATTGTTGGCAAAAGTGGGTTTGGAACATCGCGGAGGCCATTATCCAAATCAGTTATCCGGGGGAGAGCAACAACGTGTTGCTATTGCTCGAGCCTTTATCACCCAGCCGAAGATACTATTTGCCGATGAACCAACAGGTAATTTGGACGCAGCAAACGGCGAACGTGTTGAGAATTTGCTATTTGACTTAAATAAATCGGCAGACACCACACTGATATTGGTGACTCACGATAACCAATTGGCTGATAAATGTGAAAGACAGCTAGTGATGCAGGCGGGTGAGCTTACCGAACGAAGCAATGATGCACCGCGTCCGAGTAATGGCAAACCACAACTGAAGGCGATTTAAGGTATGTGGTTGAATTTAGCATGGCGCCTTTTTCGCCACGAAGCCAAGCGCGGTGAGTTAACCATCATACTTGCGGCGATTGTATTATCTGTCGCTTCCGTCCTCTCATTGTCATTGTTTAGCGAGCGTTTACAGCAGGCGTTAACGGATAAAACAGCTCAGTATATTGCTGCAGACAGGGTATTGGACAGCCGTAAACCGATTCCAGTGGAGTGGCGAGACAAAGCCGCAGAAATGGGGCTTAATACTGCTAAAACCGTTTATACCCGCTCTATGGTTTTCGCCGACGAAGACATGTTGCTGGTGGACTTACGCTCGGTAAACGAAAACTATCCGCTCGTTGGTGAGGTAAAAATCTCAGAGCAGGCGTTTGGTGTTGGGGAAGTCACTGACGAACTTCCTGCACTAGGGGAAACCTGGGTTGAATCTCAGTTGATGCAGCAGCTAGGTTTGGCATTGGGTGACCAAATTTATGTTGGTGAACTGGCGCTAACCATCACTAAAGTGCTTTCGGAAGTCCCTGATTCTGGTTTCGGTCTATTTGGTAGCAACCCCAAAGTACTGATGCGCATGGAACAGGTGACTGAAACTGAAGTCTTGGGCGCTGGCAGTCGAGCCACTTATTCACTTTATTTAACGGGCGACAAAACGCAGCTAGACGATTATTACGAGTGGCTTGAACCACAGATGGACAACGAGCTGCATTATTGGATGTCGGTGGAAGATGACGAATCGCCAATTGGGCGCTCAGTTGCACGTGCAGAACAATACTTTTTACTCGCGAGCCTCCTAGCCATTGTGTTGGCATCGGTGGCTATCGCGGTGGCTGCTCAGCGATACAGCCAGCGTCATTACGACCCGGTTGCTATCATGAAAACGCTGGGTGCCAGTCGCAAAATGGTGCAGCAAGTATACCTCTTACAAATCATCTTCATCACTACGTTGGGTATTCTTATCGGTGGTGCTATAGGCTTTGTGGTGCAGCAGGGAGTGGTGTCTCTTGTGCAGGAACAGGTATCCGTATCGCTGCAAACCTGGTATTGGGGACCCGTGTGGATCTCTATTTTCACTGGTGTTATTTGTGCCTTGTTGTTCAGCTTGTACCCACTCCTTAAATTGTTTTCTATTCCGCCACTTCGGGTGTTACGCAAAGACTTGGGCTCGAACATGAGCTCAAGAATTATTCAGTTTGCCGCAGCGGGTGGTGCAATTTTGATTTTAATGTGGGCTTACAGCCAAAATATTAAGATAAGTGCCATTCTGTTTTCGTCTGGTGCGGTATTGGTCGCCGCGCTATTGGTAGTGACCACAGGACTTATTTGGCTTGGTAGACGTTTGGGACAAGGGCGCATGGGCGCGTGGCAATTGGCATGGGCCAGAATTCAACGTCGTGCTATGGATAACAGCGTACAGCTCATCAGCTTCTCAATTACCATCATGTTGTTATTGGTGGTTTTGGTGATGCGCAACGACATGGTTGAACAATGGCGCGATCAACTTCCAGAGGGAACACCAAATTACTTCTTAGCGAATATCACCGAAACGCAAAAGCCGATGATGGAAGAGCACTTCGCCAGCTACGGCGTTGAAGTGAAAGAGTACTACCCGGTAATTCGTGGACGTTTTGTTGCGGTCAACGATGAAAAAATCAGTACTGAAGTGTCCAAGGAAGAAGAGGACAGTGAAGAGGCGCGCAATCGCAGAGACAGCCTAGGACGCGAGGCAAATCTGACATGAAGTAACAAGCTTCAATTTGAAAATACGATTCTCGAAGGGGAGTGGTTATCTGAATATCAAGAAGGCAACCCCTATGGCGTCTCGGTTGAAGAGGGCGTAGCCAAACGATTAAACATTAAGATGGGTGATAAATTGACCTTTAATGTGGGCAGCGAAGTGGTGGATACAACGGTTACCAGTATCCGAAAGGTGAACTGGCAAACCATGCAGCCTAACTTTTTCTTCGTGCTGCAGCCTGAGTCTATGGAGGGGTTTTCACCTACCTACATAACGAGTTTCAACCTAGATAAAAGTCGTAAAAACGAAATCGCTGCAATGATGGCGCCATTCTCGACGGTAACCTTGTTTGACGTAGATGCTCGGATCGATCAACTGCGAGAAATCGTGGAACAAGTGTCGATGGCTGTGGAGTTCATTTTGATTTTGGTGTTGATTGCCGGCTCACTGGTATTGATAGCCCAAGTTCAAGCCAGTATGGATGAGCGACAACAAGAGCTTGCTATACTTCGCACATTAGGTGCCAAAGGGAGTTTGATTAGAGCCAGTGTGGTATTTGAGTTTATTATAATCGGTGTAGTGGCTGGACTCATGGCCGCAGTGGCCAACGAACTGACCTTGTATCTCTTACAGACACAAGTGTTCCAGATGCCTGCTACTTTGCATTTGGATTATTGGTTGATTGCACCCGGAGTGGGCGCATTGATAGTAGGTATCTTGGGGGCTATAAGCTGCTGGCGCTTGTTGTCACTTAATACCAGTCATTTACTGCGCAATATGGTATAGAGACTTTTGACCAGCAGGTTCTAGTAACGCGTCACTCGTTTGGGTGGCGCTTACATTTATATCTCTGTTGCATCACTTTGACGGAGTCAGCAACGATTTCCACTAATACCGTCAAATCAATATTTTTCAAACTTCCTAAATACAAACAAGATTTGCCCAGTTTATATTTTCCCAATTGGGAGAGCTGTTCTTCGTAATCCGCAAAACCGGGCATCACATAAACAACAGTATTTTGCGCCCTAGGCGCGAAACCGGTAACAAAGGCATCACCTTCATGGCCAGAGTCATACTGATAGTGATAACTGCCATAGCCAATCATAGTGCCAGTTAAATATGGCGTGTAACCTGATGCCTGTTCCAATAAAGGCAAAAGTATTCTAGCGTCTTCGGCACGCTTTTGATTTTTCAGTCCTGCAAGGTAGGTTTCAATTTCACTCATCATTTAGGTGTGTTGTGAGTTAATTTATCCTAAGTATAGGCAGTTAGGCGTTTAGTGTTTAATTTTTATGAGAAAATAAGAATATCTTCGCTGTAAAAGCAAAAATTTCAAAAGTATCATCAATCTTGCTAACTTTTTAAGTGCAAATTGAATTTGAAAAAGTACATTTTCTGGGCAAGTTGCTACACTTCAAATTGAAAATCTTGCGAAGGAAATGACAATGAAATCAGAAAAAGAGTTTGTATACGAAACTGCGGCTAAGATTTATGCATCCATGTTTGCTAATCCTGATGTTAGAGAAGACATGCGGTATGCCATTGAACGCGCCATCGCATTGTATGACGAACTGAGAAAGATAAGCCTTCACGATACACCAGACACTGAAGATAGCAATGAGACTGAATAGTCGTGGACTTCCACCTAAAGACTAAATACACCTATTATTCACATTGTTTGCACAATATCTGTCCATTTGATTGCTAGTATCTGATCATCAACTGATTGGAGGCTATTATGGCAATTTTTTCATCATCAGCGATTTGTAAACGCAACCGCATGGCAGCGTTTTTGCCCGTTATTTTGCTTTTAAGTATGGTTTTCATGAGCCAAGCTGCAAATGCGATGGGCGACGAACACCGAAAAGGCAAACGTGGTGAACGACCAAAACCTCCTACTTTTGCGTCTTTAGATGTTAACCAGGACGGCGTTGTTTCTTTGGATGAATTTGAGCAGCATGAAATCCCACGAGGTGACCACGCCACTATCTTTGGTTTTATCGATACGAATCAAGATGGTCAAATCACAGAAGAAGAATTAACCAGTCATAAACCGCCTAAGCATCGAAAAGGTAAACCTCGCGAGCAACAAGTTTATTCTTCAGGTGCCAACCAATAATAAGGACGACAAGATGATCGAAGTCATAGGAAACACTGCCAATAGTTATATTAAGCCACAGATATCAACGAGTCTTAGTAGCGAGCAGTCTGAAACCGTAGACAGTATTCTTTCAGGGTTTGACTCTACTAGTTTAACTGAGGCTGATGCGCAGTCTATTGTGGATCAATTAAAGGAAGCTGGCATTCAACCGGGAAAAGGGCTAGCTGACGCTTTTGCTGAGCTAGGTTTTGATGCGAAAGAGGTTGGAGACCTAGCGGGGGTAACCAATGGACAACGCCCACCTCCGCCACCTTCAGAATCACAAAGCGAACAGGCTTTACCTGCCAACAGTACGTTCTCAATTCAAGCTTGAGTACTCGAGTAATAAAATCATAAGCAAAAGACCTCTGAGCCGGATAACTCAGAGGTTTTGGTTTTCGCATTAACTTCTTTGCATTACACTCCATTAGCTAAAAATGCTTGCTAGGAGAGTGCTCGTTTGAGCCAAGATTTACCCGTATTAGAAGTGTTAGATGTCATTTGTGAGCATCTCAACAAGAACACCAATGTTGTCTTAAGTGCCGCTCCGGGAGCCGGTAAATCAACCCTTGTGCCAATAACCCTTCTGCAACAAAACTGGCTGAGTGGCCAGAGAATCATCATGTTGCAACCGCGGCGAATTGCCGCAAAGTCTATTGCACATTACCTATCACAACAATTAAATGAGCCTGTTGGCAAAACCATTGGTTATAGGGTTAAAAATGATCATAAGGTCAGCCGTGAAACGCGGTTAGAAATCGTAACCGAAGCGATTTTGACTCGGCATATTCAAACCGACCCAGAGCTATCCGGGGTAGGGCTCATCATATTTGATGAGTTTCACGAACGTTCTCAGCACGCCGATCTTGGATTGATGATGGCGTTAGAGGTACAACAGGGATTGCGTGATGACCTGCGCTTACTGGTCATGTCGGCATCGATGAATGAATCATTGCTAGAAAATTTTCTACCTGACAGTGTATTGATAAAAAGTGAAGGACGACAGTTTCCTGTTCAGGAGCATTATCTAAAAGCACCTCCCGCGAGACTTGAAGAATCGGTGTTCAAAGGTGTTGAACTAGCTATCAACAAGCAGCAAGCAGGCCACCTATTAATTTTTCTGCCTGGACAGAATGAGATTAATCGATGTCTGGATCATGTGCAGGGTAAGCTACGTGAGCATAGCCAATTTGAGTGTTTACCTCTGTACGGTGCATTGTCACTGAGTCAGCAACAAAAGGTATTAGGTGAGAGTGAAATTGGTAAAAGAAAAATAATTTTTGCCACTAATATTGCTGAAACCAGTTTAACCATTCCTGGTGTAACTGCTGTTGTTGACTCCGGCCTTGAGAAGCGTGCTGTATTTGACCCGGCCAGTGGAATGACACGTTTGCAGCGACAGTGGATCCCAAAATCAAGCGTTATTCAAAGGCAAGGTCGCGCCGGCAGAACCGCTCCCGGCGTGGCGGTGAGGCTTTGGACGCTCGCAGATGAACACGCAATGCGAGATTTTCAAACACCTGAAGTGCAAGATGCGGATTTATGTCAGTTTGTGCTCGAGCTTTCGGCCTGGGGGGTAACGGACTTTGACAGTGTCACTTGGATCTCTCCACCGCATAGCGCGCACCTCAGTCAGGCATTGAGTGTACTTTGCGAATTGTCACTACTTGATGCCCAGAGGCGAATTACCAAAAAAGGTAAACGTGCATTGCAGATGCCCATCCATCCTAGGCTTGCCAGTATGTTATTAGACAACACTGCGCACTTTAACGTGAGTTTAGTTGCCGCCTTGTTAGCCGAAAGGGATGTATTACCCAGTGCAGATTCTTGCAATGTGGGGCTAAGATTCGACTATGTCAGGACGAAATTAAATCAGCCTAAACAGCCCTATTTGGTTAATCAAATCGAACAATCGGCTAAAGGCATTGCCAAACATCTCGATGCCAGTCTTAAACCACAAGCTGTGGCCGATACGCAACTGGGTAAATGGCTCATGTCCGCTTTCCCAGACCGGCTCGCGAAGAGGCGGGGCGCAAGTTCACACCGCTATTTAATGGCAAATGGCCGAGGTGTGGCACTGCACGTCGGCGACCCATTGACGCAGTTCGAATATATTGTTGTGGCTGATTGTGACGCGCAAAAAAAAGAGGGACGCGTATTTAGTGCTGCACCTTTGTCCGATGATGCGGTAATGTCCATCGTGATGCCGAAAACAGAGCATCACGTGCTATTGGAGCTTGATGCTGAAAAACAACACATGCGCTTTTTTGAGGTGCGAAAGTTTCAGGCGATAGAACTAAGCAAGAAGTTGCTTGTTGATGTGAGTGACCAGGATAAACATGCGGCCTTTGTCGAATACATAAAGCAGAGGGGACTGTCGAGTTTAAACTGGAGTAATGCTTGTCGGCAGTGGCTTGCTAGGGCGAATTGGTTAGGTGAGCATGCCCCCGATTTTCCGCAACTGAAAGAGGCGATTCTAGCGTCAGAATTTGATGCCTGGTTATTTCCTTATACGGGACTATTGACGTCTTTTGACGTGCTGAAGAAGATTGATGTATTTAACCTCGTACAACAGGTTTTAACTTACGAACAACAAGTCACTCTGCAACAAGAAGCCCCAACTCACTACCAAACTCCCACCGGGAGAGACGTTAAAATTGATTACAGTTCTGCGCAAGGGCCACTGGTATCTTTACCACTGCAAGAAGTCTTTGGAGAACTAGCATCTCCGCGACTCGCTTTCGGCAAAGTACCGCTGCGCTTCGAATTGTTATCACCTGCTCGTCGTCCTTTGCAAACTACAAGCGATTTAGGCGGGTTTTGGCAGTCCTCTTATCATGACATTGCCAAGGAAATGCGCGGTAGATATCCCAAACATCGTTGGCCTGAAGAGCCTTTAAAAGAGAAAGCTGGTCATTCGCTAAAGAGCAAAGCAAAAGGCTAAAGCTCGGCAACAATTGTTTTCGTGTTAGCTTAGATTGATGGGGGAATACTTATAGCCAACCCCATAGACAGAGTGAATCAATTCAAATTCTTGTGCAGGCGATATTTTATGACGTAGCTTTTTAACGTGGCTGTCTATGGTTCTGTCACTCACTATGCGATGATCCGAGTAGATGTAATCCATTATTCTATCGCGAGAAAATATCTTTTCTGGTGACTCTGTAAGCAACTTGAAAATTCTAAATTCGACATGAGTTAATTCGATGCGCTGACCGTTGACGACTGCTGCTAGGGTATCTTCGTCCAAAGAAACAAGATTAGGACTGATGATTTGTTGATTGATGCGTCTAAGAAAGCTTTTGACTCTTGCAACCACTTCTTTGGGACTAAACGGTTTGCAAATATAGTCATCAGCACCGATTTCTAAACCCAATAATTTATCGACTTCTTCAACTTTGGCGGTGATCATTATTACCGGTGCGGCATTGAACTCTCGTAGTTCCCGACAGATATCTAACCCGGATTTTCCTGGCAGCATTAAATCTAACAGTAAAATATCGAAGCTATTTTCTTTTATCCAAGGAATGACATCATCGCCGTGGTAAAGACAATGGGTATTGAAGCCGGCGTGTTGGCAATAATCCGATATTAGAGCAGCAATCTTTTGTTCGTCTTCGACTATTAATACGGTTTGTTGCACCGAGTCATCCATTTAGTTCACCAATTCCAATTCGATAATAATCGCTAATCCGCCCAATGTGGAGCGCTTGGCGTAGATGTGACCATTGTGGGCTGTGATGATGTTTTTACATATTGCTAATCCTAACCCGGTACCGCCCGTTTTGCGATTGCGTGAAGCATCGACTCGATACAAGTGATCAAATAGCTTATCCAAGTGCTCTGGCTCAACACCGACCCCATTATCTTCAATAATAATGTGCCCTTTGTTGTCAAACTCGTGCAGCGAAACGTGACAGCGGTTGGCGCCACTGGCATATTTGATTACATTGTTTAGGACATTGTCTAAACATTGATTCAACCTAAAGCCATCTGCAAAACTCCAGAGTTCCTTGTTGCCAATTTCAGCCACTAGCGTTAATTGATGCTCTTGGAATTGCAGGGTATGTTGCTGAACAGCCTCTTGTACTACCTCGTTCAACGATACTTTTTCTTTTTGATAATGCTGAGTGCCCAACTCTGAACGGGCGAGTTCGTGCAAATCACCAATGAACCGTTCAAGACGCAGGATTTCTGAATGCAAAGAATCGATTTGCGCCATGGCGACGGGTCTAATCCCATCTTGCATGGCTTCTAACTCGCCTCGCAATATAGCGACAGGGGTTCTTAAATCATGAGCGGTATCAGCAAACCAGCGCTCTCGATCCGTTTGATTACTTGCTAGCGTATCTGCGAGATGATTTACATTGTTATACAACAGTTCAAACTCATCTCGTCTTTCAGTCGCAAGTTTACTGTCATAATGCCCTTTTGATATCGCACTTAGTGCACGAGAAAGCCGCTTAATTGGATGAACAAGGTGATTCGCTAGAGGCAGTGAAATTAAAAAAGTTAATATGACCAAAATACTGGCAAATTGAAATAAACGGGTTTCTTGCTTATCTAAAAAGCTCAGTTCGTAATCTTCCGCTAATTCAGTGCGTTTTGAGACGGCAAGGTGACCGACCACCTTGCCGTTATGATTAAGTGCTTTATAGACATATTCGCGGTCTTCGAAATGCAATCCCGCGACATAGTTGATGTTTTCATCCATCAGGGCAAAACTCACTCGCGGCGTGGGTCTAAATGCCGCTGGCGCTTGTCTGGGAACAGACCCATCAGTCTGAATGCTGGTGGAGTGATCTCGCATCGGCCTAACAGGTGGTTGTTCACCGTTTCTTGGTGGCGGTCTACGTTCAGTATTTTGGGTTGTCCCGTATCGAGGCGGTCTATCGGGGCGCGCATCGCCGCTTGGTCGTCTAGGTGGTGGCCTATCCCCCTGTGGCGGACGGCGTTCGGGTCCAATATCGCCTAGGCTCAAATGCGGGGGGGAATAGGGCTTTTGTACCAAGAAGCTTTTTAAAAGCTGCCTAAATGCACTAGGCGTGTCTGTGTATGCACTCCAATTTCCATCTATTGCGTACTGTTGTTCCAGTGCTTGCGTAAGGGGGGCGAGGTCGTTCAGTTCTTTCTGATTGACAAAGTCCACCATTCCCTCGCCAAGAGACCACTGTATTGCCATGACCAATGTAATGACTAGTGCGCTGCTCCAAACGAACATAGCAGCGAATAGCTTGTATTGTATTTTTGTTTTCAAAGGCAATGCGTTTAGTCTGCGATCGGGTCAATTTAATCAGAACTCGATGGCGAAGTATATTGATGTACAAGCTAAAGTGTACGCGATATTAAGTACGCAAAAAGTATGTGTGTTTTATTTGCACAATGTTTCCACTTTTGGGATTTGTGCACGGATCACTCAAATAAACGGAAAAGTGTAAGCAAGTATTAATGAGGCTTACACTTATCCCCTAAAATCTGTCATTCATCTAAATTGCTTAGTCAATTTGAGAATTGTCGGTTTTAATGGCGCCGATCCACGACTGCTCGTTGCTAACGAGACAAAGCATTGCGATGTATAAGCATCGGTTGTGGACTCAAGACAACAGAGGCGGCCAATGAACATCACAAGACAATCCATCAAAAATCCTGCGGCGGTGCTAGTTATTTTGGCGCTTATATTTGTTTTTGGTTTGATTGCCATGACCAAGCTTCCCATTCAATTGACGCCGGATATTGAACAGCCGCAAATCACTATTTCAACCGGTTGGCGTGCCGCCGCCCCTGAAGAAGTTGAATCAGTGATCATCGAGCCGCAGGAAAATGTCGTTAAAAATACGCGTGGCGTAACTGACATTACCACCAGTATTCAAAGAGGGTTTGGCAATATCACATTGACCTTTGATGTTGGTACCGATATGCAAAGAGCCATGCTAGATGTGATCAATAACCTCAATCAAGCGCCCCCTTTACCATTAGATGTATTTGAGCCCGTGGTAGCCGCTGGTGGTGGCCGTGGCGGCCCTAATGCAGCTTCGTTACTCGTTCGTCCTGTTCCAGGAAGTGACCTTGAAGATTTAGCTAACCACCAAGATATCATCGAGGATGTAGTGCATCCTCGTCTTTCTCGTATTCCGGGCGTGGGGCAAGTTAACTTAAATAGCCAGCGTCCACGCGAGTTAAGAATCACTTTTGACCCCTATAAATTAGCAGCTCTGGGGATTCCAATTAATCAGATTTCAGGCACAGTGGCGCGCGCATCTGATGTCTCAGGCGGATTTGCCGATGTGGGACGCAGACAATATACGGTGCGATTTGCCGGTCAGTACACAACTGAAAACCTCGAAGACATGATTATTTCCTATAGTGGTGACCGACCTGTATTTTTAAAAGACGTCGCAGTCGTCGAAAACACCCTCGTAGACCGCTTTGGTTTTACCTTGAGAAATGGTGCTGCAGCATATTACATCACCCTAACACGCGGCAATGACGCTAACACCGTGGCTTTGTTGGATGACATTAACGCCGCGATTCAAGAGTTAAATGAAGGGGCACTTGCCGAAGTCGGCTTAATGATTGATTTGAGCTTTGACTCATCGGTGCACATTCGCAACGCCCTGACACTAGTCAAAAGCAATTTGGGATTGGGGGTATTGCTTGCGCTTGGCATTTTGTGGCTATTTTTGCGCGGATGGAAAGCGACATTGATAATTGCCACTACTATTCCACTTTCCATCATGACTGCTTTTTTAGCTTTGAGTCTTTTGGATAGAAGCTTAAATGTTATCTCTTTAGCGGGTATCGCTTTTGCAGTGGGGTTGGTATTAGATGCAGCGATTATTGTGCAAGAAAATATTGTTCGGTTGCGCGCCGAAGGACTCGATGACAAAAAAGCCGTACTCAGAGGTGCGACTCAGGTCACAGGTGCGCTATTTGCTTCTACCGCGACGAGTGTTGCTATATTCCTGCCCATTTTGTTTATGAAGGGCATTGAGGGGCAATTGTTTTCCGACCTTGCGTTGACACTATCCGTAGCAGTGGTTGCCTCGTTGGTGTCAGCAATCACAATACTGCCCATTGCCAGTAAATACTTGTTAAACGATGCAATAAAAGCCGACCCTCATGAACATTACTGGCAAAAGTTAACGGGATTGGTGATGAAGCTAACCGATGGTTCTGCACGTCGTATCGCTTGGATTGTGGGACTTATTGGCGGCTCATTGTTGTTAACTTTTGCACTGATGCCAAAAACGGATTTTATGCCTAGAGCCCCTATCGACGGCTTCTTTTTCTCGTTGAATTTGCCGCCAGGGGGCAACATAAAGTTCCTTGACGAGGAAATGGCTGATCGATTCAAACAACGCATTGCACCTTATGCCAGTGGCGAAGCACAGCCGAAAGTAAAAAGTTATAACTTTTACAGCTATGGACCTAGTGCAACCGGCGGTTTTATCTACGCTGATGACCCAACCCGGGTCGAAGAATTAATGCAAGTTGTGCGTGAAGAAGTGCTCGCAGGACTGCCTGATACACAAGTGTTTTTATTTAGGGGTTCTATGATCAATGTTACTGGAGGTGGCAATGGCCGTTCGATCAATATTGACCTTCAAGGGCCTGACATGGATGCCTTAATGCAAGCTGCTCGCGTGGGGATTCAAAGTATTCAGCAAAACATGCAAAACACCAGTGCACAGCCAGTGCCAGCACTTGCAATGGCGGAGCCTGAATTACAGTTAATTCCCAATGACCGACGCATCACTCAAGCAGGTTTAAACCGCATGGACGTGGCTAATGCGGTGCGTGCTTTTACAGACGGTTTGTTTGTATCTGAATATTTTGATGGCAACGATCGCATGAATGTGATTTTACGTGGTACAGAGTGGACTAATCCTGATGAGCTTGCAGCACTGCCGCTGTATACACCTCGCTCTGGTATTCAAACGTTGTGAGAGCTTGCTCAAGTGACCCGTACTGTTGGGCCTAGCCAGCTTCGCAGAGTGGATGGTAAACGCACTATTACCTTGATTGTTAGGCCGCCAGAAACATTGTCTTTAGAAGAGGCGATGACCCAGCTAGAAACCTTGGTTTTACCCGATTTGATGGCTGCACTACCTGCAGAAGCGAGCATCAATATCAACGGTAATGCCAATCGCATGAAAGAAGCGATCGTCGATATGGCAAGCAACTTCGTATTGGCTTTACTGATTCTGTTTTTGTTGATGACCGCACTATTCAAGTCTGCAAAAGATAGTTTACTAGTGCTCACCGTAATGCCATTGGCGCTTGGTGGCGGTGTGATGGGACTGTGGGCTTTAAACCTGTTTGCCTTTCAGTCCTTGGATCTGCTCACCATGATTGGTTTTATCATTCTGCTGGGATTGGTTGTGAACAACGCTATCTTGCTTGTCGATCAAACTCGCTATGCAGAAAGGAAAGGGACGCCCCGACGAGAGGCGGTACAACAAGCCGTTCGCATTCGTGCACGTCCTGTTTATATGAGTACCTTAACAAGTCTATTCGGTATGCTACCGCTAATGTTGATGCCAGGTGTAGGTTCTGAAATTTATCGCGGTTTAGCAACCGTGATTGTTGGAGGCATGGCCATCAGTGCGGTGTTTACCCTTGTTTTACTTCCCGCCATGCTGCGCATGGGAGAAGAAAAATCGCGCCAAGCAATCACACCCGACCTAACTGAATCCGTGTTGGCACAGGAGTAATTTATAGTGAAACATAACTCATCATTACATACGTTTTTAAAACCTGCCTGCATAATGTTGGCAGCAGCTTTGGTTGTTTCGACTCCTGCGTTAGGTCAGCAAGCCGGCGCCCCTGCGAAACCTGTACAAGTCACTAATGTAGAGCAAACCATGTTTACCCCAACAGTGGATATTGTTGGTAGCATCTATAGCCGTAACAACGTCAAGTTAACAGCTGGCGTCGGTGGGCGACTGGACTACGTTGCAGAACCTGGCACCTTTTTAGTGAAGGGGCAGGAGGTTGCCAGAATTGACCAACTACCATTGCAACTGCAGCAGGCTGAACAACAGGCAAACATCAAACGCGCTAAGATAAATCTACAATTTCTAAATCGTGAACTTGCTCGCCTGAAGGAATTAAGAGAAAGCAACAGTGCATCTGCATTTCAATTAGACCAAACGCAATCACAATATGCCCTTGCACAAGCGGATTTAGAAATTGCTCAGGTGAGGTTGCGCCAAATTAATGATCAATTAAGTCGCGCCGTAGTCAAAGCGCCATTTGATGGGGTTATTACGGAGCGCGTGCGCGAAGCAGGTGGTGACGTTAATCGAAGTGATGTTTTGGTCAATATGCTAGACACTGAAAATCTAGAAGGGCGTATTTTTGTGCCCGTAAAATATTTGCCATTTATTCGCACCAGCAAAGAGGTGTTAATCACCGCAGAGAATCAACAGCTAAATGCGAAGATAAAAGCGATTATCCCGGCAGCGGACTTGCAATCACAATCATTTGAATTGCGGGTCAGTTTACCTCAAGGAGCCAATGAGACCTGGACAAGCGGTCAGCTAATACGCGCAACGGTTCCAGTGAAGAATCCCCAGCAAACTCTCACGGTACATCGTGATGCATTGATTTTGCGAAGCGACGGTACTTACGTAGTCGTCATTGATGATGAAAATAAATCACACAGGCACCTCGTTGAAGTGGGCGAAGGCTTAGCGGACAAAGTAAGCATTATGAGTGTTGACATCAAACCAGGGGATAAGGTGGCTACGCGCGGTGCTGAACGCCTGCAAGAAGGTCAGGTGGTAACAATAGCGACGCCGAACGCTTAATCGAATCATTAAGACTCTAGCGCTTGCAGCGGCGCTAGAGCATTTGTAGCAGCCAACCTAATCCTGCCATCAAAACAACTAACGCCAACAATGGTATCTTGTATATTCGCAATAAACTAAAGCCCAAAATAGCGGCGGCGATATCCTTGGCGTCTGAAACCGCACTAACAAATACGGGTTGATAAAGTGCAGCAATCAATAAACCCACCACAGCGGCATTGATCCCCATTGCCACTTTTTTCGCAGCCGTATTTTGAGAGAGGTTTTGCCACGCAGGAGCCAAAGCCATTACCAGCAAAAATCCAGGGAGAAAAATCGCAATAGTCGCAACTGCGGCACCCAAAATTGGTGTATTCGGTAGAAGCTCTGCGCCAAGGTAGGTCGAAAAGGTAAACATTGGGCCAGGTATAGCTTGCGCGACAGCATACCCAGTTAAGAACTGATCAGGCGTTAAGGCCGTTGCGACGGTTTCTTGCAGCAGAGGTAACACCACATGGCCACCACCAAACACCAAACTGCCCGCTGCAAAAAACTGGTTAAATATGGCAAATACGGGTGTTTCTTCTATCACATTGGGTAAAACGACTAGGAGTAGGAGGAAAATTCCCAGCGGTAACCATGATAGATTGATGGAAGAGGACGTTGTCCGATCAGATTGCTCGCTAGGTATCAGCAGATAGGCAATGCCAGCGGCGACTAAGATCACTAGGATCTGTGTCCAGGCTGAGGGGTAAACTAATAATATCAAAGCGGCTGCTACAGCAATTGAAGACGTTGTTTTGCTATGGCAGAAGTTTTTATACATAGTCATGACTGCATCCAGTACAACGACCAACGCTAATAGTTTTAGACCGTGAATGACGGCGTCAACATGAGGATTTTCACTATTTCCTATTCCGGTGAATACCAGTAAGAGCAACAGTAAAAACGAGGGCAGTGTAAAGGCTATGAATGCGCTTATACCGCCCGGGAGTCCAGCCCTGCGCATGCCAATTGCAAAACCCATTTGGCTTGAGCCTGGACCGGGTAAAAACTGAGTTAAAGCCAGCAATTGGGCAAACTCTTCTGATGTTAACCAACGTAGTTTCTGGGTAAAAGTAACTTGAAATAAAGCAATATGAGCGGCCGGGCCGCCGAACCCAATGCAGCCTAAAATCAAAAAACGCCAGAATATCTCTAATATCAATTTAATTTTGTGCACGGAGCTCTCAAGCTATCGCCCTATAATCCATCTGCGTCTAAGTGCTTCTATTTTACCTTGATTTTGTAAGCTCTGAAGTGCTTTTTCCAGCGCCGCTTTTGACTGGATATATTCACTTTTCTTGCTAATGGCTGAATAGGATTGCATTTGTGTACTGGGCTGGTAATTCGATTGCTTTATCGCTTTAATCCATTGCGGTTTGTCAAAGTCGACAAAGAGTTCGTTAAACCCTGCAAGCGCATCAATGCGCCTGCTAGTCAGAAGTTTCAGGCCTATCTCGATGTTTTTTACATCCACTTTTATCAGGTCTTCGGTATTTGCAAATTCGGGAAAATACACTGTACTGCCAAGATAACCCACAACCATTTCTTGTTGCACCATATCTTCGAACTCATTGATTTCTCTGTCATCATCAAACCGTTGGTAGAAAACAGTGGAAAAATTACCTCTGAGGTATGGAGGCTCTAGGAAGTCTACAAATGCTTCTCTTTCTGGCGACCTCAATAAGGCATGTACAAGATCAATTTGGCCTTTTTTAAGCGAGTCGATACAACCTTTCCATGTGCACTCTACAAACTCAACATCAGTACCCAATTCTTTTGCAATGGCCATCGTTAGGTCAAATTCGAAGCCCGAATATCGCTCATGTTCTGGATCTTCTGAAATAATCATGTAGGGAGGTAAATGATTGGCGGTGATGCGCAACGCGTTTTTTGCTACCGCATGTGAGCTTGCCGCGAGCATTACTCCTAGTATCGTTAGACTCTTTATTCCATAGCGCAGTAATTGTTGTAAGTTCATCTTGTTAATCATGTTTGACTGAGTCGCGCGGATTTGTCTCTCTTGGTAAAAATAAGTCCGTCTAGATTGTAGACCATTGTATCTAGAGCCTGCTGATCTTTTTTTATTATTTTTCAGCAGTTTGTTTGGCATTTTTATAAGGAAGAATCTTTGTAGTGTAGTTGCTCTGCATAAAAAGGCGATAACGCAGTAAAAATGCCAAACAAGCGCTGCCCAAAGGTTTCTTCCTGAGCGCATCTTGTGCTTTGTTGTTGCTTTGTGACTTAGCCCTCTATGCCTGCAAAGTAATGCGGCAATCAGAAAGCGCTCGGATTGAAAAAAACTTATACCGCACAGACCAACAGGCTCTAATATCCTCTACTTGCCTTTTTACGCTAGCACATTAAACGGCAGCGGAATATCATACCTACATTGTTTCGGAAATGTTTTCAAAGGAGATCACCCTGATGGAAAAAATGACAAACCCTCAAATTCAAGCTGCTCTGGTGGTGTTGAACAATGGAAAATTAAATGCATGGACTTCTAAACAAGAGAAGCTTTGTAAATCCTTTGTGTTCACTGATTTTGCTGAGGCGTTCTCGTGGATGACTCGCGTTGCTATTGAGGCTGAGAAAATGAATCATCATCCCGAATGGTTTAATGTTTACAACAGAGTCGAAGTCGAGCTAACTACTCACGATGCGGGTGGTGTGACCGATCTAGATTTTACCCTTGCCGAGAAAATGGAAGCTTACTGTTAGAGGGAATTATGGGGCATCTGAAATTGGGTTATCCAATTGATACATCTCTTTTTCTTCCCATTCTTCTTTGACTTTCAAAATAGCTATCTGATTGTCAAAAAAGCAATCTAGCAATTGTGGGTCAAAGTGGCTGCCTCTGCCTTTTTTCATCTCATCAAATGCCTTAGCAATAGGCCATGCTTCCTTGTAGGGGCGTTTCATTGTTAAGGCGTCGAACACATCAGCAATAGCGACAATTCTGGCACTTTCCGGAATATTTCTACCTTGAATGGCGTTCGGGTAGCCATTGCCATCCCACTTTTCGTGATGATTAAGAGCAATGTCAGCGGCCATCTGAAACAGTGGCGTTCGACTTTTACTCAATATGTCGTATCCAATCTGTGCATGGGTTTTCATGATTATCCACTCATCAGCGTCGAGTTTTCCCGGCTTTTTCAGTATGGAGTCGGGAATGCCAATTTTCCCTGTATCATGCATAGGCGCAGCGTACTCCAGTTGCTTTGCCTTACTCACTTTCCAACCGAAACGTCGGGCAATCTCTGCTGAGTAAGCCGCCATACGCCAAATATGTAAGCCGGTGTCAGTATCATTGTAATGGCCTGCTTCACCTAACATGTGTATCGCTGCCCGTTGACTTTCCGCAAGGTCATTCGTTCGCTGTAAAAGTTGTGATTGAAACGCTCGGTTCTGGTCATACAGGGACAGGTGAGTTGCAACACGCGCAAGCACGATAGGCCCTGAAACAGGTTTGGTAAGATAGTCGACAGCGCCTACATCAAAGCCTTTTTTCTCGTCGATAATTTCGGTTTTTGCGGTTACAAAAATAACGGGAATGGCATGTGTATCGGGATTCGCTTTGAGCTTTTTGCAGGTTTCATAACCGTCCATCTCCGGCATCATCACGTCCAATAAAATCAAATCGGGTTTGATTTTTTTGGCCACTTCTAATGCTTGTACACCGTTGGTTGCCATAGAAATCTGGTAGCGTCCTTTGAGGATTTGTCGCAGTAGTTGCAGGTTGTTGGGTTCATCGTCAACTACTAAAATACGCCATTTGACCTCATCTAATTCACTCATGCTCTGCGTCCTTTATCTTTTGTAACAGTTCACTTGCCAATGCACTTGCACCTTCAAAGGCGAAGCTTTGCAACTCGCGGTTAATATCAGCCAGTTTAGAAGCGTGCAGCGCTCCTTTTAGCTGATTAAACGCAGTTTCTGCTTCGTCGGGGTCATAGTTGGCACAAGCGGTAATGAAATGTTCAAGTGATTTTACTGCTTCTTCTTGATTTTCCCATTCTGACTTATTGACGACATCGGCGTTAGCGTAACTGGGTAAACGGTCAATTGCCTGTAATGTGTCTTTGAGAATAACGCTCAGCTTTTGACTCAACTCTATGGCCGTATGCCGTTTAAACGGTTGCAGGCTGCGTTCTGCAGCGTCGCAACCTTGTTGCAATCTCTTTAGTGATAGATTCGCCGCGGTTCCTTTGACTCGATGTAATAACGCTAGTATCTGGGATTCGTCGGCGTCCTTGCTCGCTTGCTGAAGCTCATCACAGAAGGTTGTATTCTTATCAGAGAAGTTATGCAACGCCTTGTAGAGCTCATTTTCATCTTGCCAGAGTGCCATGGCTGAGGGGAAATCCACGAGGGGGAGTGAAGTCATGTGGTGTTTTGCGGACGTGGCGCCAAGTAGGTTTTGATCCGCAATATCGTGATACTGCGCGATAGCGGCAAATAGTTTATTAAAATCAATGGGCTTGGTGACTACATCATCAAACTGGTTCTGTTTTATACGTTCAATTTCTTCTTTCATGGCATGAGCTGTCATCGCAATAATAGGAACACTACGGTTGTGCTCATTTTGAGCTCGAATGATTTTAACTGCTGCATAGCCATCCATTTCCGGCATTTGCAAATCCATCAATATCAAGTCGAAGTTTTCTTTCTCTGTCAGTTGAGTCGCTTCAATGCCATTATTGGCGGAGAGTACTTCGTGGCCTGCTTTTTCCAAGCGTATTTTTGCTAGTGTGATGTTGTCAATCACATCGTCTACAACCAACAACTTTAATTTTTGAGGCTTGCGATCCGGAGCTTGCAAGCTCCGTTGTGAGATGATGGCGTTAGTAGGTGTCAGATGAATAGTGAAGTAAAAAGTACTACCAACATTGACCTTACTTTGAATGTTTAGCTTACCCCCCATTAATTCAACTAACTCCGAAGCAATGGTTGTGCCCAGTCCAGTACCGCCAAACTCTCTAGTGGTAGAGGCATCTACCTGGGTAAATGGCTCTAATATCTGGGCGATTTTGTCTTCGGCGATCCCGATGCCCGTGTCTTTAATGGCGAACGTATAGCGATTGTTATGTTGTGGGGTAATGGCTAACAACACTTTACCTTCCAAAGTGAATTTGATGGCATTACCAATGAGGTTTAGCAGTATTTGCCTAAGTCGATATTGATCCCCTAGGTAGGCTTCAGCGAGCGAGTCGGGCTTTTGCAGTTCTAATCGCAACTTTTTCTCTCGAGCCTTGATATCCATAGTGTCTCTAATCTCACTAAGCAAAGCCGATAAGTCGAATGGACTTATCTCCAGCTCTAATTTGCCACTCTCAATTTTGCTGACATCCAAAATATCGCTGATAAGTTGTAGTAAGAATCTTGCGGAATTATGAGCGACTTGTAGATGTCGTTTGGTTTCCTTACCTAGCTCTGGATCTTCTATCGCCAGCTCTAAAAATCCGATTATCGAATTCATTGGCGTACGTATTTCATGGCTCATGGTTGCCAAAAAGTTACTTTTAGCTTGCGTAGCCTGTTCTGCTTCTTCTTTGGCACGCTCGAGCTTTCGTTGCACTTCCTCCATGTCGGTACGCAAGCCTCTTTCTACCAAGATTGCTTGGTTCACTCTGTCTAACATGGCGTTGAAGCCTTTTACCAGCTCGCCAATTTCATTGTCCTTTAGTTGTGAAGGAAGGCTTAATCTAGCTTCATCTCCTGGCTTAATAGTGCCAAGTTGCTGTACAACATTTACCAGTGGTCGTGAAATTAGGTATTTAATGATTTGTGCAGCCATCAAACAGGCTGAGAAAATGACAATAAAGAGGCCTATTATCATGCTCATTGCTGAGTCTGCGGCATCTCTACGTACCCAATCTGCACTTGGCATGACTTCGAGCTTACCCATAATCTGACTGTCGTCGAAGGGGTTAAATAGGTTTAGCCGAACCGCTTGTTCGCCTTTTTTACTGTTTGGGTTCTGTCCGGTGAGCAGCATACTTTCGACCGCTTCATCGGCAAAACCCTCCAAGCGAACCGAATGCACGACATCATTACTCAACAAACCATTAATGGCATCTTGCCCAACAGTTTCATCGCGGGCAAACACCGCTGTCGCGGCACTTGCGCTTACAGTCGACATTAGATTATTGGTGAGGTTATAGCTTTCTTCATGAGCCTGACTTTGTGCCATAAAAAAGACAACGCCAGAAAACACCACGGATAAGAATAGAGCGCAACTAGCCATGATGAGAAAAATATACTGATTGAGCTGCTTCAATTGCATAGCGGCGACCTAGTTTAATCGCATGGTGAGTACCGTCTGTAATCCAGACTGGGCAATAGAGTCCTCGTATTGACTGGGAAGATAGGCAATCGCGGTATCTTGTTCAGCAACCATTTGCAGAATTTGCCGGCTGTTTTCAAGTGCCTGCGGTGGTGACACCCGACCTGAATATTTTAGTCTCGCCCAATAAGCATCGATATCTGCTATGTTTTTTCCGGTAAGCGCTTGGTAAAAAATGGCGCGTTCGCTGGAATCTATTGGGTAGTCGATAGCCTTTACTTTGCCACCGCCATTAGGCAAAAATTTTGAGCGACCAAGAAATAAACTCATTACCTGTTTTTCCGACAATTGAGTCAACTGCGAATTTGGATTCACCACAACTAGCATGGTTTGATAGATAATTTCTTCGGCTTTAACTGTTGGCAACCACAGTCCTGAAATAATGAACGTTAACAACCACTTCTTCATCATGTTAAAACGCCCAGTCAAAGGTAGCTGAGCACCAGGTTTTTTGTTCCGCTCGTGAATAGTCTTGGTCGAATCTTCCGTGTGTACTGGCTGAATTGGCATCAAAATTAAAGCGGTCGCACTGGAACTTGAGGGCCTTTTGTGGCGCATAATCCCAGCGCACGCCTGCGGATATACTGGTCTGGTTGTTTCTAACGCTAACGACTGCTTCAGTTAATCCAACACCCACTGCGTCAAACAAGGCTTGTAACTCTTCTGCGCCGGGCTCATTGATTACCGGCACTTCATAACTGTTGTTGGAATCATCAGTCGCATAACCAAAGGTTAGATAGGGTAGGAACTCTTTGTATCGATAGGCAAAATGCAGGTAAGCGCGCTCACCATCGTAATACACAAAGTCGGCGTTAATGGTGCTTATTTCTGATTGAATTTTCCAGTTACCTTGTTGCCAAGAAGCACCAATTGCGGCGTAACTCATTTTGTTGTTTACCGCAAAATCAGAAGTGATCACTGAAAAGTCTGGCCAAATTGGTCTGAAGGTGTTTTCGAAATCTCTAAATGCCCGAGAGTTTTCTGAATCGAGCTTAAATTCCAGATGAGCATAGTTAGCTCTAACGTGCCATGAGTCTGAACGCCAGCTTATCTCGGTGTTATAAATGGGCTGCGCTTTAACCTCATCTGCACCATCATTCTCGGGCTCGTCCGCCACCTCTATTTCAAACAGGTCTTCGATATAACCGACCGACAAGCTCCACTTCCATGCATTGTCGAAATCTCCCCAATCTCTGGTAATTTTGATACCGTCAAAAGAGTCAAAAGGAATATAGCCGTAGAACTCTGTGGGAGGTCTGACCCAATCAAAAGAATAACCGACATTCACATGATCTGACATGATGAAAGTATCAAAAGGCTGTCTACCCAGAGCAAGTTGCCAAGCGTCGGAGGCTCGGTAGCGAGCAAACGCCATGTCAACATAATCGAATGCATTATTGGCGTATTGTTCTTTTAAAACGGCTTGAAATACCATTTCCCAATGATCATTAAGGTCACCGGTCAGTTGCAGGCCAAAACGTGAATCTACCAAGAAACCGTTATCGTGTAGCTCTTGTCCGTCTTGATTTACGTTGCGTCGCAATACGCGGTCATCATACTTGTCAGTTTGGGCGTAGCCTAATGTTAAGAAACCTGTCGTTTCCCAATTTTTATACCGCAATTCAGCGTAAGTGGCTGATGGGGCGAGAAGACCTAACCAGAGGCAACCTGTGATGAAATTCCTTGTCCACATTTTTCGGTGAGTCATTGAGATAAATCCATGAGCATTTTAGGCTGTTATTATGAGTTTATGCTGAACGAAGCCGCATTATTTGACCGTATTTTTACAGGTAAATTCCATTGACTGGTCTGATTAGGCGCAAAATACATGTTTAGCAACAAATTCGCATGTCTTTGAGCATATGTCATAATCTTAACAAGCAGCAAGTGGATGCGTACTTGAGGTACTGACTTTGACGTAAAATTTACATTAGATTGCGTTTTCGATGAGTCTTATTTTTTTGATGCCAGGAGCTTGTCGAGCATCGCGATAATTTTGTTCATATTATAAGGCTTAACGATAAAGCCTTTTGCCCCCGCTTTTAGAGACTCTTTGACGTTGTCTACGTTGCTTTCCCCGCTTACAATGACCACGAAGGCTCTGGGGTCTTTTTGCTGGAGAGTGCGCAGCATCGTTAGGCCACTAATATCAGGCATATCTAGATCAAGAAATACGATATCAGGACGTTTCTCTTGGTACATCTTCATCGCTTCTTTTGCGTTACTTGCATCACGCACATTGAGTAGATCAATGGAGCGCAAGGAGGAAATTAAAAATCCGCGCATGTTAGCAACATCGTCCACGATTAATGCGCTGATGTTTCTGAATCGTTCCATATTGTTTCCTACTGCGATTGGATGCTTTTTATTTCCACTAGTATTTTGTCAGTGACTCGAATTAAGTCAAATTCAGTTTCAGACTCTATTGTCTGCTCGGCGTCTTTAGCTAGATTACCCAGAACATCGAAGCCGTACAAACCAGCATTGCCTTTTAATTGATGACATACAGATTTGATTTCATCTACCTCATTATTGTGACGGGCGTTGTTTATTTGTTCTAGGTATTTATCGAGGCCATCCACAAAATGCTGCCTTAGTGCCGCCATTTCGTCCTCATCGATACGAAACCCAGTAGCAGGAGCGTCAGCACTCGTTTTAGGTAGATAAGTGGCCAACAATTGATAGAATTTTTGCGTATCGATGGGCTTAGCAAAATAACCATCGGCGCCGCTTTCATTAATTTGTTGACGGCTATCGGCATCCACATTGGCGGTCAGCATGATGATTGGGCTTATACACCCTGTTGCCTTTAACATCTCAGTGGCTTCTATGCCCCCCATTTTGGGCATTTGCATATCCATTAAAATCAATTGGAAGTCTTCGACCAGTGCCGCCTCTACTGCTGCCTCACCGTCCTCTACTAGGGTCAGCATTGCTCCAGTCTTGCTGATGAGATATTCGGCTAGGCGCAAATTGTCTGCGTTGTCATCCGCACATAAAATGTGGCCTTGTAAAGCCGGAATACTGATCGCTTGTGCCTGGCTGTTTTGGCGCGCAGAGCTCAATTCTGATTCATTCGATATGAATGTATCAACGCCTTGCAGTGGCAACTGCACACTAAAGACACTACCTTGACCTAATTGACTTTGTACCTTTATTGAACCTCCCATGAGCTCAGTAAACTCTTTACTGATGAACAAGCCAAGTCCCGTTCCGCCGTGCTGTCTTGTTGTACTTTGGTCTGCCTGGGAGAATGCACCAAATAATTTATCTTGCTGTGCCTCCGTCATGCCTATGCCGGTATCTTTTACCGCAAACAACAGTTGCCCTTCCTCTGGAATTGAGACCACTAATGTCACTTTGCCTTGCTCAGTGAATTTAATGGCATTGTTGCACAGGTTAACGAGCGTTTGTTTGAGGCGGGTAGGATCAGTTGAGAATTGCTTAGGTAAAGGGAGGGTTAACTCGGTTGTATATTCGATGTGTTTTTTATCAGCGGCTTGGCTAACGATGGCTGAAATTTCATCGAGTAAGTCTAACAACTCGGTATTCAACCATTCCAACTCTACCTTATTGGCTTCTATTTTCGACACGTCGAGCACATTATTTACAATACTGAGAAGGTGTTTTCCACATACGTTTATCGTGCGTGAAGCATCGTGCTTTTGGATATCAGACAGCGCTGTATCATCTAGCATTTCCGAGTAGCCAATGATTGAGTTAAGAGGCGTGCGTATTTCATGGCTCATATTGGCGAGGAATTGACTTTTCGCTTTCGTGGCGGCCTCTGCAATTTGTTTTTCTTGTTTTGCAATAGCCGCTTCGTACTTCGCCTGACTGGCTTTGGCTAATTCTTCACTTTGCAGGGTTATTTTTCGCTCTCGTTGCATAACTGCTTGTTGCATATTGCCAAATTCGACAGCAAGCTCTCCCAACTCACCTTTTTGCTCGATATCTATCTTGGCATCGTAATGCCCTCCCGCGACGTATTTGACCAGACTGAGCAGTTTCGATACAGGACGCGTAACACCGCGCGCGATGGCAAATGAGCCTAAGGTAGCAAGCACAACACCCAGCAAAAAATATGGAATGACTTCGTAAATAAAAGCGTTTAGTGGAGCTAAAACTGCATCTGCATTTTCATGCATAAAAATAAAGTAATCTGAACTCGGACTTTGACTAATTGGCACAGAGAGTATGGCCAATGTAGCATCACTGAACACGATAGTATTAACACTTGATACGGGCCCCACTGGTGCTCTTAAATTGTCGAACACAAGTTCTTGTTGTAACTGCTGGGCATACTCACTGTATGACAATATATTCTTGATTTGTTCTTGCTCAGTGTGCGCCAAACTCACGAACAACCCAGTAAGTTCAGCGAACTCCTCTAATTTTTCAATGCTGATTTCCTGACCTATGAGTAACCATCCAATGATGCGTGGCGCACGCACCGGCTCAAGTGCCATTAAATAGTGTTTGTTTTGAAAACTCATCAATCGAATACCGCTTTGCTTGCGCAACGCTTTTATTTTCTCCGGTGCTATTTGTTCGGACACTGCCAGTCCTGATTGAGCGAGCGGGGTCAAATCAGGTAAAAATAGCCACACTAGGTCAGCGTCAACACGATCCGCATGATTGTCGATAATGCTGACAAGGGAAGCGTTATCCTGCTGCTCACCAATGGCTTTGCGCAACGCCCAGTCTTTAGTAATCGTTTGTAAACTGCTATTTAAATAATCTTGATTTAGTTGCAGCTTGTTGAGTGTAACTTTTTGACCAACTTGTAAGCTTGATTGTAATTGTTGCTCGGCTTGATTGCGTGCGGCACTGTAGATACTGAAAAGTGTTACGAATAAAACCAACGAGAAAAGACCAATAACTAGGACGAAAATTTTACTTTGTAAGCCGGATCCGCGCATGTTCTTTATTCTTAGTGATGTTATTGGACAGACAGGTGTTTGAGATAAAGTATTGCAGGTTTTATTCTAGTCCGATCACTTTTTCAGCGATGCTTGGGTCAGCAATTTTTAACTCGGCTCCTTTTTCCAGATAAATATTGCCACGCAAGGTGACGCCTTGGTCAATGCGCAAAGTGGGCTTGTGTTTAGATTCAAACAGTCGATTGGAGTTACGGCTGCGCTTGATTCGAATATCACCGCTAATTTCACTTCCTGCGGCAATATGGATATCGCCATTGAGGGTCTCCACGTCGAACCCGACAGACACTCCGTTTAATTCGATATTACCGTTTACGGTGGTAACAGAATGAGCCACAATACTTTGTCTGCCGATAACAATGTTACCGTTAACCGATTCAACACTGCGGCGACCAGTTAAGTTTTCGCTAATATCGATATTGCCGTTTACCGAGTTAACGTTTCCTACACTGACATTCTCAGCAATACTAATATCGCCGTTTACCGCATCAACATTGTCAACAGTAGCGCCACTTTCGATAGATATACCTCCATTGACGTTACTTAAACTGCCGACTGACAACCCGGCTGCTACTCTAATCTCGCCAAAAACCGCATCCATCGAATTGCCTAGATAGCCTTTTTCTCCAATATGAACGACACAGCCGTTAAGCAAAAACACATAAAAAGTAAGTGCAAATAATTTGTATAAACGCATGGTATTTCTTGGGCAGTGAGTGTGAATAGGTAGGTTAGCTGTGCAAATACCTATTTGTAAATCTTTTTGCGGTCAACGAGTGAATTTTTCTCCATGTGTAATCTAAAACCCACCTGGAGGATAGGTTCAATTAAAAATTGAACAATTCACTTTTCAATCTAGAAATCAATGCGTAAGCTTATCTTAAAGGATTAAAAAATAACGAAAGCTAGATTGTCCTTAAAACCTCGTTCTATACAGCGCAATATCCGTCGACGCTATGTGTTAGCGCTATCGACTATTGCTGTATTGGTAACACTCTCCGCGTTCTCCATTCAACTGTTGTTGTCCTCGCAAAAAGATGATGCCCAAATAATCAATATAGCGGGTATGCAAAGGATGCTGTCGCAGAAAATCGCCCTTTATGTCGAGCGTCTTCAAGCCCCCACAGTAGAGGAAGATTCCCTCGATTTATTAAAGGGAAAACTCAAAGAAGCCTACGATAGGTTTGAACAGAATCATTGGTTTTTAATCAAGACGGTACCAGATGACCAAGAGCACCATCTATCACCTGCGTTGGTGAGCCTGTACTTTGAGCAATTTGTATTCGAACAAAATCTGCATCAACGCGTATTAAATTACATTGAAATAGCCAGGCAAGTGCATCATACCAGTGAAGCTGAATCTAAGGTTGTCATTCCCGCAGAACTTACTGAACAGCTGTTAGTAGATTTAAATCGAGTAGTGTTGCAATTCGAGTCAGAAGCGAATCAACGGGTCGATACCTTGAGCAATGTAGAGCTGGTATTGTGGCTGATGGCTCTACTTGTATTGATTATGGAAGTCATCTTTATCTTTCGTCCAATGGAAAAGAACGTCGCGTCAAGCGTCGAAGAGCTAGAGCAACAGAAAACTAGAGCATTAGAATTGCAATTGCTTGCAGAGCAAGCCAACGAAGCTAAATCTGAGTTCTTAGCAAACATGAGTCATGAGTTACGCACACCAATGAATGGCGTCTTTGGCATGGTAGAGCTTGCCCTTGAGGAGAATGATGAAGCTCTCAGGCGCGACTTTTTATTGACGGCAAAACGTTCTGGTGAGCAGTTACTCACGATAGTTAACGATATTTTAGACATAGCCAAAATAGAGTCAAAAACCATAGTGTTGGAGCAGCACGAATTCGAGCTCACCAAACTCTTGGATAGCTGTTTGGCACCAGTGTCGGTTGCATGTGAACAGAAAGGTATTGAGTTTGAGTACATTTCACTGAGCCACATGCCTGTTTGTGTGCGAGGCGATAGCCTGCGGATTGCGCAGGTGTGTGACAACTTATTGAGCAACGCGCTTAAATTCACAGAACAGGGCAAGATAACCGTAAGCACTAAGATAAAAATAAAGGATAAACAGTTTGTCTTGGTGTTCAGTGTCGTCGATACCGGTGTAGGAATGAGTCCTGAACAACAAGCACGTGTTTTTGACAAGTTTGTACAGGTGGATTCCTCCACAACACGAGTCAAAGGTGGAACCGGGCTTGGTTTAACCATTTGTAAAGAGCTGGTGCAGTTAATGCGTGGTGATATGGAAATGGCCAGCGTGATGGGCGAGGGGACGTCTTTTACGGTTGAATTTCCGCTAGAGAAAGCCAAGAGCAACGCTTTTACCGATTCAGTTCCAGCATTGCAAGACGCTAAAAAGATTGCGGTCGTTGACGACTTAGAAACAAGCCGACGTTATATCGAGCTCATTCTCAAACAAATGCAAATTAACTGTGACTTGTATGATTCCGGGGCAGAGTTAATTAAGAACCGAGACTCGATTGATCAATATGCCGTGGTCATCGTCGACTTACACATGCCGGACATGGATGGTGTGGAGATGGTACAAAAACTCAAGGAGTACTGCCCTCATACCTGCCCTGATTTCATTTTGGTATCGGCGTCGGCGGATGTCTACGCACAGAATAAAGATAACGACTTATTCAAAGCTAAGTTCAAAAAGCCTTTGGCCGAACAAAAATTTATAGAACGATTAAAACAAATCATAGGTGATGATCGACGCATCGTGACGCCCATGCGTATTTTGTTGGCGGAAGACAATGAAATAAATGCAGAGATAGTCACTCATATGTTGCAAAACGAAGGACATGCGGTAACGCGTGTTGAAAATGGCCGGCTCGCCGTTGAGCAAGCTACTTGTCACCAGTTTGATATTATTCTGATGGATATTAATATGCCAGAGATGGACGGTTGGACGGCAGCAAAAATAATGACAACGGAAATGGAGTTAACTACGCCCATAATTGCATTGACAGCAAATGCTTATGATAAAGATAAAACCATATCTTTTGATGCTGGGATGAAAGCACATCTGAATAAACCGGTGAGCAAAGGGGCGCTGCTTAATACTATTGAGAAGTTGGGTACAAGGAGAACTTGAGCGAAAAAATCGGTAATTTGCCCGACTTAATTGGATAAACATCAACCCGAACTAAATTAATTGAAATTTTTGTATTACATTTAGGGTTTATACAGCAAACAACATCATTGAATTCAGCTGTGGCATCGCTGAACTATTGGGACTAGATAAGTATGGGTATTTTCAATTCTATTAGTAGAAAAGTAATGGCGGGTTACATTGTCATTGTGGCAGTACTTTTAGTTACTGCAATGCTACTTTACGGTGAATCAAATAGAATCGCCGATCAGAAAGAACGATTTGTCCAACAGGTCCTCCCCACGCTAAGCGCCGTCGAAGAAACCTCTTCTAACATTAACTCTTTGCAGATTGCCGCTTTTGGGCTTTATGGCACTACCCTGGAACTGGGGCCATTTAATCAGCAATTAAGTGCAATCGAAAAGGAACTAGACAGTAAACTTAAATCGTTCCAGCGCAATCAGATGGGTAATGCTCGTGAACTTAAAGCGCAAAAAAAAGCAGTATTAGACGAAGTAAAAGTTTTACGTGACATCATGGGTGCTAATAGTGTTGATTGGGATGGTGCTCGAGATGCGCTGGCTTCCATGCAAACCCAAATCGACAAGTTTCAAAAGAGCATTGCGTCTATTAAAGCGGCTGCTTCAGCTAATGCAGAAGAAGCATCAGATAATATTAGCGCTGAAATTTTTGCCATGCGTGGGCTGATAACCTTTTCAGTGGTGTCGATACTGGTGATCACTGTTGGCTCATTTTTAGGCGCACAAAACGGCATTGTTGCGCCGGTAAGGTCGCTCTCAAAACAAGTAGACCACATTGCAGCGGAGCGCGACTTATCCAAAGATATTGATATTCGTTGCAGTGACGAAATAGGGGTTGCAGCATCTGGTGTAAACCAATTGCTGGTGGCATTCAGGCAAGGCAACCGGGACATACAAAGCTCCGCAGCTGTGTTGATTGAGTCGGTTTCGCAATTGAACCACTCTGCTGAAGTGTCTGAGCAGCAAGTACAGCACTTTGCTACCTATATTACTAAACTGCTAACCACGATAGCGGACTTGGAATCATCGATTGAAGATTCCGCAAATCGCTCAGCCAGTGCTTCAGACATCGCGCTAAGAGGGGCTAACCAGGTCGAGCAAGGAGCTGGAAACGTTAAAGAAACTTCCAGAAGTATTGAAGATTTGGCACACGATGTGGAGAAGTCAGCAGAAATGTTGCTGAGTTTGAAAAATGCAGGCGATCAAGTCAGCTCAGTGGTGAAAACTATTGCAGAAATTGCTGAACAAACAAATCTATTGGCCTTAAATGCCGCAATCGAAGCGGCGCGTGCAGGCGAGTCTGGACGTGGCTTTGCAGTGGTGGCTGATGAAGTGCGAACCTTAGCTTCTCGTACTCATGACTCAACACATGAAATCAACACTATACTCGAAGAAATCGTTGCCTCCATCACATCTACAGTCACCTCAATGGACTCAAATAAAGTGAAAGCCACCGAAGCGGTAGAGCTTGCGCAAAATACTGTTACCTCACTGCAGCAGATTCAAGAAACAGTTATTCAGCTAAGTGATGAAAACAGTGAATTAGCTAACTTGGGTCAGGATATTAAATCCAATGCTGGTGCGATGCGAGACAGTGTAGATCACATTCAAGAGGCGAGTGATGAAGTAACAAATAGCAGTCGCGAGACTCGCGATGCCGCCGGTTCGTTGTCTGAGTTGTCGCATTCACTCAACGATATCGCTAAGCAATTCAAAGTATAATACGCCAAATCAGCACCGAGGCGTAACTTTGCTATCGAACGGGAAACAGGCTATGGAATAACAATTCTATGGCAGCATTGCTGATACCCGCCTTTTTGCAAATTTGCAGATAGTATTCGGGGGGCATTTTTTTAACTGACGCCAACATGCCCAATTCACTAACAAAATTAGCATCATAAAGTACGCTTCCCATTGCTGTTGTTGGTCTGCGCTGTTTGATCTGCACTAGGTCTGTTACCGCCTCTACAACGGTCGCAGGCATATTCCATTCTTGTACTACCATCAGGCTAATCTTCATAGATTTGTCATTCAGTAGCTTTTTAAATACCAAGGAGTTAGGACTGTCTTCGGGTTTGGCAATACGAAAGGCGTTCACCATGATTTGGAATACCATAATTTTGCCTATATCGTGCAGCAATCCAATCAGGTATGCAGCGTCTTGATCTAATTTTTTCTTTTCTGCGAGTTTTTTAGCAACAATCGCGGTGCTTAGGCAATGATCCCAAATTTTCTCGCCAAACATGCGAAAGTAAATGGGTTTTATACTCAGAATTTGCCTAAAAAAGCGCATTAACACGTGTTCGCGCACGCCGTTTGCACCTAGCAACATGAAGGCGTGATTAAGACTCGAAATTTCTTTGCCGCTACTGTTGTACATCGGGCTATTGGCTATTTTTATCATATGGCTGGCGAGTGCGGGTTCTTGCTCGACTACCTTAACAAAATCACCTAATACGAAATCTTTGCTACCCAACATGTCACGAAGGCGCACAACAGACTGAGGTAATTGTGGAAGAAGCTTTAGAATAACTTCGGGTCGCTCAATCAACTTGTTGGTATCTATCAGGATTTTCTTTTCTAGCGGATTAACTTCACTTACTGATTTGGATTTACCCAGCAGAAATTCATAAAACAAAAAGTCTTTGCGATCAAAGAATTTGCCCGCGTCTTTTATCTCTGTATCGGCCTGCATGCCATACTGTTGCTCCAGGACTTCAATAGCGCTAGGTGGAGGAACTACAGGAGCCTTTGGTGCTGTTCCTGCTTTCTTTGTAGCAGAATCTGCTGCGCTATCCTCATCGGCATCAATATAATTTAATGCGGCAGACTTTTCTGAACTAAAAAATTTTGCGGCGATACGACTAAACAAAGTTGCTCCTTTTAGCTTTGCGAAGTGGCTTTTTAAATGGGAATAATGTCAGGTGAACCAAGCTCCGTTATCGCTAATCCCTGCTAAATTTGCAAACGTTTTAATTAAAATTTCAAAAAATGAGTGAGAAAAGGGTTATTCGGGAATGATTTCCCTCACTTTGAAATTCGCCCCAGTATCTTCTTTGAGAATAGAGGTTAAAAGTGGCAGGTTTTCATTTGCCAATTGAGCTAGGGTGTAAGGAGGATTAATGACTATCATGCCAGACCCCGTCATACCTTTTGCTTCGGTATCGGCGCAAATATTTAGTTCAAACTGCTGTACGTTACGAACATTAGTATTAACAAAGCGTTGTTCTAGCGCATCGATAGTGTCGCGATTGACCACCGGATACCAGAGCAAAAATGTCGCTGAAGGCATTGTTTGGTAGCCCTTTGCGATGACGTCAACAACTGTTTGGTAATCGCTGTTGATTTCATACGCGGGGTCAATGAGTATCAAAGCCCGTTTCAACTGGCTTGGCAGAAGAGATAATAAGCCTTCAAAGCCACTTTGTTTGCGCACGAAGACGCGCTTATGGCGTGCACAGTGTTTCTCTAACTCAGCGAAGGTTTGTGGGTGCAGCTCAAATAGCCAACTGCGATCGCTCTCTCGCATTTGGCTGTCAACTAGCGCTGGTGAACCTGGATATTGCCGCGCTTGCCAAAATGGTAAAATGACATCAATAAAGCTCTTAAATTGTTCAGGTGCTTCGGCCAGCAATTTACTGAAGCCAGATTCAAATTCTTTTAATTTTTGAGTTTTGTCATCGTCTAGATCGTACAGCCCTGCGCCAGCATGAGAGTCGATATATTCAAAAGGCTTGTTTTTCCTTTGCAGGTAGCGAACACACTCTAACAATATCCAGTGCTTTAATACATCCGCGTGATTGCCAACGTGATAGTGATGTTGATAACTAAGCATGGTTGGGGTCCATTAAACTCTTAAGTTGTTGATAATGCGCTTCACTGGCCTGGGCAAGTCCGCGACTTTCTAACCATTGTGTATTGTAGTAAGTATTGCTGTAACGGCTTCCCGCGTCACAAATCATACTCACCACGCTACCTTGTTGGTTTGCTTTATGCATCTGCTGTATGAGTTGAATGGCTGCATACAGATTAGTACCGGTAGAGCCGCCAACTTCTCTATTTAATGTGTCGTTCAACCAGTGCATTGTGCCAATAGCGGCGCCGTCATCTACCTTAATCATATGATCTACAACTTCTCTTAGGAACGACGGCTCAACTCTGGGTCTTCCAATACCTTCTATGTTCGTAGGCGTTGACATAGTAAGACCCGCGTCCCCCGACTGATAATAATCATAAAATACAGAATGGCTGGGGTCTGCGACGCAAAGTTTTGAAGCGAGTCCTTTGTAACGTATGAATCGGCCTATCGTGGCTGAGGTGCCGCCCGTGCCCGCACTTACCACAACCCAGGTGGGAATGGGGTGAGGTTCAAGCTGCATTTGTTTAAAGATACTGTCGGCGATGTTGTTATTGCCTCGCCAATCGGTGGCTCTCTCTGCAAAACTAAATTGATCCATATAATAGCCGTTATTTTCTTTGGCTAAGCGTGCCGCTTCTGCATATAGACTCTGTGGCTCTACGAAATGGCATTGACCTTGATAGAAGGTGATTTGGTTAATCTTATCCTCTGATGTGCCCTTAGGTACTACAGCAATAAAAGGTAATCCGAGTAATTTAGCAAAGTAAGCTTCTGATACTGCAGTACTGCCTGATGAGGCCTCGACGATTGTGGTATTTTCGTGAATTTTGCCGTTACACAAGCCGTACAAAAATAGTGAACGAGCCAACCGGTGTTTGAGGCTGCCTGTAGGGTGCGTTGATTCATCTTTTAAATACAAATCAATACCTGGAAATCTGGCTAGTGGTACTTTGATTAAATGAGTATCCGCTGACCGCTGAAAGTCGGCTTCTATTTTTTGTATCGCAGAATGTATCCAGTTATTCAATGTTCTCGCCTTCTTTGGTGGATTGTCGCGAGGTTACCCGAATAACAATTTGATGTCATTTCTTCAGCCAACAATGATAGCGAGATGGACGTATCGTCATTATGACAATTGTCGCTTTTTAGAGGGTGTGCAAATTGCTAATGAATAAATCGTCATAGGGGGTCATAAAAATTTTTTGCGTCGTTTAAACCTTTGGAGTGAAAGCAACGACTTACTTAGAAATTAGAGATAAAACAGGACTAAATTATGTTATCCACACGCTCATCAGCTTTATCTAAGGTTGCCGTTACCACTTGTTTGGCAGCTGCATTTTTTAGCCAAACGTTGCTTGCGAAAGACATTTCGCGCACATTTGAAGTTGACCATGGCGGGACACTTGAAGTGCGTACAGAGTCAGGCTCTATCAATATTGAAACTCACGATGAAAAGGTTGTAAAAGTCGAAATTGAAGTCTCAGGTGACGATGCCGATGACTTTGAGTTTGAAAGTAAGGCCTCGGGTGATGATGTGTTTCTCGTTGGGGAAGTTGAGAACGGCAGAGGTTGGGGCAGGGATTTAAGGGTCAAGTTCAATATCACTGTGCCTGAAGAATATGAGCTAGATTTACGTACATCAGGTGGTTCAATATCGATTGAAGACTTAACCGGTAACGTAGATGCTAATACCTCTGGTGGCTCAATCACACTTGGCAATATTCAAGGCGATGTTGACGTTCATACATCTGGCGGTTCAATTACAACTGAAGCCGTTTATGGCGCTATTGACGCTCATACATCGGGTGGCAGTATTCGCACGACCTTTGCTAAACAGATCAGCAAAGATGCTGAATTGCGCACCTCTGGTGGCTCAATTACCGCCTATCTTGCAGAAGATATCGCAATTGATTTAAGAGCTTCTACCAGCGGCGGACGTGTGAAAAGTCAGTTTGATGTCGATGGCAGGGTGAAGAAAAAGTCTATACGTGGTGAAATCAATGGCGGTGGCCCAGAGCTTTCGCTAGTTACCAGTGGCGGTAGTATCAGAATTAAAAAGCTCTAATCGTCTTAATATTGCCTAGGCTGGATGCTGTATGGCTGTATTATCTTTTGATAAGTGCCGTTCGCCTTCAGCCTTGCAAGCGCCGCGTCAATCTCTGCAACCTGTTCAATAGATACCGTTTTCTTGGAATACATCATATGAGTTTGCGCTTCTTCGTCACTCATAAGGTAAAATAGTGGAACTATCCGCTGGGTTAATTGCATTTTCTTGAGCATGTCATGCGACCCGATCTCCGAGCCAATGTAGGCATCAACACGCCCAATAAGAAGCGATTCTATTTTCCTATCCACACTGTCTAATACGTGCAGGTTCCTCTCAAACCACGCTTCACGGCTCAGTGCATCATATTCATGTGAATAAGCAGCACCTCGCTGTACCGCTATTTTAAGCTTATTGCTTTTCAAATCTCGCAACGAGCGAATATGACTGTATTTTTGTAAGTCTTCCACCAGCACGAAAAGCATGTTGTGGCCTAGCCTAAAATATTCATCGCTGAAGTGTGCATATTGACGGCGTTCCTCGGTATCAGCGGCAGACATGGTCATGTCAATACGTCCAAGCTTGAGCAAGTACAATATCCGCTGCCAAGGGTAGTGCACTAGCTCTAGTTCGTATCCCGTCTCTTCAGCAATAGCTTTGACGAGTTCAATATCGAGTCCGGCAAATTCAGTTTTTGTTGAACGATAAGAAAAAACAGGACGTTCGTTTACACCCACACGCAACACTTTCTTGTCCTGAGCCATACTCACATGCGGAGCAGCAAAGCAAGCTAACAGGAGTAAGGTTTTAAATAGTCGCATCGGGTGATAAGTGGGCACATGTCTACAGTTACATTGTCACATATTAAACTAATATGACAAAATTTGAACTTGAACTTATGGCTAATATGTCAAAAGTGCAGGAAAAAATAACATAATTGCATATGTTAAATAGTAAATTGCTAAAAATCGGGTAGGAAAACGCGCCAAGTGGATGTTGACGCGTCGCGTTAGGTACTATTTTTCCATGGCGTTGAGCTCTACAAGGAGCGCGGTCTCTGGATAAAGTACAGGGAGTTGCAATCCTTTTTGGTTCAACCATTCTCCACCGACTTGTGTCGATTGGCGCATCCACGCCGGTTCGCGCTTCATGGCATAACCAATATCTTGTTCTCTTACCAATACATTCACATCGTAAACGCTATCATTATTTAAATAATTAAGTGGGATGAGCGGAGGAACGGAATGTTTTTGCATCGCCGTTTGGAAATAGGCAACCACTGCTCGTTGTGCATCGTCCGATGTTACCATCCAGGCGACAATACTCTCATCATTAACGCTGTCTAAACGATAAAATCTGGAAGATTCGGCGTGCAATAGAGGACGCAGCTCTTTGTGCAGAGCCACGTGTTCTTTAAAGCTGTATATTTCTTCAGACGTCGCTTTAACGGGATCCAGTTCTAAGCCTAAATGCCCAAATAACGCAACAGTGCCTCTAAATTGGCTGTTGTGGCGTCGTTTTGTTGTGTGAGCTTCGTCAGCACCTATGTGCGCACCCATCAGCTCAAGCGGAAAAAACTGGGAGAAGCCATTTTGAATCGAGACTCGCTCTAGCGCATCATTGCAGTCAGATGTCCAAAAGCGGTGTGTATATTCCAATACGCCCATATCCACTCGTCCACCGCCAGAGGCACATGACTCAATCTCTACGTCCGGGTGTTTGTCTCTCAGAGCACTTATCAAGCGATAAAACGCGCGCGTTTGTCCACAAGTACCTGCTTTGCCCTCATGTGCCGCTTGCACTAGCTGGCGGTTCATATCCCATTTTACGTATGACACGTCGTATTTGCTCAGCAGCTCGTCTAAACAGTTAAAAATGTAGTCGAATGCCTCAGGTATTTGTAAATTGAGAACTTGCTGATAACGACCAAGTGGTGTGTAATAGCCGGGAATATGCATTGCCCAGTCGGGATGTGCGCGATACAAGTCTGAGTTGGGATTGACCATTTCTGGTTCGACCCAAATTCCAAACTCCATACCATTTTTAACAACAGCGTTGATAACCGGCTCAAGACCATCGGGATACTTGTCCTCATCTAGCTGCCAATCACCAAGTGCCGCATCTTCATTGTTACGGCCTCTAAACCAACCGTCATCAAGTACAAATCGCTCGACGCCGAGTTGCGCTGAGGCTTCCACCATTTTGATGATGTAATTGGGGTCATGGTCAAAGTAAATACCTTCCCAGGTATTTAATAGCACCGGGCGAGGTTTGATACTCGGCCACTGTAATATATTACTGCGCACGTAACTATGAAATTGCTGACTAAGCGCATTGGTTCCTTGGTCACTGTAACTCAGCAATAGTTTGGGCGTGGTGTAGGTTTCGTCTTTTGTAAGGCTTTTTTCACCAGGGAGTAATAACTCGCCGACCTGAACAAGATAGCGACCATCGCTGGTTACTTCAAAGTTAAAACAATGGTTCCCACTCCACGCTAAATGTAACCCATACATTTCGCCCTGGCAGTTGCTGAAACCAGGCTGTCCAATTTGCCAGAAGGGTGATTTTTGATGAGATGTTCTTCCGTGTCTAGATTCTATGCGAATAGCACCGTGCTCCAATTCGACATCGTGTTGCTTGAATTCCTGGCACCAGCGCCCGCCAAAACTGCGCAGTTGATTCATGTGCGCCGGAACAGGCAAAGTAATGAACAAGCGATGTAACTGGTATGGGCTGTCGGATAGGTTTGTTAACGAGGTTTCCCAGCTTGCTACGTCGGTTTTTGCATCAATAGCAATACTAATTTTCAGTTGCAGCTTGGCAATAGCTTCGTCACACATAAAAGTGACTTCATGCTCATTCTGCTGGATATCAGTTACCTTAAAAATAGGAGACCAATCCAATCCCTCCCTGTGTCCTTGCAAACCAGGTGGACAAAATAGGCCTCGACCAATATCACCGGATAACGTCAAGGGGGGTACTTCGTCTAGTCCTCCTTGTGGAACGGGTTTGTCGCGGCAAAGTAGGGCACCTTGCACATTAGAAAGGTGTTTACCCCAATGAATGAGCTCCGGCATGCCTTCTCGTAAAGAGAAAATCATACAAGTGTGTTTGCCCTTGATGGTCAACAATTCAGAATTGTGCATTGTATTCATTCCTTCCTTATTGAGCGGGTAACGCGATATTTACCTTGTCTATTGTTTGTTCAGGTGCAACTTGATTATGGCTTCGCACCAATAGGTTAATTTTAAATAGCGACATCAAACAGGCATGAATTACCATCAAGTATCCCTTGTCACTAAGTTGCTTTAGAGTGGCGGCGTCAAGTGACTTGAGTTTGTCTTCGTCAATGGTGTGCAGACCCTGCAAGTTTTGTTTGCTGCCATCGTTAAAGTGGAGGGTTAAAGTAACGGCTTTAAATAATTCCAATTGACGTAAGACTTGAGTCATTTGATGAGTTTGCATGCTGCCTTTGATGTCTGATTCAATTTGCCGTTTGACGTTTTGTAGATAAGCAGTTTCAGAACCATCTTCATTGTACAATGCGTTACCCTCTGACTCTGATAGAGTCGGGTCGTCGGTATTTATACCAAAACCGTGTTCCTCACTACCTTCAATTCGTATAGGGAAAACTGGGTAAGTTGTAAGGTAGGTTGGCGTATATCCCGCAAGCCAGCGACCATCCTGAACTGAGCCGTTATATTCATTGACCAAGCAAGTCAAGACTGACATTCCCCAGCCTCCGGTTTGCTCACTGCGGGTGAAAAATACAGGGAGTTCAGTAGCCGCTTTAGACACTTCTTCGGCGTTGACGTGAACGATTTGCATTTGTTTCGCAAGAATAGCGATGCTATCCGGAGCAACGTTCAGGTTTTTGTGCTGCTCTGGATTAAGTTGAGTTAACTGGGTCATATTTTTCCTTAGGTCAACTGTGTGCCAGCCATTGCTGGATCATGTCTCTATGTTTCGGTAATTTACGCAACATCTGTTCGGTAAACTGTTGATTGCGCGCGATAATTTTTTGAGCTTGAGCAGTTTGTGCAAAAACATTTTGTGTTTTTGAAAATTCTGGGCGAAAGCCCATTCCATAAATTACGTATTGATAACTCGCCGCGGGAAACAGTTCAATCGCGGAATTAAAGTCCTGCGTTGACGGCCCTCGGTATTGCCACAGTGCCAAATCTTCTTGTAATGATTCGGGAATGGTATCCACTTGTGTATTGGCTCGCCAATATTCCTCAGGACGCTTGGTCAACATGTAGTGCAATTTTAAAAAGTCTAAAATTCGTCCCCAGCGATACTGCATTTGCTGATTGAAGCGTTTGGCGGTAAGAGCGTTGAGGTCGCTTGATGTTGGCCATTGTTCCGCTATGTAGCGCGCGGAAAGTTCAATAAGCATCAATGCGGTCGCTTCTAGCGGCTCTACAAAGCCAGCAGCTAAGCCAACGGCGACACAATTATTTTTCCAAAATTGCTCGCGATGTCCCGATTGAAATTCGATCTCTTTAATGGATAAGTTTTTACCAGCCGGCCCCACATATTGATGCAATGTTGCTTCAGCTTCTTCTTTTGTGGTGAAGTCAGAGGAATAAACATATCCAACACCCCGACGAGAAGTCAGGCCAATATCCCAGGTCCAGCCGGATTTGTGCGCAGTGGCAATAGTATGACTGGCGATAGGGCTATTTTCGTGTTCATAGGGCACTTGCATAGCTAATGCGCGGTTGTTGAATAAGATGTCATTAGTGGGTTTGAATCCAACCCCCAGAGTTTTGCCTAGTAAGTATGAGGCAAACCCGGTGCAGTCGACAAAGATATCACCCTCTATATCAGGTAAATCTTGTTCAAATTCTATGCTGGTAATATTTTGTTGGCTATCGAGTTTGGCTTGTTTTACCGTCGCCACGACGTGTCTTACCCCCAGTCTTGAGGTGCAATGCTTTTTCAACAACTCTGCAAAAGCCCCCGCATCTAGGTGATAGGCGTAGTTACATTGTCCTTGATATTCGCCCTCGGCAAGAGAGCGGGGCGCTAATCCAGCTTCGCATACGTGATGTTGAAAGTTAGACTCTTCGGCAAATTTTCCTATGTCTTGCACATAAGGAGCTAGATCTATGTTGCCGTAACCAAAAGGAAACGTAAAAGGGTGGTAGTAAAACTCATTTTCAGGGTGCACCCAATTGACAAATTTACCCCCCTGTTTAAACGCTGCATGGCAATGTTTAAAAAAGTCGCTCTCTTTGAGACCGATACTGCGAATAGTATTCTTCATGGTTGGCCAAGTGCCTTCACCCACACCAATAGTAGGAATATCGGAAGACTCAACCAAGGTGACTTGCACCGAATCTGGAAGATGTGATTTGTGATGTGCTGCTACAATCGCTGCGGTTAACCAACCCGCGGTACCACCGCCTACAATGACTAATCTTTTATTTAATTTTTCCATCGCAACCTAATGTGAAACGTTGAACTTGCAAACTAAAAAATCGGTTTAGGTAAGGTTAATAATGGCGAATCCCAATCGATGGGGCAACAACTATCGAAATGAGTTCGCGTATTAAATGTATAACGAAAAAAGAGCCCGTCATGGGCGGACTCTTTCATCATAAACGAACAGAGTTTTAGAACTTCGCTCTTACACCCAATGCATAACGAGAACCGTTATCTTCGATGTTGTAGAACTGGGTTCTGAAACGACCGTACTGATAAAGTTCTTCCTCTGTGATATTGATCCCTTCAAAGAACACAGTAAAGGTTTCGTTAACATCATAGCTTGCACTGATGTCCCACTGACCAAAGGTATCAGTGTATACAGGCTCACCATTGAAACCATTATCTACGCGACGTAAGAACGCTTCCCTATTGTTAAATGCAACACGTGCTTGGAATGCATCTTTCTCATAGAAGACGACTAGGTTTTGTGAGTCCCCTAGACCCTCTAATGAACCACCTACAGAGGCGTCACTATCTACTTTAGTCGCGTTAGCTGTAATACCAAAGCCGTTTTCAAAAACGTGAGTCCACGCAATTTCGAAACCAGTGATAGTCGCTTCATCACCGTTTTGTGGGCGAGTTACGCTGTAAACTTCGCTCACACCATTGAGTTCTTCAGTGGTTGCAACAACGTCCAGACCAGGGTTTAGTGGGTCAAGCACGGCGTCAACTGCACAAAGGTCAGTATTGGCGACATTACATCTCTCACCAGGCTGTCCAGAACGATCGGCAAGTGTGAATACTTCATCACCGGTCAAGGATACAATGAAGTCGGTTACGTCTTTGTTGAATACTGCAAAGCTGAATGCACTCGCGTCATCGTAGTACCACTCAAATGACAAATCCCAGTTTTCTGACTTGATTGGCTCAAGGTTAGGGTTACCACCGCTTGCGGTTAAGTTCTGACGACGCGGTTCATTAAAGATAGTGGCCGGCGATAGCTCTGACATGGTTGGGCGAGTCAACGAGTCATATACGCTGAAACGTAAAATCTTGTCGTCAGCGACCTCTAATTTCATGTTCAAGCTAGGTAGCAAGTTCGAGTAGCTACCACCTTGAGTGAACTCAGAGGGTGAACCCAATACGTTGCTAAACAAGGTCAAGTCAGAGGTTGGAACAACATCGTCGATTGAACTTTGTACAGCGAGCACATCAATGCTTGTTTCTGAATAACGGGCACCAAAGTTAACTGACAATGGCATGTCGCCAAGGTCGTATATGAAATCAAAATCTACGTAAAGAGACGTGATATCTTCGTTAATGGTGTAACGGTTGTTTTGTAACGTTGGAACGAAATCAACACCTTGAGATGACATGTAATCGAAGTAAGCATCACCGTCATAGGTATAGAAAGTACTTATTAAGCCTGGGAAGTAGTTCTTCGCTGTGAATGGAACTACTAGCCCTGCAGGAGCTGGCTCACCGTAACCACAGAACGCACAACCTGCGTTATCAAACTTTTGGAAGCTCGACTTCTCACGTTCTTGGCGGTAAACACCAAAACGCATTTCCGTCCAGTTTTCATTGTCTGGGGTGTATTTGAAGTCAGCTTTTGCTTCGGTAATTTCGTCTTCGTCAGAGAAGCGATTACCTTTCTCGTTGTAGTGCAAACGCGCTAAGTTTACGTCAGGCAATGAACCGTTGGTAAAACCATCGTGCGCGACCGTCGGAATTGAGCCACGACCATCGTAAGAATAGTTATTAATAATACCAATAACGTTGAAACGGTCACGGCCAGCGCGGTCGTTTTCAGCAGATGAAGTGGAAAGATCAAATACTGCTTCTAATTGGTCATTTACTGCCCACTCGACGTTCAAACCGAAACCGTCGTTAGTCACATCACGTGAATTACGAGTATGTGATACGAAGTCAGTTGCAGGATCACCTGAACCACTGTGTAGACCGATTTCTTGCGTGAAGTAAACTGCGGTGTTAGTTGCTGCGTCAACTTCAACTTCACCAACTCTGTCTGGTTCAAACCAAGACGCTAAGTCAGTTGCAACTGAGTCAACTTCGAATGCTGAAACAAAGCCATCAAGGGTGATGGTCATTTCGTCAGATGGTGCAAACTGGAAAACGACGCTAGCGTTAGTTCTAGTTCTGTCTTGTTGATCAACAATTTGATCCCAGTTGCGCGGGATATAAACGTTTGAGGCCAAAACGCCATCATTACGGTTTGAAATGGTTTGACCAGGGCGCCAGCCAGCCGTTTCAATACGGTTGATTTGTACATTACGTTCTGAACGAGTAACCGCCAAAAGGGCACCCATTTTACCATCATTCCAGGTGTTACTTACCAAGCCAGAAAATACCGGAGAAGTTTCTTCTGACAGAGTTTCATATACGCCTTTTACCGACCCCACAGCTTGGAAGCCATCAAAATCAAACGGGCGAGCAGTCGTAACTTGAATGGTTGCACCGATGCCGCCTTCTTGGAAACCAGCAGAGGTACTCTTGTATACTTGTGCGCCAGTGATTTGGTCAGCGGCGAGCACGTCGAAGTTGAACTCACGACCTGCACTATCAGTTGCTAACTGACGACCATTGACCAATACGGCGTTATATTGTGGTCCTAGACCACGAACTGATACTTGCTGTCCCTCACCACCATCACGGTCGATTGAAACACCAGTAATACGCTGCAAAGATTCAGCAACGTTTAGATCTGGGAACTTACCTAAATCTTCTGCAGCTATGCCGTCGGAAACTATAACGGCTTCTTTTTTATCTGACATTGCTCTTTTTAAGCTGCTTACAATGCCTCGTACTTCTATGACTTCTACGCCATCATCCGATTCCTGCGCGATTGCTGGTGCAACCAAACCTACAGCGGGTAGCAATAGGGCGGCCTTGACAGCGGAACTTAGATAATTTCGCTTCATGTGCATGTCCTCATTTTTTTACGTTGTGTTGTGCTAAATGGGATGCATGCGTCGTCAGGGAGTCAAAACAACATGCATCCTTCTGTATCAACGCCGCCTCTTGCACTAAAAGAGGCGGCGCAATTTTGTTGGACAAATCATGCTATGTGCTTTCGACCGCGCAATGTCGAAGCGCCGCTCCTGAGGAATAAGCGGCCTGAACTTTGACTGTCCTATGCCGCTTACGATACATGTTAAAAAACTGTAAAACAACTAATATCTTATATAAGATACGTTTTAAGCGGCACTAATGCGTCCCCATTGAGAGGCAAATCCTCTCGGGCATAATTCGGTAACTCTCTGAAATATAGTAATAAAAGTGTAATTTTGAAAGTTTATCTCAACACTCTTGTTAATCGTCAAAAAAACCTTTTAATTACATTGTGTTAACAAAAAATTTAAGAGGTGAAAAAGCATTTGTTAACAATATATTGCCTGAAATTTAGGCGCTTAAAGTGGCGCGGGTTACGTTAAGACCAACAGGTATGACCTTTTGATATGTATTTTTCATTAAAAACGAATAGATATCTTATATAAGATGTGTTTTCATAATTGTTAACTTCATATAGGTGCTTCAAAGATACGTTGTTTAAGTGCTGCGGAGAATGTTAATAAAATGTTTACCTTATGTTTCGGGAAAGTTGCATTTTTATAGGCTACCATGGGTAGATATCCCACATAATAGAAGTAAACATTGCACATTTTCAGATTTTTGATTCTATCGGCGTTAATTGGTTTGTTTGGTCTTGTACCCGGTGCGTGGGCTGCGGCTGAAAAAAACGCCAAGATTGTCAAAATGGCAGCGATAGGTATCTCTGGTCAGCAAAGGGAAGCGTTGTTGTCGATAGCTTATGCTTTTCAGCAGCAAAACCCAGATTTGTACGTTAGATACATCTTTAAAGAAGACTCCGTCCTCAAACAAGAAATTAGTGACTGGATGAATGGTGAGTCTGAAATTGATCTTATTTTGTGGCAAGCAGGGGAGCGGTTGTTCCGGTTTGTTCGCAAAGATAAAGTGCTACCTATCGATCAATTTTGGCAACAGCAAAAATTAGATGAGAAATTTCCAGCGTCGGTCAAGACGCTGGTAGCGTTTGGCGGTAGAACCTATGGGTTGCCGGTGTCTTATTATAACTGGGGCTTCTACTACAAACCGGTACTTTTTAAACGTTTGGGAATAAAGCCCCCGGCTAACTGGTCAGAATTTAGAGCGGCGTTACAAACATTGCAGCTGGCGGGGATTACCCCAATCGCAATAGGGACGAAAGAACGTTGGCCCGTTTCAGCTTGGTTTGAATATCTTAACTTGCGAATTAACGGGCTAGATTTTCATCGAAAAGTGTTGTCTGGAGAGCAAAGCTTTCAGGACGAGCGAATCAGGAACGTGCTGGTGCACTGGCAAGGTTTGATTGAGCAAGGTTACTTCTTTGATAAGCACAATGAGTTAACCTGGCGCGATACATTGCCTGATTTATTGCGAGAAAACGCGGGCGTTGTGCTGATGGGCAACTTTATGACACAACTTATTCCGCTCAGATTGAGAGGGCAAATTGACGTTTTTGGTTTCCCAGAAATAGATAACAGTGTTGGGCGCTTTGAGTTGTCGCCAACAGATGTATTAGTGATACCAAAGACGGCAAAACGGCCTGATTTAGCGCAGAAGTTTATGGCGTTTTTGCTACGTACAGAGCAGCAAGATCGCTTTAACCAAGGGCTTAGTCAATTCTCGTTGAGTTTGGATCACGCAGTGGAGTCGGATCCGTTGCATAAAAAAGGGCACAAGTTGCTGGTAGAGGCAGATGGACTCACCCAGTATTTTGACAGAGACGCCTCGGAGGCCTACGCAAGGGCGCTAATGCCGATATGGGTCGAATTTCTGAGTAAGGCGGATGTGACAGATACAATGCAGAAAATGGAACAGGCTAGAAAAGAATTTCACAAACCCAGATAACAATAAATAAGTTTTTCAGTTTTTATTGGAGTGAATAAGAGAACAACAACACTGGAGAGAGCAGGTGACTGATTCAACCATTCAGGTCATAGTTTTTTGTTTTATTATTGCGCTAATCGCGTTTCTAACATACCTAAAGTGTGCTGGCCAAAATAGACATTCCGCAGATTCCAATAAAGAGTATTTTCTTGCCGGTGGTGGCTTGTCGTGGATGTTTGTAGCAGGCTCTATTACTTTAACTAACCTAAGCACAGATCAACTTGTCGGCATGAATGGTAATCAAATGATGCTGTTGGCCTGGTGGGAATTTGCTGCGTTTTTTGGCCTTATCATCCTGGCTAAAGTGTTTGTGCCCGTCTATTACAAATACAATTGTACTACCACTACCGAGCTGTTGGAGAAGCGTTACAACAGCAAGCATATCCGAGCCATGATCGCATTGATGTTCTTGTGCGCAAACGTCCTTATTTTCCAACCAGCGGTAATTTACTCAGGCGCCTTATTTATGATTTCGATGTTCGGTGCTGATGATATCGGTGTGCTTCCTATTGCCACTGTATTCGCTTTTGTAGGGGCTGGTTATGCCATTTTTGGTGGGCTAAGAGCAGTAGCCGTATCGGATACTTACAGCGGTATCCTCATTCTGTTTTTAGGCATGTTGATCGTATTTATGTCTATGGCAGCGATTGATTATGACTTCAGTCAAATTCCCGCGGAGCGCCTAACGTTAATCGGCGATAACGATTCACCGTTACCTTGGCATACGTTATTGACCGGTATGATATTTATTCAGGTATTTTATTGGAGTACCAACCAGACAATTACCCAGCGCGCAATGGCCGCACCGTCTGTGAAAGAAGCGCAGAAAGGTATTTTTGCTGCGGCAGGTATTCGTTTGTTACTCATCCCAGCGATGATAGTGGTACCCGGTATTGTGTCATTTCAACTGTACGGTGATATTGGTGATGCCGCTTACGGCCGTATCGTAGGGGATGTATTACCTTCCTGGTTGTCAGGCGTTTTCGCTGCGGGTATGGCGGCAGCCGTGTTAAGTACTTTTAACAGTCAAATTAACTCCTCAGCAGCAATGTATGTTTGTGACTTACATGAACGCTATATCAATGATAAGCCTAATGTGCCGATTCTGAGTGGCGTTGTGACATTCCTATTTGTGGTTATCGCTATCGCACTGGTGCCTGTTTACGCCCAGGCTGACAGTATTATTAATCTGCTGCAGGAGCTGTGGGGTCTAGTGAGTATGCCGATACTATCTGCCTTTATCGTTGGTCTGCTGTTTAAGAATGTTGATGCGATTGCAGCTATTATTGCGGTCATCAGTGGAGTGTTGCTTTACGCCTACTTCTCATTTGTCTTCATGCCTTTGCATTACATACACATGATGTTGTTCACACTTATCTTCTGTGTTGCGGTAGCGTTATTCGTTAACCGTTTCATTTTGGGTAAACGAGCGGAATTATTGATAGGTAAGGGCAAGTCAGTGTTAACCGGAGCCGCTGACTGAGATTAGCTACAAAGCCAAAGGGCAGCTTGCGCTGCCCTTTTTTATTGCTTCTAAAAAGTATCTGTAACTGTTAGTAGAGTTTGTGAGTGCCTTGAGCTGCTTTACTACTGTATATATTGGCGCGAAGACCAGTCGCCTTTTGATATTTTTGAGCAACGCTATCACAAAATTCGGTTACTTTATCGAATTCGACCAGAGCGACTGCACTGCCACCAAAGCCTGCACCTGTCATACGTGCTCCAAAACAGCCGTCGGTAGCTTGGGCTATTTCAACAATGGAGTTAAGCGCAGGCGAAGACACTTCAAAGTCATCCTTCAAACTGGTATGGCTTTGTTTCATCAGCGCGCCAAATTCAGCTAGGGCGTTGTCGGCCAAAGCTTTAGCACCATCTAGTGCTCTGGCATTTTCACCAACGACGTGTTTGGCGCGTTTAAACTCATCGCCGGTTAATTGTGGTTCTTCGGCTAGTTGTGCTAAATCAACATCGCGCAATACCGACTTTTTATAAAAGTCAGCTGCTCGTTGGCACTGTTCGCGGCGTTCATTGTAGGCGGAGTCTACCAATCCTCTTCGGGTTGCTGTATCCATAACAACAACACTAACACCTGAAGGAATGGGCACATGCTTGTAACTTAAATCACGACAATCTATCAATAATGCGTGATGCTTTTTACCAGCGGCGATTATCATCTGATCCATAATACCGCAGTTAACGCCCACCCATTTATTTTCAGCTAACTGCCCGCGGGTAGCCAGCTCTTCTGGTGCTAGATTTAAGTTACTTAACTCAGAGAATATTTTGGCTATACCGACTTCTAACGCGGCTGAGGAAGACAAGCCCGCGCCTTTGGGAATATTTCCAACGACATAGCCATCCCAACCGGTAAGCTTATGTCCAGCTTCTTGCAACGCCCAAGCGACTCCTTTTACGTATTCGCCCCAAAACTGCTTACCTTTATTAAAGCGTTTCAAATCGAAATGACAGCTAGTTTCAAACTCCAGTGAGTGTAGGTTAATCTGAGTATCGTGACGTGGTGTCACCGCGAACCAAATACCGTAATCTATTGCCATTGGCATCACGAAGCCGTCATTGTAATCCGTGTGTTCACCAATCAGGTTAACTCTGCCGGGCGAATGAAACAGATGTTGTGGAGTCGAGCCAAATTTATCGACAAAGGCCTCAAGTAATTCAGATATGAGTTGTTTATCTTCCATCATTTTGCACTCTTGTAATGAACCTCAGATAAAGCCTGGAGCCTCACCGCGGCTTGCTCTGGCGTAATGTCTCTTTGGGCTTCGCCTAACATCTCGTAGCCCACCATGAACTTTTTAACACTGGCGGAGCGCAACAATGGGGGATAGAAATGAGCATGTAGTTGCCAATGCGAGTGGTCGTTGTCATCAAATGGCGCGCCATGCCATCCCATTGAGTAAGGGAATGATGTATTAAACAGATTGTCATATTTGCTCAGGCCACGCTTTAAAATATTCGCCAATGACTTCCTTTGAGGACCAACGACATCAGTCATTCTTTTGGCAGCGAACTTTGGTAATAAGAGCATTTCAAAAGGCCAAGTTGCCCAAAACGGTACCACCATCATCCAATCGTCATTCTCAACCACTATGCGTTCTTTTTCTTTTTGCTCTAACTCGACATAGTCCAGTAATAGGTTGCTGCTATTTTCTTCGTAATACTTTCTCAGGTTAACGTCTTTTTTAGCGGGCTCATTTGGCAAAGAAGAGCCGGCCCAAATTTGTCCATGGGGATGTGGATTTGAACATCCCATTGCTGCGCCTTTGTTTTCGAATACTTGTACCCAACGATACTTTTCGCCAAGCTCCGCTGTTTGCTCTGCCCAAACATCGACGACACCAACCAAGTCTTCCTCTTCCATTTCTGGCAGAGTTAAATCGTGACGAGGAGAAAAACATATGACCCGGCAGGTACCGTTTTGCGCTTCCATTTTCATCAGTGGATGTTTTTGTTCTTGGGATGCTGGAGAATCTGGCATCAAGGCTGCAAAGTCGTTGGTAAAGACAAACGTACCTTTGTAGTCAGGATTCATATGCCCGCCGGCGCGCTCATTTCCCGGGCATAAATAACAGCCTGGATCGTGTTGCGGTCGTTGCACGTCTTGGCTGTCTTCGACTTGCCCTGACCACGGGCGCTTGGTTCGATGCGGAGAAACCAATACATATTCCCCAGTCAAAGGGTTATAGCGTCTATGAGGGTGTTCGTTGGCATCGAATTGCATATTCTCTCCTGCTCAAATAGGTACATTCTTAGTGATAAGATATCTTATATAAAACATGATATTTGCCAAGTGCTTTATCAAAACAAATAGCAATTCTTTTCTTCATTTGTTTTTTAAGTACACTCGAAACTGTGCAATTTGGATTTCCAACGTGGGCACTAGTAGACACCAACTCATTTTATAGCATCAGAAACAATGTCAGATATATATTCAGATCGAGAAGCAGATTGGCGCAAAGGCGCTTTGATTTACCAAGTTCTAGTAGATAGATTTGCACCAAGCAATAATATCGACGCTAAAAAGCACCTGTATCCAGAACCTAAAAAGTTAATGGATTGGCAACAAGTTCCTAAACACGGAGTGTATTTAGAGTCTGAAAAGTTGTGGAGTCATGAGATAGAGTTTTGGGGCGGAGATCTCAATAGTGTTGCGAGTAAGCTGGATTATTTGCAAGCGTTAGGTGTAGATATTGTCTATCTCAATCCTATCCACGACGCCTACACCAATCACAAGTACGATGCGCTAGATTACAAAAAAGTGTCTCCGGAATTTGGTGAGCGTAGTGACGTAGCAAAACTTGCTGACGCCATCCATAAACAAGGTATGAAACTAGTGCTTGATGGCGTCTTCAATCACATGGGAAGAAACTCTAATTTTTTTCAATTAGCGCAATCAAACCAAAAATACCAAGATTGGTTCGTTTGGGATGAGCAAGCTGAGGCAGGCTACATTGCCTGGGCAGACGCGCTCAATTTACCTGAACTCAATTTGGAAAACAAAGAAGTTCGAGATTACGTCTATTTGAATTCTGATTCCGTGGTTCAAGGTTATTTACAAAACGGTGTAGATGGCTGGCGGCTCGACGTGGCGTTTGATATCGGTTTTGACTACCTATATGAACTAACGCAAGCTGCACACACTGTGCGTGAGGATGCGCTTGTGGTGGGAGAAATTTGGAATTATCCGGCACATTGGTTCCCTTCCATAGACGGTATTATGAATTTCACTTTTCGAGGAATCATATACCATCTGTTGTCTGGGCAATTGTCCGTGTCAGCTGCTTCCAAGATGCTTATTAGAGTAGTGTCAGACACAGATTATGAGCATTTATTGATGTCTTGGATTGTGTTGGATAACCACGATACTGCTAGATTAAAAACAGCCCTTTCAAGCACATGGCAACAGCGTCTCGCGCAACTATTGCAAATGACCCTACCGGGTAGCCCCAATGTTTACTACGGTGTTGAGGTGGGAATGGAAGGTGGCGAAGACCCTGAAATGCGAGCACCCATGCGGTGGGATTGGGTGACTGAAGATAATGAACATTACACCTGGTTTAGACAGTTAATCCAACTAAGGCGCAGCCATCGAGCACTTGTTGTCGGGGATTTCAGGGCGGTAACGTGTGAACATTTACTCGGTTTTGAAAGGTATACCGATAAGGTCAGCGAGACGGTATTGATATTGGTAAACAGCCACAGTGAAGATATAACGGAAACGATTTTGGTGGCTAATTCTAAGCTCATGAATGGTGCTGGATTTATTGATCTGCTAACCGGACGAGATGCCGATTTGAGTATTAAGGCTGGATTAATGACGGTGCATGTAGAAGCGCACTCAGCAAGATTGTTAATGCCGAAACGAGAACCGCCTGGACGCTATACAGCTTACAAAAGAACCCCATAAAAAAACGCGGCTATGCCGCGTTTTTTACTATTATTTTGGGATTAAGCGTTAGCTGCTACTTCTCTTTCTGTTTTGCGTTTAATAAGACCGCTAACCTGACGCATTGATATCATGTGCGTGTATATCGCCGGTAACATGCCGCGTTTACGCATATCGAGAAAATCTTCGTCTGAAACCGCGTTTAATTTCTCTTCGTCAATGATGTTGATACCATCAATGTCAATTTTTCTGCCATTTACAGTAAGAGAAATTTTCTTTGCTACAAGCAGTTCACGAGTCTGAAGTTCTTTGATAAATGCTTTGGTTAGTTGCTCTTGTTCAAGATAGGAGCCCATCGCTTTTTTCTGCTGCTCAAGAAATTCGCTTTCGCTACCGTCTTCATTGAACAATTCGCGACCATCTTCTTCAGACACTAATTCGCTGTCCATGTCGATGGCAATTTGGAAACCTTGTTGGTCGTCTTCTCCAGCTTTGATAAGGCCGAATGGCTTATGAGTGTAACGAGCAGGCATATATGCCGCGTCCCATTTCTCATCTCTAACGAAAAGGTTTTCACCCTTTTCCAAGCCAAGTAATGCAACGGCTGAGAACTCATCACTTTCTGGTACTTTTATGAAGCAAATTGGAAACTCAATTGCTGCAGAAGAAAATTCGCCGACAACCAACGGCAAAATGCTTTGGGTGACAATATCTTTCACATCAGTTGATGGCTTAATTTTTACGTTGCCGTGAGATTGTTTATTTAAAGGTTCGATTCTGGCCATGGAAGCTCCCGTATTGTAATGCTGGGCCTTGGTTTGCCCTGTTGTTATTCCTTAGTACAACGAATAGGGAATGTGATTAGCCGTGAACCCTATGTTGCCACTGTGGGATTTAAGTGGCGACCATTGTGCAGATTTCAAGGTTTTTATCTATATTTAATTTAGTGTTATTTTTTGACCTCGTGATGAAAAAGCTCAAACAGACTATCTTAGGTGTTGTTTTATATGGATTTTGTTCAGTAGTGATCGGGCAAATCCCAGTGCAACTATACTATCCAAAACCCGAAGCCGAATTTGACGAGCGAGTTGGGTACCCATTGTCTTTGTTACGGCTAGCGCTCAAAGAGTCGCCAGAGCTGGCACACATTCAACTTAAAGTCGCCGATATGAAGATGCCACGGGGTAGGGCGTTAAAAATCTTAGAAAACAATTTGGGGATCGATATTTTCTGGAGTATTGCCTCTGAACAACGCAAAGCCGATTTGCGCGCCATTGATTACCCTATTTTTCAAGGCCTTTTCGGCTATCGCTTGTTGTTGATAAACGAATCCCATAAAAACAAGTTTCAGAATATTGAGAACAAAAGTGAGTTACAAGTTCTGCTAGCTGGTTTGGGTCACGATTGGCCTGATCTCACGATTTTGCAAAAAAATGGTTATGCCGTTCAAGGTTCTTCATCTTACGCTGGTTTATTTGACATGTTACGCAGAGGACGAGTGGATTATTTGCCAAGGAGCATTTTTGAAATCCAAGCAGAGTTCGAGCACTTTGTCGGTGATGGACTGGTTATTGAGCCAAATATTGCTTTGCATTACCCAGTGATTTTTCATTTTTTTGTTGCCAAAGAAAATGAGTTACTGGCGTCAAAGATAGAAGCTAGCTTAAACGCGTTAGATGCCAACGGCAAAACCAAGGTGCTGTTTGACGCTTTGCATCAGCATATTATTGAGGAAGCAAATTTAGAGAAGCGAACCGTATTTGAATTGGAACTCAACCCTAAGTAGCAAGCACTTTCATTGAGGGAAATAACAATTACGACCGTTTTCCTTTGCCATATAAAGATTTTCATCGGCGATTTTTATGGCGTCATCAATATTTGATTGTTCTGCGTTTAACTCACTTATTCCAATGCTAATGGTGATTTGGATTTGATATTGCTGGTACTGTGTAGTAAATGTTTTTAGCTGAGTTTGTAGCTTATCGGCCACGCTTTTCGCTTGCTCTTTATTCGTTTGTGGTAGCAATATTAGAAATTCTTCGCCGCCCCAGCGAGCAACGGTGTCCTGACCCATCAATAACTCCTGAAACCTCTTCGCGAGATTCACCAGAACCATATCTCCGGCATCGTGGCCATACAGATCGTTAATCTTTTTAAAGTAATCGATGTCGCACAATAGAATCGCAGCTTGGTCTTTGTTGCGGCGTATATGGCGTGTTTCGATTTCTAATTTATCGATGGCATCACGCCTATTGGATAGGTTGGTAAGAGGATCTATTTTTGCCTGTTGTTCATATTTGTTGCTTAGTTCTAACATGAATTTGAAGGACTGTTGTCGCGAGTATTCGTAGTAACCCGATAAAAAGGTGACAGTTAGAAATGAATACAACAAACGCGATTTAAACTCATCGCTATAGGTTGTGCCTAATAAAGCGTCTCCTGGAAAATACATCACAATAACGATGGCAAATACAAAAATGCCGATATCAGTAAGGCCTCTTTTTATACCGCCAAAAAATAGTGATACCGGCGCTACCATGAATATCCATAACGGGCCAGTGTTGGCGACGCCACCGGATTGCACCAGATAAATCATCAACAACATCAATGAATACAGAATGATATTCGAAGAAACTTGGAAATTACCGGAAACACGGGTGACATAGTGGCCAATGTAATACACCGCGCTTGCACAAAATAAAGTACCACCTAACAACAGGTTACTATCGATAAAGGCGAGTACACCCATGGCAGCGGTAATTGATAACCCTACCAAGCCGAACAGGTTTACCATGAAAATACGGCGGTTGGTTTCTCTATCTTGCTCTGGTTTGATACCAGTTTTTAGATACTTAACTAAGAATCGCGGTGCTGAAAGGTTCAATGTGCAGTTAATTAATCAATCCTTTTGTAACTGTAGTACAGACCTAAGTGAAAGTCTTACTTTGTCACGGCGGAATTTATCATTTCGGCTAACTGTTTAATTTGCGCTCTCATTACTTCCATTGCGTGTTCATAGCCGTCACGCCGTAGTGGTTGGCTAAAGGCAAATTCTTGCTGCCAGCTCAGTTCAGGATCGGCGGCAATAAACACGATATTGCCTGATAGAATCACCTCTGAGTTTTCTGTGGGATAGAAGTGCGTAATATGAACTTGCAAGCCGTGACTATTTTCACGTTCTATTGGGGTGCGCCAAGAGCTATACCACACTTGTTCAGATGTAGCGTTTAGATCTGCAATGAGTTGATTAAGAATCGCTTTAGATGGCTTTTCTGCCCACACATTCTCACGCGAAAAATAAACTTGATGCGGACTGGTGCGCACTACCAACATAGAATGTTTAAGATAATCTGGCAGTTCCAGTTGTTGTACTACGACATGCTGTGATTGAGCGGAAAAGCTCAATTTTGCAGTTGGCTTTAGCGAATGCTTGGCACTGTCGAGTTGATAGTATTTTATCGTTGAGGGTGGGCTAGAACAGGCGGCGAGTAATAAAGTTAAAGCCGCGAGTATTACCTTGTGGGTGATGCTTTTATTGATCATCTTGTTTCGCCTTTGGGTAGACGGTTTCTGATTCTTCACCTGTGGTGAAAATAAGACTATTTGGTGTTTTGTTCAATCGATTCAGGATCGGCTTCAACTCTAATAATGTGCCTTCTAACTCTTCGATAGTATCGTTCAATTGGCGATTGGTTTGTGAATCTTTGGAGTAGCTTTCAGCCAAAAACTTAAAGGCGTCCATCGTGGCATTGAGCTGCTGTATTAGCTGCTCTTTTTGCACATTATCGAGTAGCTCGTTGATTTCTTTTCCGGTCTGCTCAAAACTCTGTGCGGTCTTGGCAAAAGAGTTCAAGGTTACATTAATCTCTTCCAATGTGGTTTCCACTGGCAGCTTATTAATCTTGTCTAAGATAGAGGTGAGTTTTTCGGTGAGCTGTGCAAACTCGTCTGAAATCATAGGAATGATTCGTTTGCCTTGAAAGTACTCTTCTTGAACTGGCAAAACGTCGTCATAGAATTGAAAATCAACATATTGTGCGCCTGTTAGTATGTTGCCTATTTTCAAGCTGGCACGTAACCCTTTTTCCACCCAAAGTTCAGTTTGGGTGGCAACCAACCTCACACTTGCTGCATTGTCTTCTAGCCCGACGCGGCCAGGTTGCACCATAAATACTACGGGAATCTTGTAAGAATCTTCTAAGATGGTTTGCTGCTGTTCGTTTGGTGGGTTGACGGCAATAACCTCGCCAATGTGCAGGCCTCGATATTCAACGGGGGCGCCAACGCGTAAACCGCGTACAGAGTCCTCCACCATAATGACAAACTCGGCACCTTTGCGATAACGTTGTGCCACCGCTTTGTCATAACTTTTATGGATATCGAAGTAAGCTCGTTCTCGAATTATCGTGCCTTCTTCACTACCTTCTGGGATGCCAAACGCGACCCCATTAGTTAATAGGGTTTCTACGTTACCTGTGTGTACCTGTAATCCTTCTGCACCTAAGTTAAGACGAACTCCAGAAGAGTCCCAAAAGCGTGTAGTCGTGGTAATAAGTTCGTGGTAAGGCGCTCGGATAAACACATTGTAATACACAATGCGTTCTTCCATGTTGAAATAAATATCCTCAAACTTACCAACTGTCAGACCTTTGTAGATGACAGGATCTCCTTCTTTGTAGGCGAACTCATCATTACTATTAAGGGTTATGTGTAATCCCGGTGTACCGGCGGGAGTAACAGGAGGCTCTTCCAACCCTTCAAACTGGTACAAATTGACGCCGGACATGCCTGGTGCCAGTTCAATGTAGGGCCCTGAAAGCAGTGTGCCTAAGCCAGATACGCCAGTGAGTGATACTTTTGGGGTGACTATCCAAAACTCACTATCTTCTCTGAGCAATGACTCGGCTTCTTTATTTATACGAGCACTTACTGCAACGCCGTTTTCATTTTCTCTGAGTTTGATTTTGGTTACTAACCCCACATCAACGTAACGCGTTCTGACTTTTGTTTTACCCGCTTCTAGACCCTCGGCAGAGCTAAAATAAATGGTTATTTCAGTGCCTTGATTGGCTATTTGGTAGTACACCATCCACGCGCCAACCAATAACGCTACGATCGGGATTAACCATATCTTTGAAATTCGCCGAATTGGCTTTACATCAGCGTAATGGGATTGCTCTTGATTATTATCAGTCATGTTGTGTTGGTTTCGCCCAAATGGCTACAGGATTAAAACTGTGTGCTGCTAGCATAGTCGCGATCACAACACCTGAAAAGGCCAAAGCTGCAGGTCCTGGATAAATTGCCATAGTTCCTCCTAGTTGCACTAGGCTCACTAAAATCGCAACGACAAAGACGTCTACCATCGACCACTTGCCAACCAGTTCGGTCATTCGGTACCAAAATGTCTTAGCGCGGGGCTTTTCTAGTTCTGCTGACTGAACTGACATGTTTAGCCAAGCCAATATAACCAGTTTTGCTGTAGGCACCACCACACTTGCGATAAAGATTACAGCCGCTATTGGGTAAGACCCGGTTTTCCACAACAGAATTACACCACCCATTATGGTACTAGGTTCAGTATTGCCAAGAAGACTGGTTTGCATAATGGGCCACAGGTTTGCAGGAACATAGAGTATGGCTGCAGTAACTAATAGCGCCCAGGTTGCTTGCGTGTTTTTCGAATGATTTTGTGAACTGTGTTTTTGCTGTTCAATTTTTTTGTCAAACCAACGGTGTAATTGGTGTTTATCGATGTTCAATAGCATCGCAGTATTGGCGACTACAAATCCCATAAAAGCGAAAAAGGAAAATCCAAGTGCCACATCAGCCATGGAAATAATTTTGATGAGACTTACCAACACTCCCAATAAGAAAATCTCTGCCATACTCCACGGCAGTAAAAAATAAATTATCGATAACATCGGCTTTAAATGGGCTGGATAAAATTGCCAATATTTGCAAAGCATTAAATACATAACCGCAAGAATAATTGCCAAGGGGAGCAGTAGGATTAATAAAAACTGCAACAGTGCCAGTGGCCAATATTGGTTCTGAATCAAAATGATAATGCTCTGAGGCACGGTAATCGTTTGTGTTTGACCTGCCGCAGAAAAAGAAATGAATTCGAAAGGCAAGGATAGACCCAAAAATATCAGCGCTGTGATAGCAAACACCAAGATTCTCTCTTGTGCGTTGGGTCTGTTCTCAGTTAGCTTGTGGCCACAACGAGGGCAATGCGCCTTGTGACAAGCGGGCAAATTTTCCACAGTGACCTGCAGTCCACATTCGTGACAATGGATAATTTGTGTTTCTAAAACCTGAGACATGCAGCTGAGTGTAGACGTTTTCCTCAGTCTACCCAAATGCACAATCAAAGTGAATGGCCATAAAAAAAGGAGCTAAATCAGCTCCTTTCAATAAATGCTATCGCTTGGATTTAGTCAACTGTAACGATTTTACACCCGTTAGTTGCACCTACCGTTTCCATCGCATCACCGTAAGTCATAATAAACTGATCGCCAGATTGGATTAGGCCTTTTTTCTTCAATGTTTCAATCACATCGAATTTTAATTGACCTGGGGCACTTTCACTAGAATCGAAGTAGACAGGTTTTACACCTCTGAATAATGCCATTACGTTTAATGACGCTTCGTGTCTAGATAAACCATAAATAGGTAACTGACTGGTAATACGCGACATTAGCTTAGCCGTGTTGCCGGTTTCTGTTAGGGCAACAATCGCCTTGATAGTTTTTAAGTGATTGGCCGCATACACCGCAGACAATGCGGTAGTCTCACTGATTGAAGAAAACTCTTCGCTTACTCGGTGCTTAGAAAGCTTAACACTGGGATGGGTTTCTGCGCCTTCACAGACTCGTGCCATTGCGGAGACTGTTTCAACCGGATAGTCACCCGCTGCAGTTTCTGCTGAAAGCATAACAGCGTCGGTGCCATCTAGTACCGCATTTGCTACGTCCATTACTTCTGCGCGTGTTGGCATTGGACTGCTAATCATCGATTCCATCATTTGAGTTGCGGTAATAACCACTTTGTTCAACTGACGCGAGCGAGAGATGAGTTTCTTTTGCACACCTACAAGTTCTGCATCACCGATTTCAACACCGAGGTCACCACGGGCAACCATAACCGCATCACTGGCGGCGATAATGTCATCCATCGCTTCATCAGAAGCTACTGTTTCGGCACGTTCTACCTTCGACACTATTTTCGCGTGGCAACCGGCCGCTTGAGCCAATTCACGAGCGTAATTTAGGTCTGCGCCCGAACGAGGAAATGACACAGCGAGATAATCAACATTCATCTTGGCAGCAGTCTTAATGTCTGCTTTGTCTTTTTCAGTTAATGCATCAGCTGACAGACCACCGCCTTGGCGGTTTATACCTTTATTATTAGAAAGCTTACCGCCGACAGTAACTTCGGTGTGAACCTTCTGGCCTTCTACTGATGTAACACGTAATTGAATACGGCCATCATCGAGTAGAAGTAAGTCGCCTGTACCTACGTCTTGCGGTAGCGCTTTGTAATCTATGCCGACTGCTTGCTGATTACCTTCTTCTTTGCCCAATTCAGCATCAAGGATGAAGCTGTCTCCAACATTTAAGTGGATTGGCCCGTCTTTAAATTTTGAAACGCGGATTTTAGGCCCCTGCAAATCTCCTAAAATCGCGACATATTTTCCTAGCTTTTTCGCCGCATTTCGTACCTTAGCGGCTCTTTCAATATGGTCTTCCGGCGTACCGTGAGAAAAGTTCATGCGAACGGTATTGGCACCCGCTTTGATAATTGCTTCGATACTTTCTTCAGTGTCCGTGGCCGGGCCGAGTGTTGCCAGGATTTTAGTGCGTCTCAACATAGTGTTTGCTCATTGTGTTCTATTAAGGGAGCTCATGAACTTATTAGTATAGTTGATAAATTGGCGCGAATTTTCGCCAAATAGTGCTTTCTGTCGTCATGAGTTGTAATTTAATTACAAAATACTAGATGATAATTAAGGTTTTGTGAAACTAATTAACAAAATAATCTACAGCTCTTACCAGCTGTAGATTAGTTGTTTCCTAGAAAATACTGGGTTATAGCGCAGTTTTAGCGCTTGTCGTAACGAGAATCGCGTAACGAATCTTTGACGCGTTTGAGGTTTTCTCTGAATTTAGAGCCTCGGCGCAATGTGAATCCGGTGGCTAGGATATCAATTAACGTTAGTTGCGCAATACGTGAAGCCATGGGCATATACATGTCCGTATCTTCAGGTACTTCCAGCGACAATACCTGACTACATTCATTGGCAAGAGGGCTGTTAATCGCGGTTATGCCCACTACAATGGCGTCATTTGCCTTGGCTAGCTGAGCCAACTCCACTAGGCTTTTGGTGCGTCCTGTGTGTGAAATGAGCACGACGACATCGCCTTCTACACAACTCATACAGCTCATGCGTTGCATCAATATATCTTCGAAATAAACGACCGGTACGTTAAACCTGAAAAATTTATTCAGCGCATCGTGAGCTACTGACGCTGAAGCGCCTAGACCGAAGAATGATATTTTTTTCGCTTGCGTTAGAAGGTCGACTACGCGATTAACACTATTAATATCAATAGATTGGCGTGCCACTTCAAGTGCCGCCATAGTGGATTCAAAGATCTTTTTAGAATATTCCTCGGGCGAGTCATTTTCTTCCACGTGCCTATTTACATAAGGCGTACCATTCGCCAAACTTTGTGCTAGGTGTAATTTGAAGTCTGGGTATCCTTTAGTATCTAAGCGACGACAGAACCTGTTTACTGTAGGTTCACTCACGTCTGACATTTTAGCTAAAGTAGCGATACTGGAATGAATAGCCGTTTGAGGATTGGCCAGTATGATCTCGGCGACTTTCCGCTCGGATTTGCTAAATGCCCCTTTGTGCTGGGCAATCTTTTCTAGAATATTCATGCGCTCTCGAAATTCTTCATTATACTTATTTTTCTATGGTCCAACGTGCCTCACGGCTTTCGTTGGTGGTCGAATTTGCCACAATTTGTAATTTATTGACAGCCAATTGTGTAAAAATTACAGAATAAGGCTGACAGGAATCCGGTGATTCGTCAAAAATAAATGCAAAAGTTGTAAATTTACTACAAATATAGTTTACTGTTAGCCAATTACTGGGTTGCATGTGAAAAATATAGTAATTTTACAGCAATTTGCCATAATCAATACTGTCTAAAAATTATAGGTCTTTTATATGGCACCGAATAAAGAAATTGAACCGTGCGATTTTGTTCTCTTTGGCACAAAAGGGGACTTGGCGAGACGGAAGCTATTGCCATCACTGTATGAGTTAGAAAAAGCTAACTTGCTTCATGCAGAGACAAAAATAATTGGTGTCGCAAGACACGATTTAAGCAACGAAGAATACGTTGCAATGGTTCGCGAGAACCTTGAAACCTTTACAAAACAAACTGTTTGCGAAAAGACCTGGAGTATTTTTGCGAGCAAGCTTGACTATGTTCAAGTCGATCTTAAAGACCCCGAGAACTACAGTGCTTTAGAAACACATGTCGACGTTAACCGCACTATGGTGTGCTACTTAGCGACGCCACCTTCTATTTACGGTGACATATGCCGCGGGTTGAATACCGCGGGCATTATCGATGAAAGCGTACGTGTTGTGCTCGAGAAGCCGATTGGTCACGACCTTGAAACGTCAAAAGTAATCAATGATCAAGTAGCCGAGTTCTTTAATGAGAACCAAATCTACCGTATTGACCATTATTTAGGGAAAGAGACTGTTCTTAACCTTGTCGCGTTGCGTTTTGCTAACTCTATTTTTGCGACTAACTGGGATCACAATTGCGTCGATCACGTGCAAATCTCTGTGGCTGAGTCAGTTGGTATTGAAGGCCGTTGGGGTTATTTCGATGAAGCCGGTCAAATGCGTGACATGGTGCAAAATCACCTATTGCAGATTCTGACGCTTGTTGCGATGGAACCACCGGCACAATTAGATGCCGATAGTATTCGCGATGAAAAACTTAAGGTACTTAAGTCACTGCGTCCAATTGATTCGAGCAACGTGCGAGAGAACACTGTTCGCGGTCAGTATGTAAGTGGATTCGTTAAAGGCGAAGAAGTCCCTGGTTACCTGGAAGAAGAAGGAGCCAATGTCGACTCTGAAACCGAATCCTTTGTTGCCTTAAAGGTCGAGCTTGATAACTGGCGCTGGGCCGGCGTGCCTTTCTATCTGAGAACAGGTAAACGTATGCCGCGTAAAGTGAGTGAAGTTGTTATTTACTTCAAACCACAACCGCACAATTTGTTTAAAGATAGCTTTAATCATCTGCCACCAAACAAGTTGGTTATTCGTCTGCAGCCTGACGAAGGTGTAGAAATTACAGTAATGAACAAGGTTCCTGGGCTTACTGGCTCTGGTGCCATGGACTTACAGAAATCTAAACTCAACTTGAGTTTTTCTGAAGCGTTCGACGCTGATCGCATTCCAGATGCTTACGAGAAGTTATTACTAGAAGTGTTATTGGGTGACCAATCTCTCTTCGTTAGACGTGACGAAGTTGAGCAAGCGTGGAAGTGGGTAGACGGTATTTTAGCTGCTTGGAAAAACAGCAATGAAAAGCCAGAGTCATACCAAGCTGGAACCTGGGGACCTGTCGCTTCTATCGCCTTATTGGCCAGGGAAGATCGTTCTTGGTACGAAAGCAAAATTAAGAAGAAGTAAGCATGAAAGAATCAATTTTTACTAGTGCTGAAGAGCTAAACAGAGCTTTCTCAGCGCGAATTGCAGGTTTATTGCAGGCCGCTTTAGAAGATAAAGGCTCAGCGAGTCTACTGGTATCAGGTGGTCGTACGCCTTTACCTTTGTTTCAGTCTTTATCTGAAACCGATTTAGATTGGGCTAACGTGACCATCAGTTTGGCTGATGAACGTTGGGTCGCAAATGATGACGCAGCGAGCAATGAAAAACTCGTGCGCGAAAACCTGCTACAAGGTAAAGCTGCAAGCGCAAACTTTATTCCTTTGAAAACTGCACACGCCGACGCAGCTGACGCAGTAAGTGCCCTCACAGACGCATTTTCTGCTGTGGCACAACCTTTCGATGTGGTTATTTTAGGCATGGGTGAAGACGGTCATACGGCATCTTTGTTCCCGTGTTCTGAACAAGTCGAAGAGGGGCTGGAAACTGACGCAACGTTTCTTGCCGTGCAACCGACAACTGCGCCGCATCAGCGTATGTCATTTAGCTTTAACGCATTGAAAACCAGTAAGGCACTATTTTTACATTTAACCGGTGATAAGAAAAAAGCAGTCCTAGACGATGCTCTAGCGGGCGATGACCTGCTAGCAATGCCAATTCGCGCATTCTTACAGCAAACCGATATTGAACTGTTTTGGGCCCCATAGGAGACACTAATGAATTCTGTCATTCAGGAAGTAACTGATCGTATTATTGAGCGCAGCAAAGATTCTCGCCGCGCCTATCTCGATAAGATTGAAAAAGCGAGAATAGACGGTCCTCATCGAGGTACTTTGTCTTGCGGTAATTTGGCTCACGGATTTGCGGCATGTGGCGCCGACGATAAGGCCAACTTGACCAGCATGATCAAATCTAATATCGCCATTGTTTCTTCCTACAATGACATGCTTTCTGCGCATCAGCCCTACGAAACCTATCCTCGCATGATTAAAGAATCTATCGCGAAGGTTGGCAGTGTTGCTCAGTTTGCAGGTGGTGTACCGGCTATGTGTGACGGTGTAACACAGGGTAACCCTGGCATGGATCTCAGCTTGATGAGCCGTGATGTAATTGCTCAAGCAGCCGCAGTTGCGCTTTCACACAACATGTTTGATGGCGCGGTGATGCTGGGGATCTGCGACAAGATTGTCCCCGGATTGTTGATTGGATCGCTAGCGTTTGGCCATTTACCAACAGTATTTATCCCAGCAGGCCCAATGCCTTCTGGTTTGCCGAACAAAGAAAAAGCGCGTGTAAGACAGTTGTACGCGCAAGGCAAGGTAGGCAGAGACGAATTGTTGAAAGCAGAATCTGCATCTTACCACTCTGCTGGAACCTGCACTTTTTATGGCACAGCCAACAGTAACCAGTTAGTGGTAGAAATGATGGGGCTTCATCTTCCAGGTTCATCATTTGTGAACCCTGGTACTGAATTGCGTGATGCTCTGACAGATGCTGCCTCAAGACAGGTAACGCGTTTAACTGATTTAGCTGAGAACTATATGCCAATTGGCCACATCGTAGATGCCAAGGCGGTTGTTAACGGATTGGTTGGATTGTTGGCAACAGGTGGTTCAACCAACCACACCATGCATTTAGTTGCCGTTGCAAAAGCCGCTGGTTTTAATATTAATTGGGATGACTTCTCAGATATTTCCAGTGCAGTACCGTTACTTACGCGTATTTACCCTAACGGCTCTGCCGATATCAACCACTTTACCGCTGCTGGTGGTATGGCATTGCTATTCAAAGAATTACTTGACGCGGGTCTATTGCACAACGACGTAAATACCATCTGTGGCGAAGGCTTAGACCGCTACACCAAAGAGCCTAAATTGCTCGACGGTGAATTGACCTGGGTAGATGGACCGACAGAATCAAGTGATAAGGAAGTTGTCGCTTCTGTTGCCCTGCCATTCAAACCTGACGGCGGTTTAACGGTACTAGGTGGCAACTTAGGTCGCGGCGTAATTAAAACCTCGGCGCTGCGCTCAGGTACCGAAATCGTCAAAGCGCCTGCAGTCGTATTTGAAGATCAGTTTGAACTCGACAGTGCGTTTCAATCGGGTGAACTAGACAAAGACTGTGTTGTTGTTGTTCGATTCCAAGGGCCTAAAGCCATTGGAATGCCAGAGCTACACCGTTTGACACCCCCTCTAGGTGTTCTGCAAGACAAAGGATTCAAAGTAGCATTGGTTACCGACGGACGTATGTCTGGAGCTTCAGGTAAGGTACCTGCAGCTATCCACGTTACCCCAGAGGCGTACGACGGTGGCATGCTAGCCAAAGTTCAAAACGGTGATGTAATCGAACTTAACGGCATCACAGGTGACCTTATATTGCATGTTGACGAAGAGACTTTGGCTGCACGAGAAGTCAAACAATCAGATGTCGCAGCACACCAAGTTGGCATGGGGCGCGAATTATTCGGTGGCTTTAGAAGCTTACTCACAGGGGCTGAAGAAGGTGCTTGTTCATTGTTTGGTTCTCAGGAGCAAAAATAATGTCTGCACGTTTTGTAGCTGATGTTGGTGGCACTAACATTCGCCTTGCTCGCGAGGTCGACGGGAAGCTAGTAGGTATTAAGAAATACCTTTGCAACGATTACGACACTATTGCAGATGCCATTAAAGCCTATATGGCTGATTTTCCTGACCTGACCTTCCAGGCAGGTTGTATCGGTATTGCATGCCCAGTGAATAATGATCTCATCATAATGACAAATCACCATTGGCGCTTTTCTGTAAAAGAACTGCAAGCCGATTTGGGATTGGAATGGCTACATGTCATTAATGACTATACATCAGTATCCATGTCTTTGCCGGTCTTAGATGACACGCAAAAAGTGCAAATTGGTCACGGTGAAGTCAAACCTAATCAGAATATTGCCGTGTTTGGTCCGGGAACTGGACTCGGTGTTGGCCATCTCGTTCCGGTAGCGGAAGGATGGCAATGTCTCGACGGCGAAGGCGGTCATGTGGACCTACCTATCTACAACAAAGAAGATTTGATTGTATGGGAATTCCTCAGAGAAAAGTACGGTTATGCATCAGCTGAAGAAGCGTTATCGGGTAGGGGAATAACGCAAATCTATCAAGCGCTGGCCGAACACAAAAATCTTGAAGTTAAATACACAGAACCCGCAGATATTACTGCAAACGCTATAAACGGTAACTGTCAACTTTGCGTGGCAACACTAGAGCGTTTTTGTGCATTGATGGGTACTTTTGCGGGTAATTTAGCTTTGAACGTGGGCGCACACGGTGGTGTGTACATAGCCGGCGGCATAGCTCAACGCTTTGTTGAGTTTTTAAAATCAAGTGAATTTAGAGCGCGCTTTGAAGCAAAAGGGCGTTTTCAACAATACGTAGCAGATATTCCTACCTTCGTTGTAACTGAGCCTGACCATGGACTGATCGGTACAGCGGCTTATCTAGCACAGAATTTTAAAGGTTAATAAACATGAGTGATAATTGGATAAAATCATCTGCGGAGATTTTCGCACAAGGTCCTGTGGTACCGGTATTGGTCATCAAGGACGTTGCTCACGCTGTGCCACTAGCCAACGCGCTTATTGAAGGTGGTATTAAAGTATTAGAAGTTACCTTGCGCACGCCTTGTGCTGTTGACGTAATTTCAACCATTGCTAAAGAAGTGCCTGAAGCGGTAATTGGTGCGGGCACGGTAACTAACGCAGAACAGCTTAAAATGGTAACTGATGCAGGTGCTCAATTTGCCATCAGCCCAGGTTTGACTACTGATTTGTTGGAGGCTGGAAAGCAAGGTAGCATTTCATTGATACCGGGTATTGCGTCTATTTCAGAGTTGATGAAAGGACTAGATCTCGGATATGACCATTTTAAATTCTTCCCAGCCGAAGCGTCAGGTGGCATTAAAGCGATTAAGTCTATTTCTGGACCATTCCCTAATGTTACTTTCTGTCCAACTGGTGGCATTAGTCCGCACAACTATTTGGACTACCTTGCGTTGCCAAACATCAAGTGTGTCGGCGGATCTTGGTTGGCCCCTGATGATGCCATGGCTAACGGTAACTGGGGGCGAATAACAGAATTGGCAAAAGAAGCCGTAGATGGTGCGAACGCGTTGGATAAAAGCAAGTAAGCTACAAGCCAATTGAAATGTAAGAAATGCCAGCTAGACTGGCATTTTTTATATGTGGAGCACAGTCATTGCGACGGTTATTGAGACTTGTTTTGCTAAGTGCAGTATTGGCTGGTGTCTCAGAAGCCAGTTCAGATATTGCGTCTAGAGCTGTAGAAGGTGAAGTAAATGCACTTCTGTCAACATTTAGATTATCAAATAACATCAATTTTCGAGACGACAGTGTACCTGATGAAAAGGTCATTTCTGCGATTAGCGCGTCCACTAAACTCAACCGTTTTTCCCAATATAAAGGAGATTATAGTCTGCACGATAAACGGGCTTTTGTTGAAGCAGACCTAGTGCAGGGGTAAATTACAATTTATGTAAGAGACAATATCGACCTGGCAAATCAGTCGCATACTCTAGTGCATGAACTTGTGCACGTTGTGCAATACTACCTCTGGTTTCAAGCACTACAGCGTAAGCCGGTCTCTTCTATTGCACGAACGTTAACAGCTTTAAACACGCATATTCGAACGGGCGATCCTAGCCAATATTACCTCTCTTTAGGGCGCTTGAAATCGCAGCCCACTTTTCGTCATAAGGCAGAAGACATGTTACTGGCGTTTGTAAACGTCAAAGTCTGTATGGAATTCCAGGCCATGCGGTTTAGTGGGGAGCTAAAAGAGGAAGGGCGGCTAAAACAACAAACGAGACAGCGTGCCTCGTTTGTTTTAAATACAGGGACAGTAAAAAAATACTTAAATCGCACATACTCAGCCTACGACATTGAAAGAGTGCTGGCCATATGTCCTTCTACTACACTGGATCCCAGTGAAACTTTTCGTTTATACCGTCCTGAATAACTTCTAGAGCCTGTTGATCTTTGCGGTATAAGTTTTGTTCAATCTGAGCGCTTTCTGATCGCGGCATTGCTTTGCAGGCCTAGTGGACTAAGTCAAAAAGCAATAACAAAGAGCAGGAGGCGCTCAGGAAGAACCCTTCGGGCAGCGCTTGTTTGATATTTCTACTGCGTTATCGCCTTTTTATGTAGAGTTACTACACTACAAA
>WKFJ01000029.1 GCA_014872785.1 Alteromonadaceae bacterium
CCAAAATGCATTAGCTGAGCGAATTAACGGCATCCTTAAACAAGAGTTTTTATTGCATCAATGCAAAGATAAAAAAGAACTTCAGCAACTCGTAGATGAGTCTATTTATATCTACAATGAAATGAGACCGCATTTGAGTTTGGGAATGAAGACACCAAACCAAGCGCATAATGAAAAAGGCCAATGAACAAATTCATTGGCCTTCAAAACCGTCAACGTATTTTAAGACGGGACAGTCGGCTAATCGTAAAATCAACGGTTCAGTTTTATCTACGTCGAATCATTAACCTAGTAAAGATAACGCAGACTGAGGTCTCTGATTAGCCTGAGCTAACACTGAGGTACTCGCCTGCTGGATGATCTGATTTCGCGTCAAATTAGCCGTTTCAGTCGCAAAATCCGTATCACGAATACGTGACTGAGCGCCTGATAGGTTTTCTGCAACATTACTCAAATTACGAATGGTAGACTGAAAACGGTTTTGAAGCGCACCCAGCGAAGCTCTCTGCGCGCCAATTGTAGAAATAGCTGTATCTATGGCCGTAATCGCTGCCGAAGCACCGGTCGAAGTCGAAATATCTACAGTACCAACAGATAAACCAGAAGCCCCAAAACCACCAGAGCGAGATAAGTTTACACCAATTGTTTGACCAGCATTGGCACCTACCTGGAACGTTGCTGAGAACGACCCACTCAAGATGCTGTTACCTGCGAAGTTAGTATCCGTTCCGATACGAGATAACTCCGCGACTAATGCCGTCACTTCTTGTTGAAGCGCCGTTCTGTCAGCAGATGAGTTAATACCGTTTTGTGATTGTATAGCTAGTTGGCGAATTCTTTGAAGCGAAGTTGTAGATTCCGACAAAGCGCCTTCAGCAGTTTGCACTAGCGAAATCGCGTCGTTAGCGTTTCTAACTGACTGATTTAGACCTTGGATCTGTGAATCGAAACGATCAGATATTTGCAGACCTGCAGCATCGTCTGAAGCTCTGTTAATTCTGAAACCCGAAGAAAGTCTCTCGAATGAAGTACTTAACGCGTTACCTGAATCAAATAATTGGCGTTGAGCATTCAATGAAGACACATTTGTATTTACGAATAAAGACATTACATCTCTCCTACACTCTCGATGTGGCAGCAGTTAGACATAACTGTGCCTTAACTGACTGGTGTCAGCTCGATTATTAAAATTAGACATCACACTACCAATATGAATGTCGTTGGCTCTCTCGTTTAAAGTTATCGTCGCCACCTAGAGGGTTTTTATAGTGAGGTATTAAAAAAATTAAAATTTGTTGCCGCACGGATAAAAAAGAGTAATGTAAATCATTGAAAATAATTGTTTTTTATTGGCTATGTTAAAAGAAAAAAAATTGGTTTCACTCATTTGGGACAAGGGCAAACACAATGCATTTACCGATTTATGCGTTTTTGAAGGTAGTCTTTGGTGTTGCTTCAGAGAAGCGACAAATCACGTAAGTAAAGATGGGTTAATAAGGATTTTACAACTGAATTCAAACGGCGAACTACTTAATGTTGATACCATAAGAATGCCAGAAGCTGACCTAAGGGATCCAAAACTGACTGTCACACCAGAAGGGCAACTGCTATTACTTGCCTATAGAGTAAACGCCAAAAACTCGATGCATATTAACAACCATCAGCCAGTGTGTTGGCTGCATAACGTAAATGGAACTTGGTCAATGGAACGTTCAGTCGGCAATTCCGGTTGGTGGTTATGGAGAATAAGATGGCACCGAAATGCTAACGTAATAGGCGACCTTCCAGATCACGCGGCATTTGGGTTTGCATATAACATGCGGCAAGAACGTCTAATGTTTTATTCTGGTGACCCCCGCAGAAAAATGACAATTGTGAATGAAGATGCTCTTAGCAAAAGAAAGGATGGACTTGGCTACCCTAACGAAAGTGATTTATTTTTTGACCATGAAAAAGCCTTCGCAGTTGTTCGCAGAGATGCTGATACCTATACGGCTCAACTAGGCGAATCAACATATCCATTCAAAAATTGGAAATGGTATGACTTAGGTGAATATATCGGAGGGCCTTGTATACTGCCACTATCGAACAATCAGGCACTAGTTGCCGGGCGTATATTTAATAAAAAACAATTGAAGACAGCACTATGGCTCCTAGATTTGCACAGTAAAAAACTGACGCTAAGTAAGATTTTACCCTCTGGAGGAGACAATAGTTACCCTGGGCTGGCTCTGTTCAATGATAAAGTCTCCGTTAGCTACTATTCGAGCCATCAACATGGAAAAAGCTGTATTTATCTTACTCATTTTGAGCGCGAAGAATTAATTCCTTGCTAGATGAAATCAAACAGCGATAGCTGCGTCACTCGACCAAATGTTTGCTGAGCAGCCTGTAAAGCCGTTTCTTGTTTACTCAAGTTTGCCACTGCCTCAGCATAGTCTACATCTTGTATTTTAGAGCGTGCGTCTTTGTTAGCTATTTCTAAGTCTTGATTGGATTCTAAAACTGAATCAGCGATGTTGATTCTGCCACCTATCCTAGCCGTCACATCAGATACTGCCACTGCGCCGTTCTCTAGTCCAACTAAAGCATCAGCCAAGGCCTCATCCAGCTGACTTGAGCTAAGAGTACTGTCATTTAGTGCAGTGACAACATCGTTTAATGATTCCGCAAGGTTCTTTTTCTCTGGTTGAGACAGGGTAAATTCAACGGTTTGCCCTGCAGTTGCTGCTATATTAAATTCAACTCCTTGAAACGTGAACGGCTGCCCTGAAGTAAAATTAACTGTGCCTATATTGGTGCCACCGGCATCAGTAAAATCAACTTGTGTGCCTGCACCATTTACTGTGCCTGTAAATACATTGTTCGCCGCTGTCACTGCATCATAATTAGAACTATGAAATGCATCAAAAGTATCTTGTTGAGTTATTTTTAACGAAGAAGACGTTGCCGTTCCCCCTGTTATACTTGACTTCAATCGTGCTAATACGTCCTCGAATACCTCTTTACCAGAATCACCGTTAGCAACACTTACAGTGTCTGAAATTTGTATTTCGTTTTGTCCTTCATCGCCTTGAAACTGATATTTATTACCAGTTGCTGTCGCATCAAAGATAAACGCCGGGCTATCAGCTTGGAATCCAGCAAAGATATAGTCACCATCGGCATTGCGCGTGTTCATTAGGTCGATCACTTCATCTCTGATCTGTGCCAACTCGCTGGCTATCGCTTCTCTATCAGCTTGGGTGTTAATACCATTGCCCGCCTGGATAATAAGCTGATTTGCTCGATTAGTGGAGCTTGTAACGTTTCTTAGTACTGCTTCCTCGGTAGATAGTGCATTTTGAAGAAGTGTATTGTTCGTTTTAAATTGGTCGAGTTGTTCTATTTCTTGAGTTAAGCGAAGCACCTGGGCAGCACCAACAGGATCGTCGGAAGCTGAATTAATTGCTTTGCCAGTAGCAAGTTCATTTTGTGTTTTTAACAAGTCACTTTGATTGTCAATAACACCGCGAATCGCTTGGTCATAAACTTGATTTGTCGATATACGCATAAATTACTACCTTACTGCACCAAGTATCGTTTCAAATAAACTTTGTGCTGTACTTAAGACTCTTGCAGATGCCGTGTAAGCTTGTTGAAACCGAATTAGGTCTGCCGCTTCTTCATCCAAACTCACCCCTGAAGATGAATTAAACCAGTCACTTGATTGCCGCTCTAATGCAACCGCTGCATCATAGTTAATTTCTGCTGTTGCAGCCTGAGTACCCACATCATTAACTATTGAGGTATATTTTTCATTAAAACTCACCTTATTGGTATTACCGTCGTTTGACTGTAATACCAAATCGGAGTCTTCAAGTGCAGCCAATTTAACGCCATTCGAATTGTCATTGTATCCGTTGGTGTTATAACCAATAGTAAAAGAATCCCCGGCTTTTGGCACCCCAGCCAAACTGATGTCATAGCCTGGATAATCGTTTAACGCTGAGAACTCCGCATCCCAAACCGGCCCTGTACCACTAGCTTCAGCTTGAGCCAATAAATTTTGCAAATTTGTCGCTCCTGAAACTGTGGTTATTGTCGTACCGGCTGAATCTCGTACTTCATAACTGTCTGAACCAGTAAAAACGATAGTAGTCGGCGCACCTAGCCCACCAGTATCAGGGGAAGCGCCAGGTGCTTGTAATCCACCAGCACCATCAAAAGCCGACGAATTTGCATCAGCATTGGTGTTATCAACGAATGTATTGGTAACCGTAACATCAGTTACTGTTGCGCTACCCAGATTGTTAATAGAAGAGTCGACTCTAATTGGTGTAGCAAATGCCAGATCTTCTGCCCTGTTTATTGCCAATGACAAGTTACTTGCTGCTTCTTTTGAAGGTTGCAACAAAAATTGATCACCAACGACGTAACTATCACCATCAGGCAGTTCTATTTCTAATCCACCATTAATTGCCGTAAAAGTTCCGGCTGAAGCTTCCACACCTGTAAAGGTTTGCGTCACTGCAGTACCCGTACTATCTGTAACTGGAGTGCCATCTGGGTTCAAAATCGCAACTGTGAAATCTACTGTATCTGGAGTACCAGTCGTTACAGCATCAATCGTAATCTGATAATCAGCACTCAATACATCGTCACCACCACCATCAACAAGTTGGGCGTTGACTTGTAATGTTACGTTGGAATTATCCTCATAACCTAACGCGTTAAAGGTGGGTAATGAAAAAATGTCTGTACCTAGCTGGCCATCTAAATCCATCCCCAAATTGTTTTGTTCATTCATTGCATCGGCAAAGGCTAATGCCAGCTGCCCGAGTTCACGTTGGCTAGTACCCACAACATCATCTCGGTAACTCAACAGTCCTTCGAGTTCACCACCAACACTGTCTGAATCTAGAGAAGGCCCACTAGTTGCGCCAGAACCCGCTATTACTAATTCAATATCTCGACTGGTTGGATCGGGATTACCTTTTGCAGACAACAAATTAAAGGTACCATCTTCGAGAACCAGAGACTGACCGGTTTTCATTAGAACCTGGGTGGCACCACTAGATTGTTCGATAGTCGTTATATCAATAATTTTAGCCAGCTCAAGAATGGCTTGATCTCGGCTGTTTTTCACTGATTCCGAGCCAGATGTTTGTGGGCCAAACTGCGAACCAGCTATTTGTTCGTTTAGTTCCGAAATGCTTGTTATTAGATCGTTCGCTTGATCTATAACTGCGTCAATCTCGGCATTGGTGTTCTCCACCGAGTTAATGAGATAGTTGTTGATAGACTCAAACTGCCCAACTAACGCCTCAGCGTGCCCTAACACTAGTTGCCTGGAAGACTCATTGTTTGGCTCATCAGTAGCCGTCTGTAAAGCACTAAAAAAACGCGTCATACTGCCGGAAATACTGCTCGCTTCTGAGGCGTACAACTCATCCAATTGATCAATCTTTTCAAAGAAAATTTCCGCCTCACCGAGGCGCGTGGTATCTGTGATATTTTGCCTTTGTGCAAACTTATCAATTACTCTTTCAACGTTTTCGTTTAAAACGCCGCCGACCGATTGTTCTTCTAAGTTGCCACGCTGACGAATGTAACCTTCGGTATTTACGTTCGCGATATTGTTCGCAGTTGTATTGATGAGGCTTTGTTGAGCATTTAAACCGGACTCAGCGATAGTAAATATATCAGTTTGAATCATTTCCTATCTCCTAAATCCCAATGTTAGAAGCCACATTGTTGAGCGTATCGCCCTTCAATACTGACATCACCTTGTCGGCGTATTTTGGATCTGTTGCATATCCAGAACTTTGCAATTCTTTAAAATACTGCTGCGGATTTCCCGCTTGTTGTAATGCGCCTTCATATCGAGTGCTCGACTTTAAAAAATCAATGTAGTCTTTCATTGAGTCAGCAAACGACTCATAGGATCTAAATGCCGCCTTAGTTTGCTTAGGCATGTCTCCATCATATTCGAGCGTATTGATGTATGTTTTTTCTCCCTGCCAGCCCCTACTTGCTTTTACACCAAACAGATTGTGACTATTTTGACCATTGCCATTGTGGATCATGTGTTGTCCCCAGCCAGTCTCTACCGCTGCCTGAGCTACCATTGCTTTGGGGTCAAGGCCAATCTCAGCCGCAACTTCTTGGGCTATAGGTAACAAATTCCTCACAAACTCGTTCGCATTTTCAAAACCCGCCATTTTTGTGGGTTTAGTTACCTGATTCGAGGGTTCTTGATGAGGAGAAATCTGTGATTCATTATTAATCGCTCTATCTGCGAAGTTGGTGAACGAACGTTCGAAATTTCGGCTTCCAAGGTCGCCATCACTCCTCAGTGTGCTTGCCGGAATAATGCCGCTGCCAGTAGGGGCGAGTTGCTGCACTAAGACATCAGCCAAGCCAATACTTCCTTCCGACGAAATATTAGTTGCGAGCTGTTGGTCATGCATATCTCGGTAAAACTTTACTTGGCTAGAGTTGAAAGGGCTATTTTCATCCGCGAGGACATCTTCAGCCGCTCGCATTGATTTGAGCATCATATGAATAAATATGGATTCAAATTGTTTCGCCGTCTCTTCGAGTGCTTTTCTATCGCCTTCTTTAGCACCTTTGCGTAAAACATCGAGTCCTTGCAGGCTGTGCGAATTTCTCGCTTGCTCCATTTGACTCTGTATGTTGTTCATCATTGAATCCATAAGACGCCCCTTAGATGACTACCAGTTCACCTTGGAGGGCGCCAGCTTCTCTAAGCGCCTCTAAGATAGCCATTAAATCACCTGGTGCGGCACCTACTTCATTCACTGCTCGGACTAAATTATCTAAGCTGACCCCGGGCTCGAACTTGAACATTCGGGTATCGTCTAAATTAACGTCAACGATAGATTGTTCTGTGACTATTGTGTCGCCTTCAGCAAACTGATTCGGTTGCGAAACCGTCTGAGTTTCAGCAATGGTGACGGTAAGTCCACCATGGGTGATCGCTGCGGGTTTAATTCTGACATCTTCACCGATGACTATAGTACCGGTGCGGCTGTTAATGACGACACGAGCAGGTGCACGAGCGGGTTCAAAATCAAAATTTTCTAACGTTGCTAAAAACCCTACTCTTGAGCCTACATCTCTTGGTGCAGAAACTCTCACTGATGCAGCATCAATTGGTGTCGCAATGACGTAGCCTTTGTCAGGATCAGCCCCTAAACGTTGGTTAATAGTATCAGCAAGGTTTTTAGCGGTAGAAAAATCAGGATAGTTCAAGTTCAACGTTAAATAATCATTGTTCATCAAACCACTTTTGACTGTGCGCTCAACAACAGCCCCATTTGGAATTCGGCCAACTGTCGGGGTGTTGGCAACGATTCTTGAACCGTCTTGCCCCTCTGCACCAAAGCCACTTACAACTAAGCTACCTTGAGCGACTGCATAGATGTTACCGTCCATACCCTTTAGGAAGGTTTGCATCAACGTGCCACCGCGTAGACTTTCAGACTCACCAATTGATGACACCGTAATGTCAATTTTCTGACCTGGTTTAGCAAACGCAGGCAAATCGGCAGTTACAGCAACCGCTGCAACATTATTAATTTTGGGACTAACATTGCTGGCAAGAGCGATACCGAATTTCGATAACATGGCTCTGAAGCTCTGTTCAGTAAATGGGCTCTGCTCGCCAGTTCCAGGCAGCCCGACCACAAGTCCGTAGCCCACTAGTTGGTTGCTACGAACACCTTGTATGGTTACGGCATCTTTGATTTTCTGAGCCTGCACGACAGGAGCAAAAACTAGCGCAAGTAGTATCAAAATATTTACTAATTTTTGCCAAACGATATTCATTTTCTTTACCTCAAACCGCCAAAAATTTAGAAAGGCCACCAACCAGATGCAAAGAACTTGCCAAGCCAACCTTGACGTTGCACTTGAGAGAAACTTCCAGTGCCACTGTATTGAATTCTGGCGTTAGCAATCTTGGTAGAAAGTACTTCGTTAGAAGGATTTACATCAGCGGGTCTAACAATACCTGTCAGTCTGATGTATTCGTCGCCATTGTTTAGTGTTAGCCATTTCTCACCCCGAATAATAAGATTTCCATTAGGCGTCACTTGAACGACGGTAACTGTTATATTCCCGGATAAGTTATTACTTTGGTTCGCGGAGGCATCACCTTCGAAGTCGTTTTGACCGTCAAGATCTAGCTGGAAGTTTGGCATTCCGAGTATGTTTAGCGGCGTGCCACCAGGCCCATTTATCGGGTCAAACTCTATTTGTGATTGGCGCTCTAAGGTTGTACTTGCAGACTTTGTGGCTGAGGTATTTTCACGTAAAATCACCGTGATAATATCTCCTTCTCTCATCGCCTTCGCATCGGAGTAAAGGCTGTTGGAATAGGTTGCATTAAATATTGAACCATCATTATTTACCCGTTCGACCGGAACCTCAGGCACGATTGGCGCAAAAAACGGGTCATTAGGTCTAGGATCGTGCTGAACTGTCGTTTGACACGCAGATAAAAATATTACGCTAGCAACTGTAACAATTCTGAATATTGAATTACCCATTACCATTACCTTCTAAAGTTGTTGAATAACCTGACCTAGCATTTGGTCAACAGAAGAGATAACTTTCGAGTTCATTTCGTACAAACGCTGACTCTCGATAAGATTTACTAGCTCCTCGGTTACATTCACATTTGATGTTTCAAGCGCACCTTGTACGATAGATCCCAGACCATTTAATCCAGGAACGCCTTGAATTGGAGCTCCGCTAGCAGCAGTTTCGGTGTAGAGGTTTTGCCCAATCGGCTGTAAACCGGTTGCATTAACAAAGTCAGTTACAGTGATGTTACCCAATACGGTTGGAGCAGCCTGACCACGAATCTGAACCGAAACTTCACCATCTTGAGAGATTGTTATTTGCTGAGCATCCTCTGGCACTGTGATGTTAGGTTGCAGCAGGAAACCGGCACCTGGTGTCACAATCTGGCCATTATTATCAAGGGTAAACTGGCCATTCCTGGTGTAGGCAACGGTGCCATCAGGTTGTAAAATCTCGAAAAAGCCGCGTCCTTGAATACTCATATCAAGAGAATTTTCGGTGGTAAGCATATTACCTTGAGTGTGCGCTTTTTGAGTCGCCACGACTTTACTCCCCGCACCTAACATTAAACCTGAAGGTAACTCAGTATCTGCAGATGAACGACCACCTGGTTGATTAATGGTTTGGTATAGCAAGTCTTCGAATATTGCTCTGTCTTTTTTAAATCCAACAGTACTCGCGTTAGCAAGGTTGTTGGAAATAACCGACACATCAGTCTGTGCCGCATCGAGTCCTGTTTTACTAATCCACAATGCCGGGTGCATAAGCCACCTCCAATTTAAATAAAGTCTCTAAATAAAAATCTATTGCCATTACAAAATCATCAACATGCGGTTACCACGTCGATCCAGTTCTTCCGCTTTTTTCATAAATTTGATTTGCATTTCGTAATGACGCTGAGACTGAATAATCCCCATCATTTCTTCAATGGGGTTAACATTACTAGCCTCCAAAAAACCAGTTCTCACCCCAACAGTTAAATCTTGCTCTGCTTGCCCTTCATTGGGCAGTCTAAAAAGACCATCATGGCTTCTTTCCAATTGTTGTAAGTCTGGTTTAACTAATTTAATTCTTGCAACAGGCTCAAGAACAGTAGCGGGAGCACCTTGCGGCCTTACCGCTATGGTGCCGTCTCCCGCAATATTTACGTTGGATAAAGGTATCGGAAGAAAAATAGGCCCAGCTTCACCCACGATTTGATTGCCGCGGGTATCCAACAGCTCACCGTTAATCCCCATTTGCAAACTACCGTTTCGGGTATATGCTTCGTTGCCATCTTTATCTACAACGGCGAACCAACCATCGCCGTCTACAGCAATATCTAGATCGCGATTGGTTTGTACCATCGCACCAGAATCGTATCTATTTGCCGGTGATTCTGTCATGGCGAATACTCGCGTCGGCATGCCTTCACCGTATGCTGGCATAGCCCTCGCTTGAGCCATCATTGCCTTAAAACCTGTGGTTTGTGCATTGGCAAGGTTATTGGCTCTGACGGCAGTAGATAATAAGTCTTGCGACGCACCACTGGCGGCGATCCAAAGCATTTTATCCATGACAGTTTTTTGACCTTAGTTATTACTCTATAAATACAAAAGCAATATTCGAGCCACTATTTATCTTTGTGGATATAAGTGAGGATAGAGACGGGAAATCATAAAAAAAAAGCCGCCCATAAAGGGCGGCGACACTTGGGACTTAGCTTTTCAGCTAATCACTTTGGACACTAACAAAATTTTTAACTAACTAATTACCTGATACCTAGAATTGTCTGGTTCAGGGCGTTATTTATTTCCAAAGCTCTTGAATTGGCCTGGAAGTTACGTTGAGCGATAATCATGTCGATTAATTCTGTTGTTAGATTAACGTTTGATTGTTCTAGCGCTGAGGAGTTAATCGTACCGAAGGTACCCGTTGTTGCTTCACCCGCTAGCGCCTCACCTGACAAAATACTCTCTTTCCATGATGCATTACCGTTTTGAGTTAACCCTTGCTCATTTGCAAAACGGGCAAGTGCAATCCGGCTTATAGGTTCTGAAGTTCCGTTAGAGAAAGTCGCACGAAGTAAACCATCGGGACCAATATCAATACCTGTCAATCGGCCTACTGGCAAACCGTCTTGTTCCAAAGAGGTGACTTCAAATGCAGAGGCATACTGCGTTGGCTCAGCATCAGTCTGCCCACCAGTCGTGTCTAAGTTGAAATTCAACTGCAATTGTTGGGTATCATCTGCACCATTGTTTATGATTCCGGTGCCAAGCTGTGCGGTTCTTAAAACAGCAGTAGAGGGAACGGTAATCGCGTTGTTATCACCACCGGTAATACCGGTAAAATCACCACCGGCGGAGAATGTTAACCTGCCCGCCGCATAACCATTGGCTCCGTTAATACCCGACCCTGTACCAACGGCATTCGCGGCTGGCGCGGTAATGTTGGTGCCGTCACCATTTTGGAAATCTACCATATTGTTGTCTATGGCAGTGGCAACCAACCATTCGTTGCCCGTCGCAGCATTGTCTTTGATGAAATAGAACGTCTGTACATGAGCATCACCAAGCGAGTCATACACTGTAATCGACGTCGATGCGTTGAACGTGGTCGAGTCTGCAGGGTTGAATTGAGTAATATCAAGCGACGTAGCTGAAGCAGGCAAGTTCATTCTCAAATCAACTTCAAGCGTCTGCGAAGGCTGACCGGAGGAATCCGGGATAGTAACCGGCTCAGCAGTACTCAGTGCGATAGATGATGACGTGCCATCACTGTTAACAGGAAAACCTAGCAAGCTCTCGCCATTGGAATTAACAACAAAATTGTTCTCATCAAGCTTAAATTGGCCTGCTCGAGTATAGGTAAAATCCTGTGAAGTCACGTCTGGCACGGTTACAAAGAAACCAGTTCCAGTAATTGCTAAGTCAAGCGCCGTATTGGTGAACTGAAGGCTACCTTGGCTAAACTGTTGTGCGACTTCTTGCGTAATAACACCGTCACCCACTTTAGTTCGACCACCACCGAGTAATGATGAAGCAAAAACATCACCAAATTCAGCTCTTGACTCTTTAAACCCGACTGTGTTGACGTTAGCAATGTTGTTTGCAGTCGTGTCTAGATCTTTCTGGGCGGCATTTACACCACTCAATGCTATGTTAAAGGACATTGCTCGTTCTCCTATTTAACTTATATCTACGGCTATTGTTTTTGTTAATCGCCAATATTAATAATGTCGCTCAGACGAATGCTGTCGTCGCCAGAGAGATTCAAAATAATTCCATCAGTACCATTACCAGCTAGGCTGACGCTATCGACTCTGCGATTGACGCCAAATTGCAGCGCTTCGGTCTGACCGTTAACTTTCGCTTCAATATTTATGGTGTAATTGCCAGGTGGCATAATATTCCCTTCATTATCCGTGCCATCCCAGCCAAATTCGATATTTCCGGCCTGAGCACTCCCCACATCCATCGTCCGTATAACCTGCCCAGCCTCGTCTTGAATAGTAATCTGCATGTCTGTCACATTTCGGCTGGCAACGGCCGTTCCAGAAACCTGAGCGTTCATTTGTACGGCTAGTTCAGTGTTTAAGCCATTCACATCGCCCGTTGCTTGAATCTTATATTTGCCGGTCGGCAAATGGTTGCCGCTATCGTCGGTTCCATCCCACGCGAATGGGATAACTCCCGCCTCCTGAGAGCCCGCATCAATTTGTCTTACTACAGAACCGAATTCATCAACTATCTGAATCTGCATATTTTCAACAGGAGCGTCGGTAACTATCGCACCACTAACATTGCCGTCTTGCCAAGTATTCGCTTGGTTTGTATTAACCAAAACACTCTGACCTATCAACGAACTTGCGGTTAAAGCCTGACTGGATGACATTGAACTCGCGAAGTCATCAAACTTATCATTGAGCTGAGACAAACTATCCGCCATTGTAAAGCTCGTCATTTGAGAAACCATTTGGTCATTGTCAACGGGCTTCGTAGGATCCTGCATTGCCAACTGTTCGGTAAGCAGAGCAAAGAAATCTTCCTGTGATAGCTGTGAATTGGCATTGGGATCCGCGACAGGAACTGTCTCCTCCTGCCAATACAGGGCATCATTGGTTAAACTGTTTGAATTGATAGTACTCATGAACTACCCCTTATCGACCTTGACCTAGTTGCATGACCCGACGAAACAGCCTCTTAGTCGTATCAGCTACTTGAACATTTGTTTCGTAGGCTTTGGATGCTGACAACATGTTTGCCATTTCTTCCACTACATTTACGTTTGGTTTGAAAATATAACCTTCTTGGTTAGCCATTGGATGGTTTGGTGAATATTCAACCTGCAAAGGCTTGGCACTCTCCACAACGCCTAACACATTGACTTTACTTCCTACTCGTTGGTGGTCTGTAGCTTGTTTCATCTCTGCAGCGAAAACGGCATGTCTTGCTTTATAGGTCTCGCCATAACTACTCGACACACTGTTTGCGTTTGCTACGTTACTGGCGGTGGTGTTTAGTCGGATACTCTCGGCGTGCATGCCGGTTGAAGAAATATCCATTACATTAAATAAACTCATTAGGATTGACCTCCAGTAATTGCCTTTTTGATACCCTTAAGTTTCCCATCGAGGAACTGTAAACTGGCTTGGTAGCGCAAGCCGTTTTCGAGAAATATGTTTCTTTCAATTTGCGCTTCGACAGTGTTACCGTCGCCGGTATCGGGTTGAGTTGGTACTCTAAACGCAATTTCGTTGTTACCAACCATGTGGCCTTTTATGTGCGCACCAGAAGTTCTATCTAAGCTAAGTTTTTGCTGATATGAAGCACTCTTCATCGCTTCTTGAAAATTGATATCACGCGCTTTATAGCCTGGCGTATTTTGATTCGCCAGGTTACCGGATATCAGTTCCATACGATCATTTCGAACATTGACTGCTCTGTGATGTAATGCTGTTAATCTGTCTAAACTGATTGCCATAGACGCCTCCTGCAGCGTCAAAAATATGAATACAGCAAAGACAAAGCAATGTGCGTGCCAGACACTTAAAGTAGTGTTGAAAACAATGTGAAATTGTGACTTAACTGGGCTTCTAGACCTTGAAAATAAGGGGGTGGGTTATATATAAGGAGTTAAGAAGACAAACTATTTTTTGACGTAATAAAGACCGGGACTACATCTAATCATATCAAATTCGTCAGACAACCCTGCCATAGACTCTGACGCGCCAAGAAATAAAATGCCGCCTTTAGTAAGAACAGAGGCAATTTTTTGCAGTATTGCTGATTTTATCTCGGGTGCAAAGTAAATGAGCACATTTCTACAGAAAACAATGTCAAACTTACCCATGGGGGCATAGCTATCAAGCAAATTTAGCTGCTTGAATGACACCATACGTTTTAAATCTGACTTAACTTTTTTACTGCTATTGTCGGCGTCGTCGAAAAATTGACGCTTGCGTTCTTCAGATAATCCGCGAGAAAGAGACAGCGAATCATATATACCATCTTTGGATTTTTGCAGCATTTCAGTGGAAAGATCAGTACCAACGATTTGCACCCCTGCAAAGCCTGGATTAGAACGTTGATACTCAGAGGCAATCATGGCTATTGAGTAGGGCTCTTGCCCTGAAGATGCTGCTGCACACCATATCTTAACGGCTTGTCTATTGCCTTTAAATTTAGGCAATAAATCTGTGTGTAATAATTCGAACGGATACTTATCACGAAACCACAAGGTTTCATTGGTGGTCATGGCATCTATCGCACAATCGCGAAGAGCCCGATTTCTCCCATTTATGACATCATTGATGACTTGAGAAAGCGAGCTGTAATCATATTTTCGCATGAGCGGCGCAAGTCTACTGCGCACCAGATATTGTTTAGTTGGCCCTAAAACAATCCCGCAAGTGCGCTCTAAGAACTCGCTGAATAGCGTGTAGTCGTCTTCGCTGATATTTTTGTTCGACACAAATTATCTTCCCTCAGCGGCTGCATCTAACCATTTTTTGACGGCCGTAGCTAATTCATCTGGGTGGAACTTTGCAATAAAGTCGTCCGCCCCAACTTTCTTAACCATGGCCTGGTTGAATACACCACTCAAGGAAGTATGAAGAACAACGTGTAGCCTCTGTAATTCAGGCGTGCTTTTTATCTCTGCAGTAAGCGTGTAACCATCCATCTCAGGCATTTCAATATCTGAGACAATTACCCCAACTTTGTCGGTCACATCCCCTGTTTCAGACGCTATTTCCTTCAATCGATCCAGCGCTTCTTTACCGTCTTTTGCCGCTTCAATTTCTAACCCCAAGGTGGCAAGTGCTTTTTTAACCTGACTTCTTGCAACAGATGAATCATCGGCAATAAAGATAATCTTGTTGTCGAGGCTTGTATCGTGCTGTGAAAGTTCAGCAACTTTATCCTCTGATACTGTCGCTCTTGCGGGAGCAATCTCGTCGAGTATCTTTTCAACGTCCAAAATTTCTATTAGTTCGCCATCAACTTCTGTTACTGCGGTAAGATAGCTTGCCTTACCAGCACCCTCCGGAGGCGGAAGAATCGACTCCCAATTAATATTGATAATTCTTTCAACAGAGCCAACTAAAAACCCTTGCACTGAGCGGTTGTACTCAGCAATGACTATAAACGCAGTGGATAAGTCTTCAATACGACGACCGCCAGTGGCCATACTCATATCGATTACCGAGATGGTTTGCCCGCGAATATGAGCCACACCTCTAACTAGTGAATTTAATTTGGGCATCGAGGTAAGCGGTGGGCATTGCAAAACTTCTCGCACCTTGAATACATTGATACCGTACCTTTGTCTGTTGTTTAACTTGAACAAAAGCAACTCTAGTCGGTTTTGTCCAACTAATTGGGTACGTTGATTTACAGAATCAAGGATTCCCGCCATATTACACCTCAAAATTGTCAGACTCGGCACAGTAATTGCTGCTACGGAATTACCGAATCAGAAGTAAACGCTACGCTAAGATTTTGACGCCGCGTCGAAGGTTTTCAAAAAACTTAACACTAAGCATAGCCAAATTGAATGAAACTGAACATGAAAAATTTAGCTGACTTTATGAAAACATTAAAAAAAATACTGTTTTTTTCGTTTATAACAACCAATGTGGCGCAAGCGCAAGCAAATAATTCTGCGCACCTTATGGTTCAAGATATCGCAGAATCGTATGTTGCAGCCAACATCCCGTTCACCGAATCGGGTGAAATATCGATTAAATCTAAGACGTTGGATAGCCGAATCAATATCCCGGCTTGCCCTGTGGCGCTTGAAGCACAAAGCTCTCCAGAATCATTGCGTCAAAGCAATGTCACCGTGAGAGTCTATTGCCCAAGCAACAATTGGTTTCACTATCTCAACGTAAAAGTGACGGAGATGCAGGATGTCGTTGTTGTTAATGACTCTCTCTCACCGGGTACCATAATTGGATCTGACGACATTAAATTAGTCAAAATCGATAGAAAACGCCTGCGCGGTGGAACTTTTACCAGTGCCGAAGACGTTATCGGAGCGCGTTTAAAGCGAAGAATACGTATGGGAACGCCACTTTCCAGCGGCATGCTATGCTATGTGTGTAAGGGAGACGCAATTGTAATAACAGCAAGTCTCTCAGGATTAGAAATCAAAACGTCAGGAATAGCCCAACAAGATGGCAACATTGGCCAAACCATTATGGTGAAAAATAAACGCTCCAAAAAAATAATTGACGCACAAGTGACTTCCGTGAAGCACGTTCAAGTAAATATTTGATCTGTATAGACTTGTAACTATCTGGATTTCTTAGTATTTTTACAGTAGCGAAGACTCGGTTTAACGCTGGTTCAAAACTCGACAGAAAATGTGTATTAAACGAACATTTTTGTTAAAGTTATCGCTACATTAGCCGATATACCAAGTGAGGTATTAAACTAGGAATTAAACCATGGCTATCAACAACGTAAACAATGCGGGGCAAAAGCCGCAGTTGGAAAGCCAAAAGCTTAACCAACAGCAGCAAGCGCAAACACAGAATGCGCCCAATGCACCACAGTCGAATATAAACGCCCCTGCGGCGCCAAGAACTGATTCAGTGTCTTTGACTCAATCTGCTCAGCAACTTGCTAATGTGCAGAAGAAGGGTAATGACGCACCAGTAAATCAAGAAAAAGTGGATAAGCTAAAGCAAGCTATCCAAAGCGGTGAATACCAAATCAATCCTGAACAGCTAGCATCAAAAATTGCGCGAGCTGAGACAGAGTTGTTCGGATTTAGTAAGAACTAATTAATGGCAGAAATGTTATCAGCCGTTTCGCAGCAGTATGAGAATCTCCTGGCCTTAGAAGCCATGCTCGACGAAGAGCTCAAACTCATCACTGGTAGAGATGCTGATCAACTTCTGTCGTTAGTAAACAATAAAACCGAACTCCTCAATAAGATCAACCAAAACACATCACTTGTAACCGCACTAAAACTGCCTAAAGAACAGCTAGAACCCGAACTTGCGGAGAAGGTAGAGCAATGTCACCAGCTTCTCGTTTCATGCCAAAAGAAAACTCAAACAAATGAAGTCGCTGTTGAACAAGGCCAAGTCAGAATTCAAAATCTACGCAACATTATCTTAAAGACACGCCACAAAGAATCGATGACCTACGACAAAGCAGGTCTTACCAAGGGTGGCACCCTCGGTGGCGGCATCAAAGCTTAACATCAAGAAAGATTTACCACTCAACAGTAGTCAATTGACTAATTAAACTTCCCACCTTCCTTTATAAACTCAAGCGAAAAGTCTAACACTGATTTACAGCTTATCTTTTTGAAATAAAAAAGCGCCCTCATTAATGAGAGCGCCTGGGGACTTGTTGTTTGACGAGTTAAAAAATCTTGGAAAGGTAACCTTGCTTAACTCGTTTGGGTCTCGCGGTAGCTAAATAAATATCATATACATTCTGAAAATCTAAACGCAGTTCCGTGGCATATACATCTTCGCCAATAGGATAACTCTTAACGACTTCGGCACCTCGAATAACACCATCGACAGAAGCTCGCAAGTTTACATCCTCTACAACAAAATTAGATAGCGCTTGGTTGCCTCTTACTTTGTGACCATACACCTGCTCAGCAAGTTCACGATAGGCATCTAGTTTCGACGCTTTTATTGCCATTAACATTTTGATTGATTCCGTTCCACCTGGTTGGGTGGAAATTGGTGCATATCCTACGGCGCTTAGGACTGGCTGGGTTTCGGGTGTTACATATTCCCATTCAACTCGAGAGTCAGAAAACGTAGAACATCCACCGATTAATGTGGGCATTGCCACAGCTGCGAGAGCTAACTTTAGTTTTCCTGGCATTTTCATATTCAATCTGCTCCTTTCACGCTGGGCATGGTATTTGCTCAGTTTGCTTGTTAAACCTACCGGAGATATTGACCAAGTGGAGTGTTTCAGTACCCTAAATAACTGAATAAATTATCCAGGTACTCCCCCGTCAAAATTCCAGCACTCCTTTTCGTTAAGGAGTAATCATTAGTAGTGAAAGCAATAATTGAACCAATTATATGAAATCGCTGCAGTCTTATACGTTATTCGAAAGTTTCTACTGCCGATTCAACCAAACAATAAAAAATACGATTGGTATAGTTAATGCTTAACTAATCAAAATCATACCGTCATCGAAAAATTGACGGTCAATTTTACCAAGAGTTAACTATTAGACTGGCGATTTATATGAACTCATTAGTTAAAACCATTTTAATTGCACTGACATTAACCACAAGTTGGTTGAACACTGCAAAGGCAGCCTGGTTTGAAGCCAGCGGCCAAGCCATCATCCACAACGGAAATAAAGAATTGGCAAGACAACAGGCAACTCACGAAGCAATTCGTCAAGCGCTTTTGTTTGCTGGAGCTTCAGTTCGAAGTGTGCAAAACATGGTTGATGGACTGTTAAACGATGATCGCTTCGAAATTCGTGCCACAGGCGAGGTCGCTAGTGTTGAGCTCATCGACGAAATTTATCAAAACGACTTGGTCACTATCACAATTAGAGCAGATATATTTCCACAAGAGAACATTTGCAGTGCATCAGACTACAGAAAAAATATAGCAACTACCTATTTCAGCATTAAAAATCGCCATCATGCTTCAGTGGGAAACTTGCACAACATCGCGAAACCAATCTCTAAAATGATTTTTGACGAATTTGGTACCTACTCTAAGTTCTCGTACATTTCAAATGTAGAACCTTACACCTTCGTACCGCATCCAGACGAAATGGCAATGCAAGCCATGCATCTTGCAGAAAAGAACGGGGCTCAATTTGTCTTACTCGGTAACATTGTGGAACTCAGCGTAGAAAAATCTGATAAAGATTATATGGACTACGTGACATTTTGGGAAAGCAAACAGCCGCTTCGAAATTTTGGTTTAGAAATAAGTCTTGTTGACGGTTCCACTGGAGATGTATTACTTCAGCACAGTTTTAACACTGCTGGTACTTGGCAATTCGATTTGCACGAAGATATCGATCCAAACAGTAAGCGCCTTTGGAAGTCTAGTTTTGGACAGAGCATCAAAAAGGTAGTGGAGGAACTAGCCCTAAAAGTCGACGACACAATCAGCTGCCTACCCTCTTATGGCAGGGTTTTGGAAGTACGGAACAACCAAATTGCGACCAATATCGGGTCTTTACAAGGTGTTCAGAGAGGTGATGAGTTACAAGTATTTCAGATGCGCCAGTTTTATACACCCAGTGGTATGCCGCATTATCAGTACGATATCCATCCAGCCAAGATGATTGTCGCAAATGTATATCCTAACTCAGCGATTTTGCGAACTACAGATGGCACGCCTATGCTCAATATTCAACCAAACGATTTCGTGGTTCGACGTTAGACCTTTCCTTAGCAAAATGGTTAGGTAATAATCTGGGCAAGGAAGCCTATTCGTAGTCCCCATAGTTTAACTGGATAAAACAAGAACCTCCTAAGTTTTAGATCTGCGTTCGAGTCGCGGTGGGGACGCCAATAGATAATCGATTAATCTGGATACAAGTTTACAATTAGTTTTGAAAATTCACTTCGGCTATCATCGGAAGCGGAGTCCCGGCACCTTTTCCACCATTCAGACATTATGTCTGCGGGAATAGCTGAAATGGCTCCAGAGTGACAATTCTCAACTGCAACCACAGTTTCACGGCTTATATTAAGTTCTCTTGCTAAATCTTCTTGTGTAAGTGCATTGTCTCTTCGTAGTAACCTGAGGACGCGCGCTTTTTGAATATGTAGTTTGTCGTTACTTTTACTCGCCATAATACTTCTACTGATACCTTAAACAACTTAACTGGTAATTATTGTACCCGTAAAAATAAAATTAGCCAATCATTGAGTAAAAAATACGGACACAATCATCGATCGAAAAATTGGATTCATAAGTACCCATTGAAATAAGACGTATAGGTTCCTATAACTAGGGGCATATTAGATGTAAAAAAATCCCTCGAAAGTGTTTGTTATCAATATAAAAGCACCCCCTTGGATTAAAGGCCTTTGCCATTATGAAAAACCAGAATTCTCATCAAAACCCAACAAGCTCACCACAAGCTGACTACACCGATTTTCTTGAAGAAATGGGCGATGTTCGTCCTATCAAGTCGCAAGATAAAGTGTATTTTAATAGCTCACAAACTTTAAATAAGGCGCCAAATCTTAAAAGACAAGCAATTGAGCAAGCCATCGCTGGCGAGAAAAACTATTTAACCCTCGATACTATTGATCTTTTAGAACCTGACGACTTACTCGATTACAAAAAAGACGGAGTACAAGACGGTGTTTATAAAAATTTGAGGCTCGGAAAGTACAAACTGGATCACACGCTAGATCTCACCCACAACAAGCTACCGGATGCGCAAAAGCTAGTTTTCAATACGATTCTCAATTGTCATCGGCAGGGGAAGAGGAACCTCTTAATAAAACATGGTTTTGGGCGTAATCAAAAGCCATACCCGGCGTTGACTAAAAGCTACACCAATGTGTGGTTACAGCAGATGCCCGAAGTTATCGCGTTTCACAGCGCGCAGCCCAATCACGGTGGTTACGCATCGGTCTATGTGTTACTCAAAAAGAATGAAAATCAAAAACAGTTAAACAGAGAGCGCCACAAGCTTCGCTAGTATTAACACGCTTTTGTCTTGATAAGTTGTAAATTTACGACAGCTTATTGAGAGGAGTATGCTGTTTGGGTCTGTTTGGCTTCAGCTGAAGACGCAGATGTGCTGACAACTGCACTTACCATTAGAATAATAACGGCGACGAATACACCTGTTAAACCGAACCCTTTGCTTGAGCGATTCATATGCAACTCTTATTGTTATGTTTTAGCTTATAAACCCTTCGGAATGAGGCATTAATATCACAGCAGCACTTCTCAATTAAGCAAATTTGGAGAAAATACGTACTTAATCAAGCAAATGTAATAAAATTCCGAAATCTCTGAGATACTAATCAACTCTATTCGAAAAAACAAGTAGTTACGTTCAATAAAAATACAGGATTATAAAATAAAAAAGTCGGTCGAAATACGACCGACTGAAGAAGAGCATTACGCTCTTAGGAAAGCTACACACAACCAACAAGAACGTTAGAAAAACAATCAGCTGGCTGCATTGTGTAAGACCTGCCACATTACAAAAAAATTCCGTAATATATGAAATTTTTTCTTAAGCTCACTTTCCCAGCGTAAATTAAGGTCTTGCTAACCTAGGCAAGACCTTTTTTATTTAACCCAAATACTTCCTCGCGTTTCTAAACATACGCATCCAAGCACCGTCTTCTTGCCAGTGATCAGGATGCCAAGAGTTAGCGACGGTTCTAAATACGCGCTCTGGATGTGGCATCATAATAGTGACGCGACCATCCTTCGAGCAAAGCCCGGTTATTCCCTCGGGTGAACCATTAGGGTTCATTGGATAATGCATAGTTTGGTTTCCTGCATAATCGACATAACGCAAACTCACCTGTGCCCGCGCCGATGCAATTTGTTGCTCACTTCCAAATTCAGCTCTACCTTCGCCGTGCGAGACAGCGATGGGTATTACTGAGCCTTCCATTGTTTGCAAGAACGCCGACGCGGATTTCTGTACTTCCACCATCGCAAAACGTGCTTCAAAACGTTCAGAACGGTTTGTTACAAAGTGAGGCCAAGCATCTGTACCGGGAATAATTGATTTTAAGTTTGATAGCATTTGACAGCCATTACATACCCCCAGTGACAGGGTATCTGGTCTAGCAAAGAACTGACTAAACTGTTCCTTAACTTGTTCATTGAACAATATCGATTTTGCCCAACCTTCGCCAGCGCCCAATACATCACCATATGAGAAGCCGCCGCAGGCGACTAACGCATTAAAGTCTGCTAAATCGACTCTTCCTGCAATTACGTCACTCATATGAACGTCGATTGCACTAAAGCCAGCTCGTTCAAATGCAGCAGCCATTTCTACGTGTGAGTTAACGCCTTGCTCACGCAAAATTGACACTTTAGGTCTTACGCCAGTCGCAATAAACGGAGCAGCTACATCGTCATTAAGGTCGTAAGTAAGTTTAGAGAATAGGCCTGTGTTGGCGTTGTCCTGTTTGAGCTCATGTTCTTCACGAGCACAATCAGGGTTATCTCGAAGTGATTGCATATGGAATGTTGTTTCAGCCCATATTGTTCTCAAAACTGAACGCGACGCTGTATATAATACCTTGTTGCTTCGAGTTATCTCTACTAGATCATTCTCAATTACATCACCTAGGATATGACAATGTTCACCAATGCCATACCGAGATACTATATCCTGAACTTTTGTAATGTCGTCATTGCTTACCTGAATTACGGCGCCAAGCTCTTCATTAAACAAGGCGGCAACAGCATCTTCACCTAACCCCTCAACGTCTAGCTTAACGCCACAGTTCCCCGCGAACGCCATTTCAACGACACTTGTGAACAAGCCACCATCAGATCGATCGTGGTAAGCATGCACTAAACTCTGCTGTCTCAGTGTTTGCATTAAATTAAAGAACTCAATAAGGTCTTCTGCTGAGTGCAGGTCAGGCGCTTCACTACCTAGCTGATCAAAAACTTGAGTTAAACATGATGCGCCTAATCTATTGGCACCTTTACCCAAGTCAATCAATACTAGTTTAGATTCGCCAATATCAGTTCTCAGCTGAGGTGTAAGCGTCTTACGTATGTCTTCTACTTTAGCAAAAGCAGTAATTATCAATGAAAGAGGTGCGGTTACTGCCTTTTCTTGTTCGGCTTCACCCCACTTGGTTTTCATGGACATAGAGTCTTTACCCACCGGGATCGTAATTCCCAAAGCAGGACATAATTCCTCACCCACCGCTTTAACTGCCTCATAGAGACCCGCATCTTCGCCTGGATGATTAGCGGCAGACATCCAGTTTGCTGATAGTTTTATGCGCTTAAACGACTCTATGTCAGCGGCCGCAATATTAGTTATTGCTTCAGCGACCGCCATACGCGCCGAAGCCGCATGATTCAGAAGGGCAATTGGGGTTCTTTCACCCATCGCCATCGCTTCACCATGATAGCTATCAAAAGAACTCGCAGTAACTGCCACATCCGCGACAGGTACCTGCCATTGACCAACCATTTGATCTCGAGCCACCAAGCCAGTGACCGTTCTATCGCCAATAGTAATCAAAAAGGTTTTTTCAGCGACGGTAGGTAAGCGCAGTATTCTTTCAGCGGCGTCATTAATCTCTATATTAGCAGTTGTAAACTCATCACCTTTTGCCTGTTTAGAGACCACATCTCTATGCATTTTAGGTGGCTTTCCTAACAATATATCCAAAGGCATATCAATAGGAGTGTTGCCGAATTCCTTATCAGTTAGTTTAAGTACTTGTTCTTCTGTCGCTTCACCGACAATGGCATACTCTGCGCGTTCTCTGGCACAGATATCTTCAAATAACGACAAATCTTCGTTGGCTACGGCAAGAACGTATCTTTCTTGCGACTCGTTACACCAAATCTCTAACGGAGACATCCCAGGCTCATCGTTTGGTACATTCCGCAATTCAAAGTCACCACCTTTACCCGCATCATTCACAAGTTCGGGAAAGGCATTGGACAATCCACCAGCACCAACATCGTGGATAAACACGATGGGGTTATTTGCACCTAATTGCCAACAACGGTCGATAACTTCCTGGCAACGGCGTTCCATTTCTGGGTTTTCACGTTGAACAGAAGCAAAGTCTAAATCTTCTGTACTTTGGCCAGATGCCATTGAAGAGGCAGCGCCCCCACCAAGACCGATGTTCATTGCAGGCCCGCCCAATACGATTAATTTCGCACCGTTCGGGATATCACCTTTTTGAACGTGCTCGTCTCGAATGTTGCCCAGACCTCCGGCTATCATTATTGGTTTGTGATAACCACGGACTTCCTCTCCGTTGAAGCTGTTAACATTATTTTCGTAGGTTCGGAAGTAACCAAGAATATTAGGACGCCCAAACTCATTATTAAATGCAGCGCCACCCAGTGGTGCTTCCAGCATAATATCAAGGGCACTTACTATGCGGCTGGGCTTGCCATAATCGTTTTCCCACTGATGTACGAACTCAGGAATTCTTAGATTAGATACGGTAAAGCCAACAAGGCCCGCTTTAGGTTTTGCACCTATACCGGTCGCACCTTCATCTCGAATTTCGCCCCCTGAACCGGTTGCTGCCCCAGGGAATGGTGATATCGCTGTAGGATGGTTGTGTGTTTCAACCTTCATTAGAATATGCACGTCTTCCATATGGTATTTGTATTCCATATCAGAAGCATCAGCGAAGAAACGCCCGGCATATGAGCCTTCCATAACTGCCGCATTGTCTTTGTAAGCTGACAAAACGTAGTCACTGTTCGTTTCGTAAGTATTCTTGATCATCTTGAACAACGATTTTTCTTGAGTTACGCCATCAATTGTCCAATCGGCGTTAAAAATCTTATGTCGACAGTGCTCTGAGTTTGCTTGTGCAAACATGTAAAGCTCAATGTCATTTGGATTGCGGCCGAGTTTTGCGTAGCTATCCATCAAGTAATCAATTTCATCGTCCGCGAGTGCCAATCCTAAATCTAAATTGGCTTTTTCAAGCGCCGCACGTCCCGAAGACAAATCGACTTGCTTCAAAGGCGCCGGAGTTGTTTCAGCAAAAAGCGCTTTTGCTTGTTCAAGTTCTGGCAGCACTGACTCTGTCATGCGGTCATGCAAACAAGACCTTACCTGGGACACCTGCTCCTCAGTTGCTACATCGTCAAATTCAACATAGTAAGCACATCCGCGCTCAAGCCTGTCAATGTTGACCAGTCCGCAATTGTGGGCAATATTTGTTGCTTTAGTAGACCAAGGAGAAATTGTGCCGGGACGCGGGACGACTAAAAACAACTGCCCACTTGGTTCTGCTGATTCAGATTTTGGTCCATAGGTGAGTAATTTCGCGAGTATTTCGCTTTGTGACTCAGATAAGTCATCGTTAGTTTTAGCAAAGTGCACATATTCTGCGTATATTGCCTTTACAGGCAAAGCTTTGTCTAAAAGAGTGGAAAGAAGTTTATTCGTACGAAAATCTGATAGTGCGGGCGCACCACGCAAAATTAACATGATATTCAATTACCAAAGTCTAGCGATTTGTGGCAGTTTTCTGCAAAATCGGTTAATGAAATTCTGTTTTTTGACGACAGCTTGAAGCGTGCCGAATTATATTGCAATTTCATTAACTTGATAAGTTTTAATCAATAATTTCAGGAATGCTCGGATCAGCAAATATGGCAATATTCTCCTACAAACAGATTCAATGGATTCGATGTACTATTGTCATCTGTGCATTATTGCTAGTGACCAGCTGTGAACCCCGCAAATCACCAAATCATTTACAGCAGATAACGCAGCAAGGCGTACTTAAGGTCGGTACGCGCTACGGCATGACGACATACTTCAATGGTACAGCCGGGCCAGAAGGGTTTGAATTTGAGCTTGCCTTAGGATTTGCCGAGTATATTGGCGTTAACCTCGAAGTATATCCCTACTATTCAATTCCTGAGTTGCTTGAACCATTAGACAATGAGTTTTTAGATGTCGTTGCAGGGGGAATCACAGTAACTCAACAACGCAGGAATGAGTTTAAGATTGGACCTGAATATCAACGTATTAGTCAAAAATTAGTATTCAAACAAGGCGCTATTCGTCCGAGAAAGCCATCAGATCTCAAAGGCGAATTACTTATAGTCAGTCAAAGTGCCCATGCAGAAACGTTGCGTAGTTTACATCATGAAGAACTGAATCAAGACCGCGATGGACTTTCGTGGCGAGAAACCGACGAGCAAGACCCAGAAGAACTTTTGCAATCTGTTCTGAACGAAGAAATTGATTACACTATAGCTGACTCTAACCTTATCAATGTCATGCGCAGGCGCCATCCTGAGCTCAGTATTGGCTTCACAGTACAACAGGAACAAAAAGTCGCTTGGTTAATGTCTAAAAAGCAAGATGACAGCTTGTATGTAAAGATGATCGAATATTTCGGCGAGTTGCATAGCAATGGAAAACTGACAGCATTAGAAGACAAATACTTTGGTCATGTTAAGAAATTTAACTACGTTGACACCACGCTTTTCCTGGAAGCCGCAAAAGAGACTCTCCCCAAGTTCGAACCTTTATTTCGAAAGTATGCGTCTGATGTAGATTGGCGCCTTATTGCCGCAATGAGTTATCAAGAAAGTCACTGGGATCCAAGGGCAAAGTCGCCCACTGGCGTACGCGGTATGATGATGTTGACTCTACCAACAGCCAGAGACTGGGGAGTTAAGTCTAGGCTCGATGCTGAGCAAAGCATTCGAGGTGGCACTAAATACTTCGAGAGTTTGATAAAGCGCATTCCGGCACGTATAGAGAACCCAGACAAAATGTGGTTCGCACTAGCAGCTTATAATATTGGACTTGGGCACTTGGAAGATGCTCGCGTTATTACTCAACGCATGGGTGGCAATCCAGATCTATGGGTCGATGTAAAAACCTATTTGCCTTATCTAAGACAAAAACGTCATTACAAAAATACGCGGTTTGGCTATGCAAGAGGTGACGAGGCAGCTAACTACGTAGAAAACATTAGGCGTTACTACGATAGTCTCGTTTATCTCTATAAAGATGAAAACACGGTGGCTCCCTGAAGCTCTATTTAGTCTATAAAATTACGTGAAGATTACTGTTGCGAGATTGTTTTTGCCTTTCCAACAGCTGTTTTTTCGAAATGTGGCTTTCAAATTGTCACAAATCCTTTCAAATGCCTTAATTAAGTTGAAATATTAATCAAGTAGCCTTATGTTTCTTATGAGTCGCAAACATAAACATTTGTTTCATGGAGTTAGCGGCAAACAGAGATAAGAAAAAGGAGTATTTATGAAATCTAGAAACTTCGGTTCTCAACGAAGAGGTCTAAACAACGCAGCAAGAAGACGTACGTTGCTTAAAAAGCTTCACCGTAAAATGCAGATGCGTCGTCAAGACTTTCAAATCCAAGTAGAGTGTGCGGAACTTGCCAAAGCAAGTTAAACACCCTACTTGGTGTCACTGACATCAGAATCCACTTTACCTGCCAATTTACTTAACTTCTTTTGTTCCCTGCGATATTTAAAAAAGCTCGATATTAGTTCAGCACACTCAACTTCTAATATCCCGCCTGTAATATCGACTTGATGATTCAATTTTGGGTCTTGCAATAAATTCATCACGCTGCCGGCAGCTCCCGTTTTATAGTCACCCGCCCCATAAACAATACGGTTAATTCTCGCGTGTACCAATAAACCAGCACACATTGGGCATGGTTCCAATGTAACATACAGTGTTGTATCAACTAGACGATAGTTGTTAAGGACCGCTCCCCCTTCACGAACCGCAATCATTTCAGCATGTGCTGAAGGGTCGTTTAACGTGATGCTTTGATTCCAGCCTTCAGAGAGCAACTGATTACCTTGAACCAATACAGCCCCAACGGGAACTTCATTCATATCCCAAGCCTTTTGCGCGAGCCTTAAGGCATGCTTCATCCAGAACTCATCTTGGGGATTTATTTGATTCATTAAGTTTTAGCCTCATTTACTAGGATTTGGTAATTTTGACTAACCGTAGCGCTGTTACTTTACAGATAAAACCAATAAACCTTTGATTTATAGAGCTTTAATTTTTTGGTCAACTATTTGCAGAAGTCTTAATATAACCATGATATAACTTAGCAGGCTAAATTCACAGGGGAGTCATAATGGATTTAACGGCGATCATTATAGTAGCGATAGTGTTTGGAAGTGTAATTACTATCATCAAAACAATATTTAACTACGCAGCAGAAAAAAGTAAATATAAAGACCTGGATTCTCATGCCAGCGCCGAAATAGAGAACTTAAAAGAACGTGTAGCCACACTAGAAAAAATCGTTACGGACGAAAAATACAGTCTAAAAAGAGAGTTTGAAAAGCTTTAATCAAACGAAATAGGCTTATTCAGTTAGGTTGAGTATGTGATATGCAGACATATCAATCATAAAGCCAGCTTCTTTATAAGCCTTTTCTATTTGCCCAACTTCTCGCAACTGTAGCAACCCATCACTGAGCGCCTTAAAAACTTCACGACCCAGAGGGTGCTTTTTACTCACCACAAAATGGCGACTGTCGTTCAATAACAAAGCGATATCAGGCACCGGTTTTAGCTCAATATTATCTAGTTTGTATATTTCGGAGATTGAAGCATGAAACGGCATCATAATGAAATCGACTAGCATTTTAGACACCATTTGAGCCTGACTAACCCATTCATCCTCTCTGATTAATTCTTTTAGAGACAAACTTTCCAAGGTCTCCCAATCTGTTTTCCATTTGGGGGTCGAAGCAGCTGTGTACTTTCGTAAATCCCCGATACTTTTTACAGAGAATATCGAGGGGTGTTTAGGGCTGGCGAATATGCCTGCATAATACTCTCCGTTGCGAATAACAGGTTCGGAAATATAAATGAAATCTCTCATTTGTTCAGCATCTGACAACCAATAGGAATCAAAACTCAATAACAGTTTTCCCTCTTCAAGTAGTTTAGTATTACGAAAATTCACCCTACCTGCGG
>WKFJ01000066.1 GCA_014872785.1 Alteromonadaceae bacterium
GCGCGTTTTTCTACTTTAACTGGGGTCGATTATATACTCTGTACTCGCGATAACAAATTTAGCTAAGCAAGGTCTCTCATGAGAGATAGGTAATTCTCACTAGCTGGTCTGAGGACGAAACGACCCGTTGGGTTGTTTTCCTGACTATGGGAGCAAACGCTTGTTTGAATTGTTTAATCTAAACTTTTTTATGACCGCTATTGCCACAAAGTTGACCATTATAAATCGAACAGTCATGGGACATCATAAGTTCGAATTTGTTGTCCATTGGCATAAGCTTGATAGTCCGCTTTATAGATATTGCTGCCCTACTAGTATTGGGGGCGACTGCTCTTCCATTGCTGTTACTCGCGCTTTCTCCGAGTTGCAAGGTTTATTCAAATATTGAAAAAAAACTAGCGATAAAGCCGATAGGATAATACTGTACCGTTATTCAAAATCGTTGCTTAGCCTCTAAATCAAATGAAGGCTTAGATTTCTCTATCTTCGTGTTTCAAGCTCAGTAGGTGTCAAAAAATGGATATTAAGGATTCGTCCATGATTAATTCTTAAGAAGCTTCACGAATAACAGCTAGCATTTTTTCATACCGACCTAAATTTTCTTTAGTTTTATGCCACTTTTTTATATCTGATGTGTAACTGTCCCGACAAAATCTATAGGCTAACGCTTGCCTAGTTTTGCTGGTATCGTACTTACTTCTGTCGCATGGTTGAGGTTCCCCCTCAGATACTGTTTTTCTTGCTTTCAGTAACCTGCCCTCGACTTGTTGTCGGATTTTTTCATGCGCTACACCATTGCTAATTAGGAATTTTGAAATTTCAAACTGATCTAATATGAAGCTCAGTCTAAGTGGGGTTATATCTTTGTAATCACCAGTTTTTATTGGTGTATTAAAATCGTATCCATAGCCAATTGCCATCTCCATAGTCGACTCCCAATCTTCAGGAGGCCAGATCATTAACATAGATACTATTGGTTCTCCATGATAGTTTGAGCCAATGATATCAATTTGCATTCCCCCTTTAAAAAAAAGATTCATTAAAAGTTTATCATTGCTTTTTATTGCTTCATAAAATGATTCTCCGCTCCAAATAACTCCAAGGTTCGCTAATTCTTTACGGGGGTTTTGACTTATTTCCTTTTTGCTATTGTCCATTTTAGTGCTAATCGTCTTTAAATTTGCATTCACTTCAGTTAATTGTCGGCTAACAATACCCAACGACCTTTGCAACGATTCTATTACTTCAACTTTTGATGCAATCAATCCCTTCTCTTTAGCATCGGGAATACCATCTTTTAAAAATAAAAGAGTCCCAGACAAAATAAGTAAAATTCCAAATAAATAAGTTGCGACAGAAAAATTTTCGGGCCACGACTTCATGAATAACCGGCACATCCCGAGTAGAACTAGAATTAATAGAGAAATTAATACTGCGTAATCTGCAAAAGGAGCAATGGGTTCCGATAAATCACAAAGAGTAACAATGCATCCTGCTACGCCTAAGGATTTTGCTATCATATTTAATTTCATTGACTACATCCAAGTCATAGTTTTAGGTACTTCCATTTTATTTCTCGATTTAGACTAAGAACATCGAAGGGACTTTTTAATAGAAAACTACCTGCAAACTTCAATAAAATCAATATGTTCGAAAAGAAGACAGAGATAAGGTGTAGTCGAATGGCCGCTTTAAAGCAGACTTTCTACATAGTTCTCTCTTATATGAAGATCTCGGATGATTGAATAGCGCAGTAGGACGAATAAGTTATGTGTTTTCCGGTTCTCGCCATTTACGCTAGGTCACGCTCGAGCGGTTGTTTTGACTGTTCTCGCATCTCTTCGCTAACGCCGTTTCTCGTTAACATTTCATGTTAGCAATCTAAATAGGCGAGACTATCTATTAAATCTTGGCACGGCTTTAACATTGAATTATTAAAGCTATTGAAAATATGTTGTCGTATTAACCTAATTTTAGCTCGACAACGTGGAATACCTACAAACTCGTCTTGACAGTCAAAACATTACTGGTGTGGAACCGTGTTAAATCAGCGTTTTTCTTTTTCAAAATACCTGATAGCGACTCAATAGAATGACACCATATTTTAGGTTCATCATTTGAGGGACTAATGCGTCCTGACGCAATATCCAACAAACGCTGCCTCACTTTATCTTTTGACATAACGCCAATTTTAACTAGTTTCACGTTTCTAACACCCTAGATATCAACTAAATGCCATTGTTGTTCAATATATCACCAAATGACGCGCAAGGTCGATACTCCGGCCAGTTTGAAATGACGTTAATGCTCAACAATGTGCTATGTACCGTTATTCATAAAAAGTAATTGTGGCCAACTGGGCACTAGATATTACCTATTGTCTGCTACCAATCAGATGTCGCCAAATGCCGCTGGCATAACCATCGTTAGCCACACTAAAATCCAACGCGTGTCGAACAATAGGTTGTGCTCAAAATATCTTGTTCAATCTTTGCATCTACAAGGTTGCTCTAAAGTCTTTAGATATATTAAATTTTAATACATGTATTTAAGCGTGTTACTTAACAATTATGATTGAAACGGTAAAAGTAAGAAATTCAGGAAACAGTGTCGTCTTACCTCTCTCAAAACAGTTGAGAGAAGAAACGGCGTTATCGCATGGTGATAGTGTTATTGTTAGGACAACCGACAAAGGTTTTGAAGTAGAAATACGTTCAACTAAAAAAATGAAAATTCAATTTCCAATGAGTTACAAGGCGTTGATTCATGATTTAAAACCAGATTGCGATCTGCTTCCTTTGGAGGTCTTGAATTTTGACTGAATAAAAGTACATGCCTCGTACGGGAGGATTGGCACTGTGGCGCTTTCAAACGATTAAAGGGTATCAGCCTATCAGGCGAGAGCACTTCTGCTTTAATAAGCGAATTAAGCAGTCATCCATCACCTGATAAACATCATCGATACCCAGGTTGGTTATTTTCGAAAGATACACATCTCCTGTGTGTTCTTTAATTCGAACAATATGCTTGTGTTCAAATACGTAGATTAAATCTGCTTCTTGAAGCATGTCTTCTGTGCAGAGAGTGCCGCCTTCTTTTTCACAATATTTGGCACTTAACCCCGCAGATTTAACGTCGTGTTCTGAAATGTCATTAAAGAGTATTTCAGCGGTCTTAGACCGATTTTTATTGGCAGTGCAAAGAAAAAGTACCTTCATGATGAAGCGCCTGTGTAACAGAAAAAATAACTTTAAAATACGTGTAAATATGCCACAATAAACTGTATATATATACAGTTTTGATGTGTGTAATTATGAACAGAACGATAGCAATAGAACGGGTTCGCTGCGACATAAAAAAGCCAATAGGTGACCCTTTGGGTTATGTCATATTCGGTCGTGACCACGGCACTAAAACGTACTACGTGATGGAAGTTGAAGGCGTGCTTCCAATTGATGTGTCTGACGATGTATACCGCATTAAGCGCATCCTCGAAGCCAGACAGTATGAGTGGAGCTGGACGCATCTGCCAATCATTTATCCGGCGGCTTAATCATGTCTATCACTGCGATATTTGGACTTGCTGTATTCATTCCCGCAAGCCTTGTTATAGTGATAGCGTTATTAGCTTTCACGTTTGATTGGGATGCTATTTGTCATCGGTATTTTCCAGACTATTTTCTAAGCCCTGCGGAGGTGAAAAAGCGATATGAGCAACAATGAAGTGAAGTATAAAGTTCGCCCACCCAGCGCAAACACAGAAAAAACCAAAAGGTTGGAAAAGCGCATTCGCTTCAAAGAAATGCGGGGTATAACACAAGAGATGAGAGAGAAAGCCAACAAACGGGATATCGAAAGGTTACTGGAGTTGTCTGCGAGCGTTAAGTTTAATGAATGAACAAGACCTAGAGTACGAAGTTATACCTTCACCTCACGACACTCAATCAAGCGTTTGTGTTGGTGTCAGAGTCCACCATAAACCTACTAAACTCACAGCACAAAGCACAACGGAAAAAAGCCAGTATGCAAACAAGGTGCTGGCAGTTGAGAAATTAAAGCAATTACTTAAAGTTCTCGGGAGAGAACAAGAAATCAATCCTTTTGATGTTGCGGATGAAGTAAATGCTGATACTTCTCTTTCCCAAGATTTACTCAAACAAGGGAACGTGCTTTACTCGCCAAATGCGGATATGACGCACGAAGGCGCTCTAAAAGCAACGTATCCTAATGGTGATGTAGAATATGGTCATTTTGTAAATGGTGAGTTCGTTGCTGTGCGAAAAAACAAAAAAAGATAACTTGCCGAACAGCAGCAATGCCAAAAAAGCATATCCTAGCCTTTAGTTTCTCGACGACTGAGTTACGAAACACCCTAAGCTAACGCTACTTTGCAAAACTGTGGTTCGCATTATCTTCACGGGTGATCCAGAGCAGTTACGCCCCTATTGGATGTGGCAAAATGCTTGCTAATGTCGTGCGTTCGAACGTTATTGCCAATACAGAGCTAGATATTGTTAAGCGCCAAGAAGGCTTAGCGGGAACTCCCGAATACTCAAAGCTAGTTGATGTTCGTCAGAGATTGCTTCATAAGGTCGTTTAAGTTTATTAAATTCGGGTTGAAAGTCGTCAACCTCATCCTTTAGTTGTTTTAACTGGCTGATATCAAATGAACTATCGTTAAAAAAGCTCTCAACTGCAGTCACTAGAAAGCATCGATCATGAAGGCATATATATAGAAAGTAGCGGCTTACATCTTGACTTGAGTCAATACCTTGGATAGTTCCGTCAATTTCTTCCAATAGCATTTCATTAAACAAATCGATCGCTTCTTTGCTGAGCGTCATAAAACTCAAAACCCTCTAACAAATCACCTCTGGCGGATTCTTCTACTTTAATGTCTAAAACGGACACTATTTTCGCGCTTTCTTCAATTCGTCAAGGGAGATGAAATTGGCTTTACGAGAAGCTATCTTTTCTTCTCTTTGAGAGAGAACCAGACCGTGCCATTCTGGTGAATCAACATTAGACAGGTCATGCTTCATGGAATCCCAGAGGGCTTCCATCGCTGTCATTCTTTCTTCAAGAGAAAGATTTACAAGTTCTGAGGTGTTCATAACCAAATGCCAGTTTTTATTGCTTTTATAGTGTATCTCATTCCGCAAGTTAGTTCAGAAAAGATAACAATATGTTTTTTCTTGTCAGATTAATGCTTGGTTTCTACAAAAACACAATGGTCGCAAATGCCCCATGTAGTGCCGAAACCATCCTCTCCCTCAGATAGTTCATTGCCACATTCCGTACACTTGTTGAATTCATCATGATCGACTTTGCAGTACCATCCGTTTTCTACTGGAACTGGCGCTCAATTTACCATGGCTGGTGCATTATGATCTTTTGCTAGTGATTTTATTCTTTTGAAGTCAGGGCATTTCTTGGCGTTGATTACGCCTTGTCGGCTTACACACTCTTGAACCAGCACCTCTTTGTTGTTTTCAAGTGCATGATAAACAAATCCAGATATATACTTTAAAAGTGTCAGTGCATTGGCAATATCTTAGTGTTCTGAAATTACATCTGGATTCCCGTTCTGTTTTGATGGTTCTATTAGATCATGAATACCTCGGAACTAAACTGTCACAAGTGTTTTTAAACTGGTGACGGACTGATAATCAATCCAAAGATACGCTTACGGTTATACATTAAAAAAAGCCGCGACAGTGACCTTTCCTAAGGGGTGAGTTTCCGTGAATATTTTGGTGACCTAATATCAATCGCTAATTTTGTAATCCCGAAACTGCTCTTCGTTCTTTAAATAGCATTCTTCACAAAACTCTTCTAACTCTCTTAATAGAGCTATATTCGGCCAAGGCCCAGTTCTATCGGTTAAGCTGCCGACTGCCAACTCATATTTGCCGAGAATTTGCTTATAAAGAAAACGCTCTGCATTAGGTATCAATAATGGGAGCAAGTTGCTTTTTAACAGTGGAATGTTGGCCAATAGCCTTGCTATACGGCCATTACCATCCCAAAAGGGATGCACGTGTGCTATTGCAGCGTGGTATTTTGCGAATACCTTTGGAGCGGTCTGTCTTGTAACAATCTCTTCATTGTTCATGGCGTCGATGATTTGAGACATTAACAATGGTACATATCTTGGGTGCGCATATTCAAAGTGCATTGGCTTGTCATCAATGACAGTGTAAGTCCCATTTATAACGACTTTCCATGCACCATAAGGCTTATCAATATCGAATACTTTCTCGGTTTGGACTGCTTTGTGAAGGTCAAAGCAGAGATTATCTGAAATTGGAAAGTTTACCGCTTGATATATAAGGTCGATAGCCTTTGCGTGACCTATGATTTCTTGATGTTCAGAAATTGATTTTCCTGATATTGTCAGCCCTTCCTCTAATATGCAGTGTGTCTCTTTCAGAGAGAGAGTATTCCCTTCGATCGCTGTAGAAGTATGAGACCAAAGATCTCTAACCCCTTTTAATACTGCCTCCTGCTGATACCCATTAAAATTAGAGGCGAAACCTGGTATCGGAGTTTCTTTATTTGACAGTGTATATTTTGTTCCACGCTTTTCTCCTATTTTCACCAACAAGCCAGAGGTTACCAATTCGCCCAGCCATCTTCTTAGAGTGCGCTCAGCAATAAACTCTGGAAGAATCCCTTGTATTTGCCCTAAAGATAGGGGGCTTTTGTTCCTTAGCAAACTGGGAAGCAACTGTTTAATTTTTGCGTTAGCCATGAGCGCGGTCATCGTTGCAGTATACGGCCATTATATTCTTATAACGGCCATGTTCTAGGTGTAACGGCCATAATGTGTTTTAAACGGCCAGTGCGAGTTCCCCTGAAAGTTTTCTTTGAACATTTTGAGGGCATGTAAAATCCAGATTAAAATGTCCTTAATTATCCAAAATAATCTGTCACAATTGCAGTGTTAATAACCAGTATCTTGAGGTCGCAATTTGCGACATCAAGATTGGAAAGTAAGGCGATTAATTATATATCTTCAGTTAAAACAGGTCAGTAAATAATAGTCATGAAAATTGCTGGTGGCCTCTATCTGACCATATAAGGTGGCATGGGTAACATAATTTGAACCAGTAAGTGACAGTGATTAGAGGTAAATAAGGGAGCCTATTGACGTAGATTTTTTAGTTGAAGAGGATGAGCCTTTCTATGTCAAAGAGGTGGCGCAGGATTGACAGTTTTTTAGATAGTCAACAGATGCATAGCACAGTTGCGATTGAACGTTATCGCTGCGACGTTTTTAAACTAGTTGGCGAAGAGTTAGGTAACATTTTTTCGCTGAGATGCTGGCGCTCAATATTGGTAGGTGATATCCGTCGACGGCTTCGTACCCGTTGACCAAAGCGACTGCGTAAAGAGAGTCAAACGAATTCTAGAAGCCAAGCAATAACGCTGGAATTGGGTGCCGCTTCCTACATTTTATCCTGCTGCATGACTTTCAATTAAGGCGAATTCGCCACAATTAAGACTTGAGGTCGCGCACCGACTTCAAACTGGTGGCGGCATGTCAGCACGAATTAACGAAAGCGGATCTCCGTCTACCTAATTTTAAGTATAAGTATCCCGACTTTTCTTGGGGCGTGACGCAGGGTAAAGTAATGATACGTTTTTCACGTTACCAATCGGAGCCAAGAAAACATTAATCCATTAGTTCACGAGTACAGAGAAGTAAATGCCGAACACTAAGCCTGCATATTGGAGCCTTATCTTATTTTGAGGCTTCGATATCTCGAATACGAGCCATGAACGTCAGAGTGTCAAATGGCGACTCAGCGAAACCAAATTTCTGATAAAAAGACTTTGCAGAGTCATTTACCGCATGAACTAAAATACCAGCACCGCCAACTACTTTCATGGCTTGAACCGACCTAAGTACACAATCTTTTAACAATCCAACTCGAATCCCATAGCCGTGATAATCAATGGTAACCCATCCCAATAGTGCGATATATTAATTGACTGTATAAACATACAGTATTATTCTTTCTCTATCGCTTTCCAAAAATATTTAATGAAATCGCAAAAAAACAAAGTGTTTTATTGCTTATTACTGTTGTTGGGTTGTGGTTAATGGAGAATTAGTGTGCGTCTGTTTTGGGAGAAGATGTGGGTAATACCGAAGGTTTATCCACACTTATCCTAAACAGTCCACACGGTGAGGGCTTGCCCGAAAATTCCCATTATCCACAGAGTTAAATTTCTTTTTTGGTGCTTTTTTCTTTATGCAGGTTGTTAAATCAGATCATAACTTTTTTGTGAACGGATCGTCTGTCACCGATTTTCCCATTCTTATTACGGATGAAGGTGAAGTCCAACGTCCCGCACTTAATTATTTGGTGTATCATTGTTTGCAGCGAGGTCGCGTTGGCTCGAAGCGGTCATGGAAACGTTATGGGCAAGGTGACTTCCTATTTAATAAGTCTTTCATGCCTTCGTTGGCAATCGTGGGTTCATCTAGAGCTTTTTCAAATGCAGCAAACACCGCAGTATCTAATGTAAAGTCTCTTTGGTTGGCAAGTACTTCTTGAGCTTCATTTAATGCCGCTGGTTGAATAAATACGGTTCGGTCAAGTTTCAATAGACTTGCCGCAGCATCAATAACTTTGCGCACTGAAGGCTCAACCCTCATATTAATAGGTGCTGTTTTAGTGGCCATGTCTTTAATCCCTTGTGTATTGGATAGATATACAATTTTAGTGTGGCGATTTGATATACGCAAGTTTGTTGGTTTTTAATACTGCGAAAGAATATTGCAACCGGGGCAAAATCACTCAATGAGTGGTTTTTTTGTTTCTGTTCACCCTTCTTCTTCGGTTGTCAGTGATTGACCGTGTATCTAGCCACTCCGAATACTTGCGTTATTCTCTGTTATCTAGACACAAATATTTTATCCATTAAGTGTGTGAGTGAGTAAATAGTCCACAAACACAAAGGCTCAGGGATTCACTGTAAGGTTAAAACCATACTTAAATAACATAGCGCTACAGAGCATGTTCGTGGGTTCGGATAACCTCACCTAAGCTCAGTTTTGACTGGGCTTCTTTTTGCCTAAAATCAGCCCTTCATCACTACAAAGATTCCCTTCTTCCTGGTGTATGAATGCGACAAAGTTGCGCGTTTATAGGCGTGTGGCAAAGTTAACTCAACTAAACAACTGAATCAGGAATCCAGATACCACGGTGAAAACGGGTACAAATGATCCAAAAACAGCGCGAAACTCGAAAGAGTTAGGTATATCAAAGATGCTTAGCAGAGCAAGGATGGCCTGTTGTATATAGCAATTTAACATCTCTTTCGAGATGATGTTAGTAGCACTTTTTCTGAGTCTTTTGAATTGGCATGATAATCAATATCAACTTGTTGAATTTACGTTATAATCACGATTAACTTACTTATAGCGCAGGGTATTGAATGACAAGAGAGCGACTCGATGTCGATGCGATAATCTTAGGAAACAAATCCATTGACGATTACAGTGAGGGTGGGTTCATAGATGTCCCAACTAGCAAGCAATCGCCTCATCCTTCACAATATTTCCGTGAGTTGTTTTTAACACGTGCGAACGCAAAAGGTATTGAAAACAAAAAGGTCGCGGAATGCCTTGATATATCTGAAAAACACTTTTATATGTTTTTGAAAGGCAAAGTAAGCGTTACCATGTCGTTTGCGCAAAAGTTGGCAGTTGCGACCGGTCTGAATTATGAGTTCTGGCTGCGTACCCAGTATCACTACGATAAAGCTAATAACATATACAAAAACAACGCAAAACCTATTTTTAGTTAATTTTTCTGTGGCGATGGGAGCCTATGTCCTTGCTCTTCAAATAAGTTGGCCACACAGTATTTACTTTTAATTAGAACTCTTGAAATAAAAGCGCTACGCATGGCGTTTTTAAAAAGAACGATTCATTTTATAAGTGTTCAAAAACACCCAAAATTTCCGCTTGATCCATACCTAAATCGAGGATGTGCTCGCTAATTGTTGGACATGTGAGGGACTACCTTTGCTTGAAGAGCGAGAGCCTTTTGTCTAAAGCAACGTTGTATAATCTAAAATTATTTGGTGCTCACTGATTGCAACTAACAGGAATTACCGAGAACTTGTCTGAGATGAGTCTAAGTATTTATTAATCAACATCATCATTCAATTTTGCAACAAACTGTTGCAAAATTGTCTATTCTTATCGGGCTTGCGCCAATGAAACTAAACCTCTGAAATGATTTGTGTATACTAAATAAAAACAAGATGATAAGACGTTTTTGAGTGTTATTTTTGCGCAGACACTTAAGAACGTTTTGCCGAATTTTAGCCAATAGCTAAACCAAAGTGTTTTTGAGTTTGAGTTGACTATGACAAAAGTTAGTGTCGAGCTAGACAAAGAGTTAGTTGAGATAGCGCGTTTAAAGAGCAAATCCCTTAATCAAACGATATCACAACAGATCGAGGTTTGGGCAACAGTGGGTCAAATCTTAGAAGAAAATCCTGACTTAACGTACGAATTCGTGAAAGACGCAATAAGGTCGAATACGCAGAAAAGCTTGGGCCAATTAGAGCCTTTTTCCTTTGGGTAGATCACGGCTAATACAGAAGTTGTGATTTCCGCTTCCGTTCTCTGCACAAAAGTAACTTAGATTATGACTTAAAATCCGTTAGTTTCGCTAGACATAAAAACTCTCCAAGAAAGACAGGTTAATCATCGTATTCACTCGCAGTACAAGTGCAAGACTATCTCAAACTGACAAAAAAAGATAGCGCTTTACTCCGCCCACTTTGTAACATATTTCTCGAATTAGAAGCATTGAAAACATTATAGTAATCAAAGAGTAATTTAAAAACTTCATGAAATTGTGTTGAATACTCATAACATCATCAGTCACACAGTTTAGCTGTATTATGGATTTACGCTGAGTGTTAGAGATATTGGTTGGAAGGGGGAACAATGTCCGCTACGAAAAGGTGATAACTGGTGCGCAAAGTTTGGCAATCAGTATTGTAGTCAGCTCAAGATCGAGCGTGGTTCGATCGGTGACACATGGTACTTCATAAATGAGTAAAAATGACGATTAAGTCACATACTAAGGTGAGAATAATAACCATCTTAAAGTGTGATACCTATAATAACGAATAAAATACATCAATGTATAAAAATATACGGTAATTTATAGCTTATGCACTTTACTCATGCAAGGGATTAAATAAAAAATTGATGGTCGACAATAAACGAGATGAATCAGATCCCAAGCTTTCTGCTGCGGATCAAAAGTTTGAAAAGAGAATTCGATATATCGACCTTTGCGCGGATACGTTAGGGTTTATCGGTACGCAATTGATTATGCGTCGATTTGATGTTCAGCGAGTGATGGCTAGCAGAGACATTCAGGCATATTTAGAGCGCTCGGGTGATAGGCTAAAATATATTCATAAGTTAAAAGGCTACATCCCTCAAGACAACTTTAAACCTTTACAGAAGACGCTATCGAACTAGTGGGGGAGGGTGGTCAGCATGTTGATTGTATTCCAGAAGAATTTAATAAAATGGAAGTGGTCAAGATAACCGCTGCATTACCAACGTTTGATGCCGTGAAATCGGTTTTTCGAGCGTTATACAGGAAACATAAAGTTCATGTGACTTATTTGAGCGTTTCTCGCGGGGAGACGACGCGAACGCTTTCACCGCACTAGCTTATTTCAGCGAATGGATTCTGTTATATAAGGGCATATGACCATAATCACGATACTCCTGGTTTTTACTCATTTAAGTTAAATCGATTCAAACAATCTTCGTTTTTGGATGAAAAAATTGGAGAGTCCGCTTTACCATTTCATGATAAAGACTGGTATACGAATGTTGAGTTACATGCTCGCATTCGACCTGATGTCAAAGAGCCACAAACATATGAATTAGATTACGGGCTTAAAGATGGTGTATTGGTTTTGACTACAAAAAAAGCATTAACTCGATTTGTTATGGCTGCATGGCAAATAGCGCCAGAAAACGACAGTAAAATACCTTCCAATTACTTCCCATTAGTTCTCGAACGAGAAGTCTTGATTGACAATTAGCGCTATCGTTCCAATTGTCAGGAGCTTGGTCGAGTAACTAAAGTCTGAATTCAGTGCAATCACCGAATGCGCCGAGAAAGAAACGCACTGGCAGAAGCAAACTGAGAATATCACTATTTAGACAACATGCTTCACACGTCAAAGTAAGGCGAAGTTTGTTATACTTGCCGAAACTGCGTCGCACTGAAATTTCTGTGGACGCAATTGACAAAGCCATAATCCAAAATTTCCGAGAGATTGAAAATAGGGAGTCCGAGTTCCCTATGCTCACTGTTGATGAGGCCTCAAGTAAGCTTAAAGGTGTGAGAGAGGGCCTTGCTCACGACAGGGTATTAACCGCAAAAGCCGATGGTCTAATTTTTGTATTTTTTTGGCAAGGAAAATTAAAGATACCAGCCTTCCAGTTTGATGATGATTCCGAGACCGGCGTATTTGGTGTAGTACCTGCTCTTGTCGGAATACTATCAACTTTGAGAGACCACTCTCAATTTCGCTGATTAACGACACAAATAAGGTCGAAGGGCTTGTCGCCCGCTGATTTATTGCATCGAGAGGATTTGCGAGAAGAGCTTGTTAAGAGGGCTGAGATTTTCATGAAAGACCATCAACTACAAGAAACACTTGTTTGGTAAAAGCCTTAAGTCTCAAGAGATTAACACCGCTTATTTTTTGTTTCGATTCATCGTTAAATTGCGAGGTAGCGAACCCTTGGCTACTTTCTGCTACCTATATGAATTCGATACGAATATCTCAAAATCACTTATTAAATATTGCTAAAGCAATCATTCGTTCCAGGCATTTCGTTTTTAGTGCTGGCTCCCCGGTGGCGCAGCTTGTGTGGGATTATTGTGGACATTTCGTTGGTAGTGCGGGGACTCCACTGCCGCCGCTTTCATTTACCCCAATTATATCAATTTGAGACTAAAAGACATAGTTTACACATCATTTAATCCATGGGGCTTTAGAAAACACGAAACCCCAAAGCGCAAGGCTAGGAGCTCGGAATTAAGTGCACCTTATAGCGGTATGCGCTCACATAAAACCATACAGTTAATTCACTTTTTTGGCCATTCCTTTTTCTAGTCAAAGTGATGAAAGCCAACATCAGCTGGCTTATTATCTGCGTATTCCGAGGTGTTTATATTGTGACATTAAACCAAAGTAGCTTCGATTTCTTGGCCCTATCATTGGTCATGTCGATAAATAAAGAAGGCCCAAAGTTTGCTGAATCTGACCGTAAATTAATGGCTGGGGAACCAGTATTGGATAAATTATTATTGGTGACCGTCAAGTATTCGCCTTTAAACGTTTCTTTGCGGATTCTCTAAATAGATAAACCCAAGTTTCTCTGAGGCATAAATAATTCTTTGTATGCACACTGATTTGGTGTATAAAAATATACATTTAGCTGAATTTGTGGTGTGATTGTGTCAATATTCGAAAACATAGGACTTTTTTCAAAGAAGAAACGATTTGAACCACATAAGGTTGAAGTGACGAATTCAAATCCGTTTTTCAAAATTCATCTTGAGGATTGTGAACTCTTTTTTGATGAACACCATCAGGCAGAGGATGGTGTTATAGAGTTGAAGAGAAACGGCGAGCTTGTTGGACGGCTTTTGGAGCAGAAAAAATTGAGTTTGAGATAGCTATGCTCTATATCGCGTACAGAAGGGTGTATGGTTAATTCATAAATTCTTATGCATATTGATGACTAATTTTTGAGATTGCTGAGAATTGATATAAAAAATGTCGTAATTATCTCGAAAAAATTTCACGGTAAAGGGAATTTCTAATCTCCAGAAAGGGGGAGTTCCGACTTACTGATAAATTTCTCTATATCCCTGTCATCAATGTGATTTATCATTTCCCTTATGTGATTGTGTTCTATTTCGTGACCAAGAGCTTGTTTAGCTATATTTATAGCCTCTTCATTACATCCGTGTCCTTGTTTTTGAAGGACAATAATGATTTTCGCCAGCGCGGTTTTGACATTAGTATCTGACACCAGTGTTTCCTTAATACTAATCTTAATTACGATATTCAATAAAGTAATACAGACATATATAAATGTCCAAATAAAACACGTATTCCAAAGACAAATAATTAGAAAATATAGAGATGTTACACCCAGATTATAACGATATTGTTAAGCAACTCTCTCAGTCAAAAGGAGGACTTCTCTTAAACTTAGCGACGGGGAGCGGAAAAACTCATCTAGCTTTTGAGCAAATTTTGAGAACCATTGAGTATGGTGCGAAGGTTATCTACATTACACCATTGAGAGCTCAGGCCAATGAGCTGTTTAAAGTTTGGTCTTCTAGGTTGGAGAATTACGCGGTTGGCATTTACACCGGTGAATTTGCCGATTCAGAATTGCCTGTCCCGTTCAAAACTGCTGACCTTTTAATCATGACACCAGAAAGACTAGATGCTTGCACTAGGTTTTGGCGAAACCATTGGTCTTGGATCCCATCCATAAAGCTACTCGTAATTGATGAAATACATTTACTCGGTGATATTCATCGAGGTTCTCGTCTAGAAGGAGCCACAACTAGGTTTCGTAGGCTAAATCCATTCTCAAGGATTATTGGCTTAACGGCTACAATCGGAAACCCTAAGAGTTTAGCTAGCTGGCTACAAATTGAAGTGTTTCAATCAAGCTGGCGACCTATTCCACTCGAATGGAAACAAGTTAGCTTCAAGCAAGCTAAGGATAAAAAGCAAACATTAACCGACCTGATTACAAATGAGAAATCACAGTCAATTATATTTGTGCAAAGCAGGCGAAAAGCCGAAGAGATCAGCTCTCACCTTCAAGAAAATGGTGTTTTAGCATCCCACCACCATGCTGGTCTTGATAAAAGCTCAAGAGAGCAAGTTGAAAATGAATTTAGGCAACGCAAGTTGTCTGTTTTGGTATGTACTCCTACTTTAGAAATGGGAGTGAACCTACCTGCTGGGCATGTAGTGATCTATGATGCTCAACAATACGACGGATTTAAGTTTTCCAATATTACAACCAATAGTGCTTGGCAACGCGCTGGCAGGGCCGGTCGCCCTGGTTTAGATAGCAAAGCTCTTGCAACAATATTTACGCCGGAATGGAATAAAAATATCGACAATATTGTTAATGGACATTTCGAAGCCATTAAATCTCCATTGGAAAGTGATGCAAATTTGGCCGAACAATTAATTGTTGAGGTTTCTTCAGGCTTTGCAAAAGAAGAACCTCAACTGCTGAGAAATTTGAATTTATATTTCAGCACAGACCAGCAGCGAAAAGAGCAAACGAAAAGAATTCTAAGAGAAATGGTAGCTGCTGGCATGTTAGTGGAATTTGCTCCAGATACTGCAAAACAAGGTCTACAACTTCGAGCGACAAAACTTGGTCGACTAGCTGCTAGGAATATGGTTCAACCATCTACTGTCCTTTTATTCAAAAAGATAATTGATAATTATCAGCACGCATCAATTTTTGACTACTTTCTATCACTCTGCAGTACTAATGATTGTGAGCCGATAATTCCTCTCGATTATGAACTTCTTGCTCAATTGCAAGCTGAACTAATAAGTAGGCAAACTCTATTACTACAGGAGGATGAAGTTCGCCTCAGGTCGGTGCTTAACATCCAAGGAAAGCGATTAATCAATGCATTAGCAATGGCCTGCATGCTCGATGAATTCTGCCAAGGTATTTTTGTTGACGATCTTGCCATTCGGTGGGGATGTTACCCCTTTGAGATCTCAAGAGTTATTGAGTCTTGTATTCGTTTAACTTCAACATTCAAGGGATGTATTATTACGGAAGATGAAGAAGCAACCTCTACAGATTCATTAACCATTCAGCTAAAGTTAAACTTGATTTCCACCATGCTTCAAATAGGTTGTAACTCAAAAACCGCGAGTTTAACGTTTGTAGAAGGGATTGGCCCTAAGTTAGCTAAGAAGCTGTATGACAATGAAATAAAAGACCTCGAGGATTTATCCTTAGCTGAACCGGAATACCTCTCTGAAATTCAAGGCATATCTTTCTCTAGAGCAAAGCGATGGATAAATATTGCCGAACAATTAGTTGAAGATGGTTATTTATCGACACTTGAGCAATGGCAGCCAACTGCTAACCTAACAAAACATACAAACTTTGAAATCGATGTATATCGACTTATACGCTCACAAGAGCTTTCTGTTGAAGAATTTCCTGAAAGTCGATTTCGTGTTGAAGGAGGATCCGAACCTCACTTTTTACGAATCGAAAACAAAACATTAAAATGTGATTGCAAAGACTTCAGTAAAGGCCATATCTGTAAACATATACTTGCTGTCAGGCGCCACAAAGAAGATCCCTTCATTCTTCAAGAGATAGAGAATTTGAATAAACGTTCAGATATATCGTCAGAAATATCTTTAAAGGATATTTGGAAAACAGATCTAGCTGCAGGTGAAAGCTCATGGCGATAGAAAATATAACGACTCAAAATGGAGAATTAGCATTTCCAAACTTTAGCCCCGTAACTACTTTTGGTGATAAATACCCATTAGATAATTTGCTAAGGCCATATCTACCCATGTTATCTAACTCTATTATGGTCAGCCATTACTATGCTCAATTCATGAAGCCAAGTGAGCGGCCAAATTGTCCACTGCTTGTCGATTCGGGTGGCTTTGCAGCCTTATTTAACAATACCAAAATAAGAAAGCATAAAGGGTTGGGGACTTTGATTATCGATAGTGAAAACGGTAGAGAAATAATAACCCCTGAAAAAGTCATAAGATTCCAGGAAAAAGTAGCAGATGTTGCATTTACGCTAGACTTTCCAATACCACCGAACACAAATTTAAAAGAAGCTAAGCGCCGTCAAGAGTTAACAATAGCTAACGCGCTCTGGGCATTAGAAAACCGAAAGGATAAAAACATGAAGCTCTTTGGCTGCATTCAAGCCTGGGATGCAGTAAGTGGTAAAAATAATGCTCTAGCCTACAAAGATAAAGGCTTTGACGGAATAGCTATAGGTGGTTTAGTACCAAGAGTCAAAAATAAAGAGCTCGTACGCGCAATTGTAACGTCGATTCGTGATACGGTCCCAGACTTACCAATACATATCTTTGGAATTGGTAAACCAGAAACGGTAAAATGGCTGTTAGAACTTGGAGCTAACTCTTTTGACTCCAGCTCTTATGTTCAATCAGCCGTAAGCGGTGACTGTTGGGACTACTCAAAAATAATAGAACAAACAAATCAGTTTGAAAAAACACTTATAGCGTTAAACAACCTATCAAAGTTTACTAACTGCTCATTACCCCCAAACATTAACTGGCAATTAAAACAATTATTTGAAATTTAAAAGGATAAAAAGTGAAATTTATCTTCGCATATATAGCTATGGTTGTTGGCATAAATTGGGGCTTTTCAGTTACAGCCCCATTTGACACTCCTATGGGCCCGCTCCCGCCAATGACATTTTTAGTAGGTCTAGTGTTTGTAATCAGGGATTTTGCTCAACGAGCAGTTGGACACAAAGTAATACCGGCAATGTTAGTCGCTAGTGTAATAAGTTATATAATGGCAGATCCCTTTGTAGCGACAGCTTCATTTGTCGCCTTTCTAGGAAGCGAGCTGATGGACTGGGCGGTTTACACTTTTACCAAGAAACCTTTCCACCATAGAGTATTACTATCCAGCATTGTAGGTACACCTGTCGATACTTTCATCTTTTTACCGATGATTGGTTTTTTTTCTTGGCCAGCGGCAACAATAATGATTTGCTCAAAAATGATAGCCGCTATCATTGTTTGGGTAATCTACCAAAAGCGTAACAGTAAATTAGAAGCAGAATACTCATAGAATTAAACTCGTCTTCTTCTGATATAGCCGGATATCTTTTCGGTTATATCTCGGCGAACTCCCATCGAAACAATTTCGTCCAACGATAGTTTGGCCAACTGCGCTATAGATTCAATACCACCATCTTCAAGGTTTCTAATCGTTTGGATACCAACACCAGCCTTCCCTCGGTTTGACTGTTGCATATCTCGAATTAAAGGCCCTAAAGCTGAGCAGTATTTGATTTGTTCCATCAACTTGTGTATTTGTCGTTGTTGTTTTTTGAGTAATCCTTTAACTCGCTTAATACGTTCTTTGCTAGCCTCACACTCTTCAACCAAGTGGAAATAGAAGGTTCTGATATCAAGTAGCTTACTTAACCCGGCTAATAACCACAGCATATCATCACGCCAACGTTCTTCGACTCCAGCTAAGTTCTTAACACCAAATTGCTTTTCAATACGAGGTACAGAAACACCTAAACTCCGTTCTTGCAAAATAGCCGCTGCATAGGTGGCCTGATAGCCTTTCTTTCTAGCCCATTCATCAGCTTGCTTCCCTTGTTTTGGAATACTGATATTCAAGGAACCAAATACTTCTATCGCTTTGGAATAGTCTTTTTTTCCTCTAAGCCACTCTTTAAATAACAATGGCACTTCTGATGAGCGGTTTTGCGATTGTTTTTCAGCCCAAGCATCAACAATACTCTCAAGCTTCGCTGAAAAGCGACCAAGGTTTGGAATACCGTCATGCAATAAGTTTAAGGCTATTATGTGATCTAACGGCTGCCATTCTTTTAATACCTCATCAGAGTCATCAAGAGACATTAAATCACGCAGCAAATTGGTATAACCATAGGCTAAAGGTAGCGGCAGTACACTCAAACAGGCTTTCTTACCAAGCACTGTGAGCTTAAAATTTCCGTCTTCGTTCCAGGCCAACAAATGCCTCTCTAGCCAAGTTAAGGCACCAGCAACATTATCAGCCAAATATTGACCACCCAGAGATTGCTGAAAGAACAATTCAATTTCCTGCTGAGTTGCACCAACATCGCCTTTTCTGCTCAAATATGCACTTACTTGAATAGTTGCAACATCATCTTCACGAGTATTTCGCCAGTCTTCTTCTACTTCGAACACTGATTTAAAGTCAGGTAGCACTTCATCATCAAGAGATTGCTGTAATACCTCAGGTTGCCAGTCATCGCTAGGTTTACAAAGCACGTATGCGTGCCCTTCTATGTTGCCTCGACCTGCTCGCCCCATCATTTGCAATAAGGTGCTAACATCTGGATTACTAGCCCCTTGAAAGGTTAAATCTCGAACCAATACATGAGTACAGGGCAAGTTAATCCCCATAGCTAATGCAGATGTTGAAATAACAACTCGCGAAGCACCGCTAATAAACAGTTCTCTATTTTCATTTCGTTGCTGAGATGAAAGCTTTGAATGGTAGGGCAAAACACCAGCTTCACCACAAATATCTGCAACAGCTTTGGTTAACTCCGAAGCTAACGCTTCTGTCTGCTTAGTTTGATAGACAAATATAAGAGCTTGAGCTTTTTGATCTTGAAGTAAAACAGTTCTCAACCACTCAACCACCTTTTCAGTGATGTTATCTGTCTCGCTTAACGCAATAACATGCTTGTGTAATGGAGGGTAACGTTTCTCAACTGACACGACCTGACAAGGCTCTAGCCAGTTTCTCACCTTCTCTACGTTACCAATAGTCGCCGACAATAAAACGCCCCTAGGCTTTGACTCTAGGCATTTTAATGTGGTGATTAAATGCTCTAGAGTTGCACCACGGAACTTATCTGCAACTAAATGGGCTTCATCAACCACCACGCATCCAATGTTATCAATCCAGGGCTGAGCCTTTGGATTACGGAAAATGGCTTCTAATCGCTCAGGGGTTGCTATTATTAACTCACCATTAGGTGGAGGATTGGTATACTGCTCATCAAGTAATCGGTAATCACCAGTTGAAATACTTACTTTCAGTGTTCCTTTGTATTTGCTACTAAGTTCGTCATACTTTTCCTGAGCTAGAGCACGGAGAGGCTCAACTAAAATAGCTATTTTCTGAGCCTTTAAAACTTGTAGTAGGCAATGTTCTCCAATTAATGACTTACCAGAGTTTGTTGGTGCTGAAATTAATAAATTGGTTTCATCACCAACAATCTCCTCTTTATAAGCTACCTGTAAATCAGTTAACGTCTTACTTGGTGCCAATGCTAGGATACTTGATACTTCAACAGCCACTTAATCGCTCTTTTTAATTAACGTTCTTAGCTCACTTAACTGAGATACATCACCAACCCAGTCCCATCCAGCTTCATATAAGTTTTTCTTTTTCAAGCTACTCCAGTCTCCATCCAAAACTAAAGCTGTCTTGGGTATCTCTATCCGCTTAAACGACCATGCTTTTCTGTCAAGAGCGTCTTTACCACTATTCCATTCAAGCTGCATAGCCCTGCTTCGGCCAGCCAGTTCCTTAGTCTTATGCCCTTCATTTCCATCTTGGGCAGATTGAACCTTAATCAACCATTCACCATTTTTTGATACACCTTCAAGCCAGGTTTCTAAAGCCGGAACATTCCACAATGATTTAGTTACCTCAGTTTGCCATGTTGGTCTGATTCTAGCTTTCAGAGCTTCTTTAGCTTCGTCACTATCATCAACAAAACTTAAATAGCAAATATCACCCAGAAAGTGCTCTATTAATATTTCAAAGCCATTTAAATCAGAGCTTATGATTCTTCGTGCTTTGACTTCTTGGTAGCGTTTTATTATCAGAGCACTCTCTTCAAAGTTGTTTTCTCTCTCTTCAAAAGCGTTGCAAATTGAATTAGCAATAGCTTTCCAAACAAGAGTCTTATATTCAGGTTCGGTTAAAGTTATTTTTTTGCTATTCGGTTTCCAATGGGCGCACAAATCTATTCCTTGAAGAGCTATTGGCAAAATTTTGGCATAATCAGAATACGGAGCATGATTCCATACACTATGGCCTGATTTTTCAAATTCTGAAGTTAGGCGCACATAGATATCTTCAGCTGGGTTTAGCTTAGTCAGATAAATGAGCATCTCTAGAATCCAGTTTTGAGAGTCAGGTGCAATTTCAACTCGATCATCACTCTCAACAGAAGCGAATTGCTCAAGTAACTCAGCTATTTTATTAGGATTTTTTAACAATGGCTCAAATTTATTTCGTACAAATTGCTCTTTTTTCTTCACTAACTCTGGATTAGCTAAATCGAGCAATGCATCTTCAACTCCGTTTAATTTGTCATACCGGTTAAATGCTGAGATCATCGCATTAACAAAACCATCTTGATCGAGATGTTCACCCAAATCTTTTAAACAAAGCCTTAGATCTTTATTAAATTCAATTTTCGTGAGCGTTTTCCCCCTGAGTTCAATATCTTTAATTTCACAAAACATTATTGGGTTTTTACCCGAACGAACATAAATGGAGGCGAGTAAATCAAAAAAGTAATCTGATTGCTCTTCTGTGAGGAAGCTAAACGGTTCTTTCTTTGTTAGTTTGGTTAAGTCACTCTCGAATTTGGCATTTTCAGCTAGCGTTTTGACAAACTTTTCTAGAGAAACGTCTTTGGCTACAAGTTTGGAAAATAGTCGATAAAAAAGGTATACATGGAGTAAACCTATACGATACCTTGACTCAGTATTCTGCAAATTTTCAAAATTGACCAAACCACCTATTAAGCTTTTGATTTCTTTAAGAATGCACCATTGACCATCAAGCCAAGGTTTAACTTCAGCAGACAAGCTAGTTTTCAATAACTTTGTAGTTATTTCATCATGCTGACCAATGGCATAGTTTACGACTTCCTTCACGGGTTGGTAGCCCACAGGAAAGGCAATTGTCACATCAAAAGATTCTATTAGTGCGTAAGTTGTTCCTGGGTACCATCCTCGAAAAGCTATCGGCCATTCACCATCACGTTTAGTATCAATAGGTAATTGATCTGTCTTTGTAAATATTTGAGCTTCAGTCCCTTCAGGTAGAGCTTCGAATATACTATTTATAGATATAAAACTTTCTTCTAAAACAACTCGTTGTTGAGCTTGCTCTTCCCAAGTCCGCCAATATTTAAATGCACAATTTCGGCTTTTACTCCAATGCGTTACATAAATTACAGCCTCAACAGTTCTGCTATTTTTAACAACTAAATCAGGTTGAATGTATGTCCCATCAATGACGACTTCTTTTGGGCGTTTAGACGGATGCAGGTAATTTAAACCTGACTCAGCATCTTTTTCATACCCTAATGCCTGAATAGAATGGGCTAATAATTGTTCATATTTATTACCGGTTCTATCTTGTACAGCCATACTATTCACTACTCGTCAAACGTTCACAATTAAATCGTATCTCACATGCCTGACAGGTCATGCTGTCAACCTCATGTTCAGGCGCCTGCCATTGCTCTTCAAATAGTTTACCGCGCTCTTCTTCGATTAAATCAACCGTACCATTAAAATTTGTCATTGCTGTTTCAATGTGATCGAGATTAGGAGTAACAACATAAAATATGCGGGCGAAGTTTGACGGGTCACCACCAGCAGCTTCCCAAAATTTATCGTCATTCAGGTCTCCTAAGAAAACTAATACGGCGCGAGCTGGATACTTTCCTGTTTGTTGTTTGTAAAGTTCACAATAAACACGCATTTGGTACTGATAATCTTTAATGTATTGAGAACCTTTTTCAGGGCGCTTACTGGCTTTGTAATCCCAAATTTCAATATCTCCAGGGTCAGTACTGTAGGGTAAGTCTAAATCATGGCAAATGGCACCAGACAGCACATCAACAATCCCGTGGAGCACATATGGCGTATCATTATCTGTTTTTAATTCTCGTTCTAACGGGTATTCAGTTTGTTGAACATGATTGAAAAATTTTACATTAACTAACTCTAGAAAGCGGCCAAGTAGTTTAGTGGCATTTTTCTTTTGTTGAATCGGATCATAGGGACGAATACCGGCTCGAACGAGCACTTCATGGGACTCATCCACTACATCCTTAACACCTTGTTCGTCTGGCAAAGCACCTGTTGATTGGTATATCCGATGGATTTTGTCGAGTACATCATGCACTAAGGTACCAAAATACATTTGAGTGGTAGACGAGCTTTTAAAACCTCTCTCATGAAAGTAGCCATACTGCCTTTTACATCGTTTATAAGACAGAATATCACCAGTTGTAGAGTACTTTCTGATATTGTTATCTTGCTTTAACTTAGGCTTAGTCCAACCACCATTTTTCAATTGTTCAATAAAACTCATACTGGCTGCACCCCTAATTTATCCTTTAAATCTCTAGCTGCAGCTATTTCACCACTTTCAGGCTCAAAACCCAGTATACGCTGCCATTTCTGGGTATTACCCGTTCTTCCGCCAGCAAACTTACCTGATAAAACAAGTAATCGTTTAGCGCGGGAATAAGCTACAAAAAATAACCTAATGGTATCTTCAGCCGCCCGCATACTGTCGTCTCTTAGCCCACCAACTTCAGGTAAGCTTGGTGAATCAATATATGGTAAAAATAACTCCTCTAAGCGATTGGTTTCAGACACGAAAGGCTGTTTGTCGGGTCTAATTACAAAGGCTACCTCGAACTCTAATCCCTTAGATTGATGTATAGTCATGATATTAACTTCACCTTGTTGCACCTGAAAAGCTTCATCTTCAGGATCACTTAGACCATCATGAATACCTTCAACAAAGATTGAATAAAAGTTATACAAGTGCCAATCTTCCACAGCACAGCTACTGTCCGGAAGCTGTTTTAGGCGCATACGACCTTCGTTATACATCGACTCATATTCAGACAAAACGACATTAACTACTTTCATTCTGCCTGCGGGTTCTGCTCCCGTTAACCCGGTAGCAAAAGGTTCAAAAGCTATTAAACGATATAGTAAGGACAATAAGGTAATATTTTGACCTTTCTTATAAGCTAAGTAATTTGCTTTTTCTTGGTTAAATTTTTGCTGTGCAAGATCATCAACCCAGTTGTCTAGGTAAGCTTCTAAATCCGGATATTTGCCTGAATCAATAAGCTCTGAAAGCGCAAATTGACAAGATTGCATGTACTCGACAACGGCACCAGGTAGTCTAGCTACCAATCCATCAAAGTTTTCTTCCGGGTTAACAATATGACTTAGCGCACCAATTAAAGCCTGAACTAACTGATCTCTATGGGCTTGTTTATTACGAGGGTTATAAAACGGTATCCCTTTCTGTGCCAAAGCATCTGTATATTGTTGAATACCTTGTACTGATTCACGTGTAGTGTAAGTTAAAAAAGCCACTTGACCGTAGTCTTCTATTAACTGGTTCTCCTTTAATGATTTAACCAGGTCTGCTGTTTGTTCAGCTGCGACTCTTATTTCACGATTGAGAATACTTGCTACCGCAGGGTAATCTCCTTGTATTGGCGAATTACTCGTCATTTCTGGTTTTCCTGGAGCCCTAACCCTAATATTTGGGTCTTTCATTTCAGGGTGATGTTTAATGAATTGATTTACAAATTCGACAATTTTAGGATGGCTTCGTCTATTTTCATGAAGATAAATAGGATCTGGCTTCACACTCAAATAATGTTCGCAAGCTTGATCAAAATACAATAAAGAGTCTACTGTTGCCCCTCTAAATCGATACAAAGACTGGTCATCATCACCAACTACCGTGATATCTTTTGAACTTTTTGCCAGCGTGAAATAAATAGTTTCTTGAATAGGATTAGTATCTTGGTATTCATCTACAATTACAGTTAACCCTGTATTAACCCATTGCTGACCAATATCAGTTTCTAAAAACTCCAATAAATGCTTTTGCAACAAGGCTAGGTCTGTTCGATGGTGTTCGTGCAATGACTCAATATAAGCAAGATATCCTTGGGCTAAGATCTCATTATTCGTATCTTGAAGTAAAACGTTAATATCGATATTACCCTCAGTAATACGATTAAATAATTTGGCCGCCATTTCAGATCGTTTTGCTTTATTTGGTGGAAATGGCTTATTCCACAAATTATAAAACTCCCAAAAGGCCGAATCATCAATATCAATTAATGGGTTACGAGATTTACGAATAAAAAACTGCTGAGTTATTTCATCTTCTAAAATACGTATGCGCAACGCTTTGTCATAACGCATATCTTCCATAATTTTTGAAGCTAAACTATGTAAAGTACCACATAAAATATGCGATACATCTATCGACTCAGCCTGCGATAAGCCCACTGCTACTAATTGCTGTTTAGTTTGAATTAAGCGACTATGCAGTTCTTCCGCCGCTTTATTGGTAAACGTAGTTAAGAAAATTTTGCTTGGTTCAATACCATCAACCAAGATACGTTTGAACAACAACCACGTTAGCGTATGTGTTTTACCTGTCCCTGGCCCGGCTACAACCCACAGAGGAGATAACTTTAAGTCATGCTCAACCGCTTGTCGCTGTTCAGCATTGAATGGTAAACCTCCATTGCCAGTTGTTTTAATAATAGCTTGATAGAATTCATCAAGCGTTATTGTTTCTACATCCATATACGTTCCTTAAACCACGTTCAAACGTTATCTTATTGCTACATAATTATTTACTTGGCTAAGTCAGCTACAAAGCCTGAAATTTCATCAGGGTATAAAATTAAATCCCACCCGGATGTTTGCAAAGCTCTTAGGTCTTTATCGTCAAAGGTGCCATCAACCAACAACACCAACTTGTCTAAACCATTACGACGAATAAACTGCTCACTTTCAACATCGTATTGATACTTAAATGCTCTAGCACGAGCTGCAAGCTCTTTTTTCTTGTGGCCACGACCAGCATCCGAAACTGTTTTCCAATGAATATATGTATTACCTACTCTTACAAAGGGAGTAGTGGCACTTCTTTTACCCACCTCTGCATATTCGTTTATCCATCCTGTATAAGCACATTTTGCTTCATAGTCTATAGCATGTTTTTTTAGCTCCGCTTCCAGCAACCATAGAACCGGCTCAAAGTTACGGTAAGGAATTAGCCGATCTTCAAGATTCTCTTTAATGACCCACTTTGAGACTAGGTCTTTTAATTTAGATATATCTGATTTGTCTACGTCATTAGAAAAGCGACTAGCCAAGCCAGTGGCTATTTTTTCCAACGATGTATCATCTGGAAGCTCCTGTCTTTGGGTAAACTTTGGTAGTAAAAACCGTAACAACGGCTGACCTTCTGACACTTCAGAAATATCAAAGTCTTTGGCCATTTTAGCTAAACCATACCCCTGAAACTTTCCACTTTGCGTTTTAATTAACGACACCATAATTTCAAACAACCATAGCTTTTCATCGCTATCCTCTGAAGACATGCCCACTGGATCATGAAAGCACTCAAGCAATAATTTTTTTAACCCTTCACTAGAAGTTAACTGCTCATAATTATCGTAAACAAATTCTACATGCGCCCCCACCTTTGAGAGATTTCTAAGTGGCTTTAACCACAAATCCATAGCTTTAGGCGATTTAGCAATAATTAACTCACAGGCTTTTTGTCCTAGTAAAGCTATCGCTCCTTTAATTTCGTCATCAACTAACCTGGCTCCTGCTAATGTTTTAGTGAAGAACCCAAGTTCAAAACAATAACTGGGCAAGGCTCCTTTAATACCACCTGACTTTTTATAATTCTTGTATAGACACTCACGCACGTTCTGTTCGAGTACCATAAGTTTGCCAATGCCACGTTTTACATATGTATTTCGTGCTGCAAATGGTGTTTGTAATAGCGCAGCTTTATAATCTTCAGCCATTAATGACCAAAGTGAATCCAACTGAAGATTCTCAACAGTTAGGACTGTTGTAATATCTTTGATAAGTAATTCAATTGAACTTGCTAATTCAACATTAGAAGCTACAGCATGTTCAAAATGTTCAGCTCTAAGCTCTTTTGTCGAACCAGCTAACCCAATGTTATTTTCAACCCAATTTTTTATTTCAGCGAAATACTTCTTATTATCAAAGTGAACGGTAGAGTCATATAGACTATCAACAGCTTCTGAAAGGCCTTTTTTAACTTCCGACTTGTAATAGAGGTTTATTGCAATTGGTACTTGTGGCAACTGCAATTTCGCTTCAAAGGTTTCACCCAAATTACGCCATGATTTCATTTCCGCATTACGTGAGGAGCCTGATGCAGTCACCAAAATAACATGTGATACATGATCTCGGTTTTTACCGATAGTAAAATCAGGATTGATTGACATCCCGTTAGGCTTTTCATTCCAAAAAACTTCGCCTGATATATTAGATGCTTGAACCGCTTTTAATAATGCGTAATGAGTAATTGTTTCATACAATAAGCCGCGTACTTCGTTAGCCATGATTTAATCCTTATCCTTTGTTAGTAGGTCGATTTCATCATCAATTGCCTCTAATTCGGCTTCTAGCGTATCCATTATTTCCTGCTTTTTACCTTCTAAAAGGTCGAGGATATCTTGTGACTTCTCATCATCTATACTATTCAAAAGCAGTATTGTTTGCTCTACAGATTTACTGAGTGCCCAGCGCCCAGCGTCGCCAGTTGATAAATCGTTGAATTCGTTTAATACCTGCTTCTGTTATCTTTAAGACCTTACGGCCAGGACGCTTGGCGCTTGCACCATTTTCATAACCCTTGATCAGATGTGGCTCACCTTCGAGTAAACCGAATTCTTTAATCCAGTTTCTTAAAGTTGATTCTTTATCGCACCCGTTGAGCTCACGTAAAGCCTCTTCAAAGGTATATGCATTTTCATCCATCAATCCGGTTTCCTATTTAACAAAAGCAGGAACAGAATATCTGCGATTATTCATCCATGCTAATAAGAACAATAATTTGAGTTCAGCCTTTAACAGTTATTTCAAGCCTTGAAATAACTGTTAAAGGTGCTGCACTTATTTTGAATCGTAAGCTTAATAAAAGCCATAAAAATTAATAAGATGACAAAAGGAAAGCTACCATTATTCAATGAGCGCATCAAAGTCAGGTACTTGTGTTGGCAGGGGCATATCTTTATAAGAAGCAGTTACGATGACTTGTCCTTTACCCATTACTTGTAATTCACGCTCAAAGCCTTGCATATCAATCGACGCATTTTTAATTGCCTCTCTTCGCTCCACATCATTACCTAATGCCATTGTAAGCTCGGTATTGATTTGGGTAAGGATACCTGAATCAATTTCACTTACTTGTTGAGATATTACCGTTAAACCAATACCAAACTTACGCCCTTGGCGTGATATATCTCTAAAAACAGAACCAAACTTCATGCGTTGAGGATTAAGTATTGAAGGTGCCTCTTCAATAACAATGTTTACAAAGGGCAATTGATTGGACGGTGTAATTAAACCATTTTGTACATACGGAAGCTTTCCTTTCTCCAAACGCTCAATTAAAGCATCGACTAAAGAAGATAGACCTACTTGCCCACGGTCGTCGTCGTTGCCAAAAGCAAGCCGAATTGCATTAGGCAATGACTCTACGGCTTCAACACTTCTAACGGCCTTTCTCAGGGTAAATAAGGTTCGAGCTACAACTGTGGTAAATAAGAACTGCTCCATTTCAGACATTAGAGTTGTATCCACTACCAGTACACGCCCCGCCTCTAGGGCGCACAAAATATCTGGAAGTTGAGATTGGTATTCATCACCAAAATCAGGATCAAAGTTTGTAACAATACGGGTGTTACCGCGATGTAAAAAGCCTAGTCGACGCTGAACTGCCGTTACAGTACCTTGCATATACTCCACTTCTTCATCCACATCATCAGGGTTTCCTGTATCCCCCATAATACTGCGGCCTATCCATTGTTCACCGTGCACAGCAAACTGCCTGGAGGCAAAAGCTATTTGTTGTTCGGTAGACTCGGTTATACTGAAAAGGTCGTCTGGCGTAATATCACCTCGAGAGATGGTTAGCGTTTGTTCTAACCTACCCCCCGGGATATCTTTTGCGGTTAAATAATAGAATGGTGAAATGAGTGCATTTTGTTCGTCTTGACTATAGCTATTTGCTACACCACTGATACCGTCAGCACCACCATTTGCAAAGTGCCAACGTCTAAACTCGTCATGAGGATCTATGGCTAAAAAGCTTGTTTTTGGTGCATTTGTGTTTGAAACATAACAATGACGATTATAATCAAGTACACCCTTAATCAATACCATCATCAAGTTACTTTTTCCCACACCAGTTCGGCCAAAAATGCCAATATGATGAGACAATGCATAAGCAGGTAGGAAAACTTTGACGCCCTCAAGCGATGATTCCCCCGCTAACATATCACCTAAATAGATTCCTTCTTTAGGTAGCTGACTTTCAAGAAGTTCGGCGATTACCGCATATGAGGCAAAGTTATCTTTTGATACATGATAAACGGGGGTTAAATGTTCTGGTAAGCGACGTGGGCGATTGTAAGTCCAGCTACCACCTTCTTGCTCTGCGTAACCTAAAACAATACCTTTTAAAGCGAGTAACTTTTCCTGAATAGCATCGTCGCTTAAATACGCATCTGGCATGGTGAGTTTGTTTCGTGCAATGTCTTCTATCTCAATTGTACGATTAAGAATATTGGCATACTCCGTCGCTCTAAATACATAAACTCGCTCTATTCCACCACGCAAACTAGGCAATAAGAACAAGTCACCGACCGCTATATCACTATTTGAAGCTATAACCGAAAGCTGATTGGTATTACTTTCAGCTAGGATCCCAAAAGGTTGTCCTAGTTTACCAATAAGTGATTGAAAAGAACTGCGAGCCATAATTTTTACCTATGCCCAGTCAATACTGAAGCATCTCTGAATACCTTTGGAGAAACACCTTGTTTGATAGCAGCATTAATTAGCTGCTTTCTTAGACTTGTTCGTTCATTACCGGTTAGAGATACTCTATCGTGTGCTGCTTTAATAGGATAAGGGTACCCATAACATCGTTGATCATGACTAGAAAAATCTAACATTTTGAACAGTCTGTGTTCATTTTCTAAGGTTTTTTCTGATGTGCCAGCCAAAATAAATTGTTCAAAATATTTTCGGTCAACATCTAATCTCATAGGCATAGTTTGACGATGAATTTGAAACAGGTAGGTAACAGCCCCCATCGGAGGTAAGCTCGTTTTTTCTTTAGTTAGACCAAATTCCCACTCATCTTTATATTTGGAATACTCAGCTTCAGGTATAGGCATCCGTAAAAACCATTTATCCGGCATCTCTACCGAAATAGACTCTGCTTTGCGGTCAATTATGTCTTGCAGTTCATGTATCGCCGGAAGACCGTGAGACTTTGATACAGCAAAGAAGCCAATTTGCTTCTCGGTGGCTTTTTTACAGCACAGGCGCTTTAAATGTTCAAAATACAAACTTGCAGGATCATTGCGCTGCATGAAAGGCAATGCAAAAGTACCATCAAACAGTACTATGTCAGGTGGGTTGTCGGAAGCAATTAACCGATAGGCAGCTCCTAACTCAGCGGTTGACCGCAACTGAATAGCTAAGTTACCTTTGTCAGAGGCATGGGGTAGGATTAGGCTTTCGAATAAAACTTCTAAACTGTGACTCTTGGATAGCGATTTAAAGTCTTTGTAGTCTGATTGCGCTATTAATTCTCGAGCAGTTATGCCAGACAGCTTTTCTAAGGATTGTAATAGGAAAGATTGTGTTCGTTTGGATTCATCGGGTAACCAAGTAATATCAAAAATTAACTCAGATACAGGTGTGACTTCTTTTAAACCTGAAGTGGGATGGGATTGATATTGAACAGCCTGAGCGATAGCTAGATAAACATAACAATCATTGTATGCTAACAGAGGGAAATCACCGCTTCCTTCGACTCCTGCAATTCTGATATCGCCGTGTGTTGCAGTATGAGAAACAAACTGCAAACGTTCAAAGACTTCAGATTTGCTGTCTTCGCTAATCCGTTCTTTGGCATCCCAAGATTCAATTTGTTTAGCGACCTCATCCATGCGGGTCGCTATTATATTTCTAAATTCTAAATCACTGTTCATCCAATAAACTCAGTTGCGTATCAGACTTCCCTATTTTGATATTGCTACCTTTGAGATTCTTACCAAATATGTCATAGAAGATATGCGTATTATGGAAACCCCTTCGACGGTTTCGGTTATTTCCACGGAATATAACTACTTGAATACCATCTTTTTTACAAATGTCGCAGCCACATTTTTTCCATGGAGCATCTTTTAGGGTTTTATAAATCTCTGCTCTATTGTCCGGTCTGTCGGGAGTAACAAGTTGATCATAATTGTGCAATATTGCCACTGTTTCTTCAGCTGAAATATTACCAGAATCGTATTGCTTTAAAGCTTCAAAACAATTAGCTTCCATTTCACATACTTCTGCTAGGGTTGCACGACCTTCTGACACCATTCGTTTCGCCCTAAAGCTCTTTTCAGCTTGAGGGATACGTATGGCTGCATACCACTTGGCATCTGGTGACAAGTAGTTCTGACCAGTACCCATCCATGCTCGTCGTAAAAATGAAGCGCTATCCACTGACGTCACCCCAAGCTTTTTAAATTCCGTCAATGCATCGTAGCGTGCTAACCCAAACAAATGCATTTTTACATTCGACGGAACGTATTTGTGCACTTCATGTAAAATCTCTAACACTTTTTTGGTTGGTGTTCTAACCATGCTTCCGAGGCCTATATACTTATAACCCATATTAACGTATTTTTTAGCTGCTAAAGCATAGCTTTTGGCATTCCACCCTTGTACCGCACCAATAGGCTCCCATTGAAGATCTCGCTTTTTATGTTCTTTTAAGAACAGTTCTGCGTTATGTATTGTTAAGTCATAACGGTGTTGTTGGTCTTGTTCAAATGCAGGGACAATCAAGTGGTCGATAGATACACCATAATCAAAGTCTAAACGAGTGTAATAATCTAAGATTTCATCGTTTGTATAAGGAGGGTTCTTTTGGTCAATATAGCCAAAGGCTCCACAATCTCCCATAATTGGGACTTCCCTTGGGACTCTTAAAAAACGATGTACGCCCAATTCATTGATTCTCTTCGCTTTACTTTTACTTTTCTCAGCAACAACCTTGGAAATAAGCAATCCATCGTAGTTAGGCTTAGAATACATCTGATGAGCATACGTTTCGTTAGTCCAGTTACCCGTGCCCCCCGAGTGGACATCGTTATCAAAATCATAATCAGGATCTACAAGATCATCCCACTCAGGAATAAAGTATTTAATTTCCCTTTCTTCTGACTCTTTTTTCCATTCTTGAGACAGAGGGATGACTTTATCTACCTCAGGGTTTGCTACTGCCTTTGGTCGAGAAGCTTTTTTAGCTGCAGATGACGAAGGTTTAGTTCTTGGTTTTGCCTCTTTTTTCTCAGGAAGACCAACCCCTTTTTCTTCAAGCATGATTTGCTTTAACTCTTCTCCATCAATTCTTTTAAGCTTTTCCGCAAATGTAGCGTCATTATCTAACTTGGTTAATAGCCTGTTTGTAATGTCACCTTTTAATGCAATTAAAGCACTAGAAAACCTTTCGACTTTAGCATCTTCATTGGTTAAAACAACGGGAGTAACGTTATCAAATTTTTGAAGTTTAGCTAACTGTGCTTTTCCACAAAAAGCTATGGTAGGTGAGCTAAAACTAGTGCTATCGCTCAATTGGCAAGCAGATAGATATAAATTTCCTAACAGTAATAAAATTAAATCATATGGTTTTGAAACTAACTCAGCAAAATCTTCAGGAATAGAGAGTGAATTAGACCAATCTTTAAGCTCCTGAAATTTCATACCAGTGAATGTAACTTCGTAAGGTGGAAGCTTATCGTTTGCACGAACTAAACCATAACCTGCAGAAACTATGTGCAAATCAACTTCAAGCTCGCTCTTAGTGTCTCTTAAATGGTTAATTGCACTCATTAAACGAATATGCTGCTGCCCCTTATAAAGTTTCTCGGCTGGTTGCAGAATATCAGCTAACTTTTCATGTATCTCACGTATGTGTGCTTTTCCTTTTTTAAAGTCACTTAATGTTGGAGCAAGCTCATGCTCGACAACCTTCGCGCCGGTACATGAAGATATTACTAATACTTTCATTTATTTCCCATCACCTGAATAAATGCAACCCGCCGTGCAAGTTTCTTTCACTTCTACCTTGCTTAATATTGGTAACCGAGGTTTTAAATTATCCCAAATCCAAATTGCGATATTTTCACTTGTGGGATTCTCCAATCCTTCAATGTCATTCAAATAGTTATGGTCGAGTTGTTTGTAAATTGGAGTGAATATCGATTTTAAGTCTGCAAAATCCATTACCCATCCAGTTGTGTTGCCGACTTTTCCGGAGACATAGATTTTTGCTGTAAAACTATGCCCATGCAGGCGAGCGCATTTATGTCCCTTCGGAACATTCGGTAGTTTATGCGCTGCCTCGAATTGAAATTCTTTGTATATATCCATAAGCTACTCTCCAATGAATATGAGTTTGAGGGGAAGTGATTAATGAAAAAAGGTATTTGACCGGTTGGTATATTAATCCGAGTGTTCTACAAAAATGATATTATTGTTGATTAGTAAATGCCATCAAAGTGAATTTTTTGTTTTTTTAATCCAGGCATAAGTAATCGTTTTCACTGTTCAGGTAACTAATAAATTTATTCTGCATAAAATTCCGTTTAATCAAGTGATGTAGACAAATTTTAAAATGATAACCAATAACGGTCACCATCTAGCTACTTGATACTTCTTTTGCACTATCGTGCTCTACTTTTTGCAACTGTTTTGCCAAATCGGTTTTGGGTTTGAACCCATATCTTGCGTTTGGTGTCGCGTAAGTCCAAGCGTGTCTCAAGTGCTGGGCTGTATCAAGCAATTTAGCATCCAGTCTTGCAAGAGCGTTGGCGCATATCTCGAGTGTTAAATCACTGTGGTCAAGCAAAAATCCTAGTTTTGTTCTACCCATCGATTCAGACAAGGTTTTTGTCTTTCCGATATCGTGTAAAAGTGCGGCTACTATTGAAATATCTCTCTCGATATTGCTATTGCTGAATTTAGCAGATAGTTCCGTGGCTACTGAAACGCTGTGGGATAATAACCCTCCTGGATAATTATGATGGAATCTCAAACTCGCCGGGTTTCTTAGAAAGGGAATAGTGATTTTGGATTCGAATAATACTTCATTGATAAAGTTTCTTAACTCTTTTATCTCAATGCTGTTTATCATTTCGACCAATGTAAAGAAATCATGCTGGTTAACCGCTGTAGAGTGCGGTACTAACTCAATATTTTTGTGTTTGATTGGTATTTCGTTCGCAATTTCTATCCAATCACATACAAAAAAGAATTTGCCATTTTTTCGACTGCGAGCACATTCAAGCTGGATGATGGAGTAGGGCGCAAGCGAAGGAATGAGTCCTTCAATATCTCTCGAATAAACCGATACTGTCTCATGAGCATCTTGAATCAGAATTTCCCAGTAAGGATGTTTGTATCGATCGAGTTTCGCGTTTAATCCAACGAGAAAATAATAACCACTGAAGCGAGATAAGCCATATACCGGATTAAGTTGCGGTTGTTTAGAGTTAGTCTGATGTAAAGATGATCTCATGCTATTCTCCTTTTAGATGGTTAGACAGAAGTGATTCAAAAGCACTACCATCTTGTCTGGTAAGATTGGGTACAAAGCGTGAGTAAACAGTAAATAACATCATGGTATGGGCATGACCTAGTTGCTTCGCAATCCATTCTGGTGCTTCACCGGCTGCGAGCCACAACGTGGCAGCCGTGTGCCGAGTCTGGTAAGGCTTACGGTACTCAAGCCCGAGCTCTGATAATAGCGGTTTCCAAACTCGTCTTGTCACATTGCGGTGTGCTAGAGGTTTGCCATTTAGAGTAGAGAACACATATTCAGAAAGTTTTTTCGTTGCTCTATGTTGTCGCAATAGCGCCTCGTAGACTTGCTGACTCATTTGGATATCTCGAATAGAAGAATCCGTTTTGGCACTGTCATCGTGTTTACCATCCACGATGGTCTCTCTAACGAGGATCAGACGCTTCTCAAAATCGACGTACTTCCACTTAAGACCATCGATTTCACCGGTACGCATCCCCGTGAAAAACCTTACGGTGTAGTAATTGCGATAATCCTCGCGGACGTTTTGTAAAATAGATAACACTTCTCTGAGTGAAAACGGGAAAATATCTTTAGGGTTGTTTTTGAGTTGTTTAATATTCTGATAGGGCGTTTTAAACTCAAACCTGGTTGAGGCCTCATTGAGGACATGTCGCAATGTCGACATGATTTTATTGATTCGAGCATTACTCAAAACGCGTTCATTTTTGGTATTTATCTGGTTGGCTAACTCGGCTCGAAAACTAAGCAGTAATTCTCGTTTGATATTGTTGATTTGGAGATTGCCAAACCTCGGCAATATATGTGTTTTCAAGATGCTGACTTGGTTTACTCTGTGACTTTCTTTCCAACCCACTTCGTTTTCATTCAACCAGGTTTTGACGAATTGTCGAACTGTTGGTACTTCGTCCAATGTATCATTGACATACTTAGATGAGGTGGTTAGTCCACCTTTCGATAATCCAAGCGAGATGAACTTTTCCAAATTCTTTGAATCAGGGAAGTGTTCTTCTATATCAAAGTCATCATCAACAAACGCTTGATTCACTTTTTGTAGTTTGAGCTTTAATAGATTGCGATTGTTTCTTGAGTCTTTTAATCCCATCGACTCACGGAACCTAACTCCCTTGTAGGTAAATTCTATAAAAAGGATGTTGTTGTCTTTTCGAGATGAGATCTTTGCAAACATATTTCACCTCTTACACAGGCATGCGAATAGATTGGTCTGTAAAGTCACACATAGTTTTCTCAACTTCCTCCCAAATAAAAAGGAACTTTCGACGCCCAAATGCTCGGATGTAATGCTTTCCTTCAAATAGATGAGTATCAATTAGCTCGTGACGGATCGTTCTTGGGTGATATTGAATTCGTTCTGCTAATTGTTCTGTGGTAATGTATGTTTTGTTCATTTAAAGCACCTTGTAGTTATCACAGTATGTTTTTATTAATTAATTGATAATTGTAATTATCAATCATGGATAACTATAATGTGCATTTTGTTATTTGCAAGTTTTTTTTGATAATTATAATTATCTTTCGAGGTTTTTGGTGCTCAGATTTAAATTTAAAGCTTTACTCTCTGACAAAGAGTTTTCAGAGGGAAGGTCAATCTCTTTACAAGAAGTTTCAGATAAAACAGGGATTAACCGTATGACTCTGTCCAAGCTTGCTAATCATAAAGGACACAATGCAACGTCTGATGTTATAGATAAGTTGTGTGATTATTTTGATTGTGAAATTCAAGAATTGGTTCAGCACATTCCGAACAAGAAGAGTGATAATTCGCCGGAAAATTAGCAAAAATTGCAATTCGTGTTTTTCCAATAATATCAATAAGTTACAATAAAATTTTTGCAAGTGCGCACGGATTTGGCACGGATCCGGCACGGATTCGACACAGTTTTTATAGTTTTTGTGTTGATTTTAGCGTGTGAAGTTACGTAAGTGGCTGATTTTAAAGGTGGTGGACGCTACTGGACTTGAACCAGTGACCCTCGCCTTGTAAGGGCGATGCTCTCCCAACTGAGCTAAGCGTCCTAAGATGTTGATTTTAATCAGAAATGGAGTGGTGGGCGCTACTGGACTTGAACCAGTGACCCTCGCCTTGTAAGGGCGATGCTCTCCCAACTGAGCTAAGCGCCCATTTCTAATTTTCTCTCACCGTCCCCGGTAAGTGGAGCGCCATTATAGGGATAGGCAGAAAACTGTCAACAGTAATTTCATAAAAAAGTCACGTTCGCTGATTTTATCAACAATTCATCTAAAAATTTTGTTTTGGCGAATTGCGTTGCTTCAGAAAAACGTTTTCGCACCAGCAAAAACCGCCATTCCAACAACGATTGTGAGCAGCATGTTTTTCTGTATATAAGCACATGCTACTGCTGCAGCGAGTCCCCATAAAAAGGGGTTGCTGTAGTGTAGTGATAAATTACCCCCTTGGAAGAAGCTGGTTTGCACAATGATCACCGTGAGCACTGCTATCGGCACGTATTGTAGGGCTTTGACAAGCAGAGGCGGCAACTGTAATCGAGACGACAACGCAATCGGTAAATAGCGGGGTAGAAAGGTCACCAAAACCATGCCTAATACAAGATAGATTGAATCAAGCATGGTGCTCTCCTTTTTTGTCTGGTTGATCGTTTCCTTGTTGATACTCTACAACTAAACCGGTTGCTATACCGGCAAAGGCCGAAAACAACAAACCACTTTGATGTGGCCAATCAATACTGATTACTGCAGCGATGCCTGCCACAAGTAAACAGGCGTAGTGACTGAGATTCTTTAGTTGGCTTACCACTATGCCTGCAAAGGCAACCACCATCGCAATTTCAAGCCCCAATTCTTTTAAGCCCGAAAATTCGCTTCCTACATAAAAACCAATCCCGCTCCACAATGCCCAGTTGCAATACATAAATAGCGCAGAGCCTAAATAAAATGCAACAAAATGAGTGTTTGGCTGTTGTTGCATTTTGTTAGTGACGATGGCAAACGTTTCATCGGTAAGTGTATATGCCATGGGAATACGCACCCAGCTAGATACTTGCTTGAATTGAGGGACTAGACTAATGGCATAGAGCATGTGCCGAATGTTCACTAGAAATACCGTAAATATAATAATGCCTATTGGCGTGCCTGCGGCTAACAAAGTGAGCGCTATAAACTGTGAGGCGCCCGCAAACACCAACATGGATATTGCAATAATAAGCCAAAAGGACATCCCTAACGATTCGCCTAACGCGCCGTAAACGATAGCAAAGGGGGTTGCCGCAAAAACCAACGGAATAGATTGAACAATGCTTGTGATAGCATCGTTTCGGATGTTTTTGTGAATAAACATGTTGAGTGTTTTTGGTTATTTGAATAAGTAAATCAAGATATTTGCGCGATAGTAACCCTAATGGTGATGATAGAGGCAAAAATCAACGTCTTTACAGCAACTAACACAAGGAAAACCCTCACACCCGATTCATTCCTTAAATAATCCTGTTAAAATGCCGCCAATTTTTATTTTGGATAGCATTGTTAATGACTGTAGTGACTCGTTTTGCTCCTAGCCCTACCGGCTATTTGCACGTTGGCGGCGCACGCACCGCACTTTATTCTTGGCTTTACACAAAGAACCAAGGTGGCGAATTTGTACTTCGCATAGAAGATACCGATATTGAACGTTCCACCCAAGCAGCAATTGATGCCATTTTAGAGGGCATGCAATGGCTTGGTCTTGAGTGGGATAAAGGACCTTATTATCAAACCAAGCGTTTTGACCGTTATAAAGAGTTAATTGAACAACTGCTTGCTGAAGGTAAGGCATATAAGTGTTTTATGCCTGCAGAGGAATTAGATGCCATTCGTGAAGCGCAAAAGGAAAGGGGAGAGAAACCTCGTTACCCTGGTACGTGGCGTGACCGAACTGACCATCCAGAAGGTCAGCCATTTGTTATTCGCTTTAGAAACCCGCTAGAAGGCACCGTGGTGATCAAAGACCACATTCGCGGCACGATAGAAATTCAAAACGAAGAGTTGGATGATTTGATTATCCAGCGCAGTGACGGTACACCAACTTACAACTTCTGTGTTGTGGTTGATGATTGGGATATGGGTGTTAGCCATGTTGTGCGTGGGGAAGACCATATTAATAATACGCCGAGACAGATTAACATCTTAGAAGCATTGGGTGCGCCTGTTCCAGAGTATGCCCATGTATCTATGATCTTGGGTGATGATGGTAAGAAGCTGTCTAAACGTCACGGTGCTGTGAGCGTTATGCAATATCGCGACGACGGTTATTTGCCTGAGGCCGTGCTCAACTACTTGGTAAGACTAGGTTGGTCACATGGCGATCAGGAAATCTTCTCAAAAGAAGAAATGATTGAACTGTTTAACTTAGATGCAATTTCGCCATCGGCGTCTGCATTTAACACTGAAAAGCTGATTTGGTTGAATCAACATTACATGAAAACCATGCCGGCGGAAGAGGTGGCAAAACACCTTGTTTGGCATTTTGAACAGTTAGGTGTAGACACTGCAAATGGGCCATCTCTTGAATCAGTGATTGCGATTCAAGCAGATCGCGTAAAAACCTTAAAAGAAATGGCTGAGATTAGTCAGTATTTCTATAAGGAGTATGACAGCTTTGACGAAAAAGCCGCGAAGAAACACTTGCGCCCGGTTGCCAAAGACCCACTAGAAGCCGTTGCTGCTAAGCTGGCAAGCCTTGAGCAGTGGAGCGCTGAAGCAATTCACGAAGCGATTAATAAAACCGCAGAAGAGTTAGAAGTTGGCATGGGTAAAGTGGGAATGCCATTGCGCGTAGCAGTGACAGGTTCAGGAAATTCACCTTCGCTAGATGTGACCTTAAACCTGTTAAATAAAGAGCAAATTGCCCAACGAATCGACAAAGCGCTCAAATTCATAGCAGATAGAGAAAATTCTTAAAAAAAGCGTTGACATAAAATCGTCACAACTCTAGAATGCGCCCCGCTGTCAAGGAATGGCACACCAGCACAACGGAATGACTAGTACGACATTGTTTAAAGCAAAAAGTACTACGGGTCCATAGCTCAGCTGGGAGAGCGCTTGCATGGCATGCAAGAGGTCGGCGGTTCGATCCCGCCTGGCTCCACCAAAACGTCCTAAGTGTCCCCTTCGTCTAGAGGCCTAGGACACCGCCCTTTCACGGCGGTAACAGGGGTTCGAATCCCCTAGGGGACGCCAATTTTTAAGGCGTTGAATTAAAGAGAACACTAGGCCGTTCATCACTTTAATTCAAACAGATGCTACACTGTAAAGGTAGCCGACTATACACCACACCTAGGCAGGTAATAGTTGTAACGATTTATGGCAGTTTACTGTCCCCTTCGTCTAGAGGCCTAGGACACCGCCCTTTCACGGCGGTAACAGGGGTTCGAATCCCCTAGGGGACGCCAAATAAAAAAGCCCGCTCAGCAATGAGCGGGCTTTTTTGTTTGTTGCCTACGGGTGCCGAACCCCTCGGTTCGACTGGAATGTCGGGAACAATCCAGAACGCGCTTTAGCGCGGCCACGAAGTGGTGGAGGGCGGGAAGCCC
>WKFJ01000039.1 GCA_014872785.1 Alteromonadaceae bacterium
ATGCACAACTTGCAGAGTATCTGAGGATTTAGTGTAGAAAGTTGTGTTTTCCCCTCGCCAAACCGCAAAATCGGCACGGCCATCGTTGTCAATATCACCAACTGTTGGAGTAGTTTCTGGTTCGGGTTCCGGCTCAGGCTCAGGCTCTGGTTCTGGCTCTGGTTCTGGCTCTGGTTCTGGTTCTGGTTCTGGTTCTGGTTCTGGTTCTGGTTCTGGTTCTGGTTCCGGATTGGCGACGGTAAAGACCTGTTCTAGGCAGGCTGTATTAGAGTCATCACCCGTCGTACTGAAATCTCGGTTTACCGCCTCACTACACGCGTAAAGAGTTACAGAACCTTCAGTTTGCGGCGCAATCCATTGAAATGACCAGGTAAAGCTGCCACCGCTAGATGCATTGGGCTGAAAATGCACTAATTCGCCATTGCGATTAGTCGTTGTGGCTCCAGCAACCAAGGTTCCACCATTATCAGAAACCGCTACATTCACGCCTGCGTGCGGGTTGGACACGCCTGCAGGTGCTGTAAACTGCAGAACCAAGTCAACATCTAGAGTTGCGCCCGGTGTGACACTCGTTTCGCCATTATAATTTAGGGAGGAGTTGTAATTAGCGCCTGAGTGACAACTGCTGCAATTGCTTCCGTTTTTGCCCGAACGACCTGTTATTCCGGTGCTATTTGCCAGCGCATTAGATTGCATTAGTGCGAATAATCCAGTCACAAAAGCCAAGTTCGCCGCTGCTTTTTTGGAAAAGTGTCTTTGCATGTCTAACTCACCTATTGTTTATGGCAATCTGGAAACAGCGTTTTAGCACCAAATTGACGAACATATTTTCAACTATGGAGATAATTTAACCGTAATTATGATCAGTGCAAGGCGCCTTACAAGTTTTTGCGGGCTAATTCACAGAATCATCACAATCTTTATCGGCCTTATTACGTTTCAAGTTAGTCGACCGTTAATGAATATTATTACTTTCAAGCGCAATCATGTACTCAAATTTAATTGGTAGCATCGCCTGCAATTTTGTCAGCTCTTAGTTGTAAAGTGTTAAATTAAAATCGATTACTATTTAACCTTATTGTGGGGTAGGCGACGGAAGAAAGGAATTCTACTTTTGATTGACGAATTCGACGAAATTATTCTTGCCTATGTTGGCCAAGTGAGGCTACATTCAAATGAACAGACCAGATAAGCATTTACTTTGCTAGAAAAGGCCAGCATGCTTTATAAAAATCATGTTAAAATCAAGACGTTTCGCTATATTTATTGTATAGTTAGACGAGTAAAAGAATATTTTTGAAAGCTTTTTTCGGAGTAACAAATGACAGATAGGCCATATCTGCTTAGTGGAAGAAACACAATTATCCACAAATTAAGAAAACTAGATTTGATTATTGTTAACGGTGACGAAAACGATAAGCCGCCCATTATTGTTACCCATAAAGGCGTTAAGCGATATAGCGGTCGTGTTCCAGAGAACAAGCGTGAAGCCAAAATGATGGATGCTGAATTAGTTGATATTACTATGGGGGAAGTGTTCGGCGACGAAAAAACGCTGTTATTTGTTCAAACCATTAACGGCAAAGAATACAAAGTCGACTACAGTAAGTCTGACAGCGATTTGTTTATTAAGATTCACCAAGACAGCGTTATCTAAAAGCGAATCTTTTGCAAATTTACCATTTGAAAGCCGGCTCATTGCCGGTTTTTTAGTGGCGCAAATCTTGTAAAGAGGAAGAGTTAACTATCGCTTGTGAGACGACTTACCAAGTTTTTACGACCAATAATCGTGTAATCCCAGCACTTTAACGCTTGGTCTCATTTCACCGTTTTCCATCCCATTTGAGGTGTTTTAGCAGCGCAGACGGCATAACTTAATACTACCGACGCAAGTCAACGTTTGAGTACCAAGAGGAAATGTCATGAAAAAGTTAATGTTAATAGCAGCTGCAGCAAGTGTTTTAAGTCTTTCAACTACAGTATCAGCACAAAACTACCTAACAGATGATGAATTGGTGGAATTGTGCGAAGCGGTCAAATCAAATAATCGTTTCACATTAGTAAACCGGATGGAAAAGTATCGCGTTAATTTCCGAGTGTTGTCCAAAGGTTTAGTGTGTGACGGGCATGACGTTGCTACATTTGCCCAAATGCATGGCGCAGATAAAAATGTGAAGCTGATTGTTCGTCGTACTGACTTAAAAGTGGACGGTCTTCTTTCAAAAAGATAATCGGATTAATGTTTGATGTTGTATTAAAACTACAAAATTAGACATTCATCCCTAAATTCTGTGCTTTCGTCACATCCGCCTAGGCGAGGCTGAGAAAACCAATACAATAGACTTGTTGGGCGTAGTGAACCCATCAATGTACATGATTCAAATACATGTAATATCCCTGATAAGATGGGGAGAGCGACAGCTCTCCCCATTTTTTATGGTCTGATTAAAATAGTCTCAACAGAGAATTAGCTCATCTCCTAAGTTATTGATTAATATATTAAATATAATTTCGTTCAGGTTTTAGTACGCGCGAAAAACTTCTATTTGTAACTAAATTTCAGTAAATCAGCATTTGTTTATAGCTTGTTACATGCCTAACTTGAGATGTCGGTCTATATAAGCAACATTGATTGATAGGTCGTGAGGTCAGTTGGAACGATTGTGGTCAGTAATCAAAACAAGTTAACAGCAGTAATTGCAGATGACGAATTACTCGCTCGTCAGGGATTGTGCGCGAGATTAGAGAGCTTCGAACAGTTATCTATCATAGATACGTGTAGCAATGGCAACGAGGCCCTTGCGCTTGCTTTACGCGAGAGGCCTGATGTCTTGTTCTTGGACATAGAGATGCCTGGGATGGATGGTATGGAACTGGTCGAACACTTGTTGGCTGCACCTATCGACATGCCATACATTGTTTTTACTACTGGCTACAACAAATTTGCAGTGAAGGCATTCGAAATAGAAAACTGTGACTACCTTCTAAAGCCTATTAATACCGATCGATTGATGCATTGTGTAGATAAAATATCGCGCTTTTACAAAGAACGAGATGCTTTGCAAAAACAAAATAAGTTGGAACAACTTCTAAGCCGTAAAGTCGGTAAAACACTGGATTGTTTTCTGGATGGATTAGCTGAACAGGGTGCATGCAGACTCGACGAATTAAGTAATACGATTACCTTCAAATCTGGCTCAGATTTTGTCAGAGTGCAACTTGCTGACATTCAATAGATTGAGGCGGCGGGTGATTATATGTGCGTTCACATGGAAGATGACCAGTTAATTATACGCAAAACCATGAAGCAACTCGAACAAGAACTAAACCCGAATCACTTTCCCCGCATAAATCGCTCAGCGATTGTAAACCTGGTTAATATTTCTCGACTGTCTCCGAACTCAAATGGGGAATACGTAGCCCTTTTACATTCGGGTGCACAAGTAAAAGTATCGCGAAAATATAAATACAAACTAGAGCAGTTGCGGAACTCCTCCACAGACCTTGTTTAGGCTGACTCAAAAAGGTCACTTTTACGCGTTTATACTAAAGTAGCATAGTTAATCTAGGCGGTTCGTCTCAAAATCAAACTGTTAAGTAGGAACAGAAAATCCACAGGTAAACTTGCAAGAGTAAACAGTGCGTAACAATTAAAGCGGCTAAATAAAAAGCATACGTGTGGTATTCGGCTAAATATAGTTGGATAAAAGGGATTTTGCTGCTATCTATTAGTTATCAAATAAATCTCGTAATTCGCGAGAGATACACAAAAATCAAATCAAGGTAAGTCCAGAGTAACAATCATATATGTATTCAGTTTTGATCTGCGATGATTCAATGGTTGCCAGAAAACAGGCTGCTAAATGCTTGCCTGATGAATGGGACGTTGCGGTTCATTTTGCCAAGCACGGTGGAGAGGCAATCGAGGCTCTCAAGCAAGGCAAAGGGCAATTATTGTTACTGGATCTCAACATGCCCATTATGGATGGCTACCAAACTCTGGAGAATATTCTCAAAGAGGGTATTGATACCCAAGTTATCGTTATTTCCGGTGACGTCCAACCCGAAGCTCACGAAAGGGTGCGCTCCCTTGGTGCCTTAGACTTTATTAAGAAGCCGGTCAAACCCGCAATCCTCAAGGAGCTTTTACACAAGTATCACATTATTGATGCACAAGCTGAGGATGAGCCCGAAGCTGAGGTGCACACACTCGATCCTGATATTCGAGATTGCTATCAGGAGATAACCAATATCGCCATGGGGCGAGCAGGAGACCATTTAGCTCGTATTTTGAATGTGTTTGTGCGTTTACCGATACCTAACGTGAATTTAATTGAAGTATCTGAACTACATATGATGCTGCAAGACATCGAACTCAAAGATTCGGTATCTGGTATTTGCCAGGGCTTTGTCGGTCCGGGTATCAGTGGTGAGGCACTTTTTATTTTGAGTGACTCTAGTTTTGGTGATGTTGCGAAGATTATGGGTATCGAAGGGGCAGTGGATGATCATGTTCAGCTAGAGTTGTTGATGGACGCCGCTAATATTTTGATCGGCACCTGTTTGACCGGTCTGGCTTCTCAACTCGACTTGTATTTTAGCCAAGGGCACCCCGTTGTGCTGGGACAGCATCGCAGTATTTCAGAATTAATCTCCAGCAACCGTATGCGATGGCGCCGGACTCTTGCAATAGAGTTAAGTTACGGTTTAGAAGGATATAACGTACATTGCGACCTGGTATTGCTTATGACCGAAGAATCGATGAAAGTAATGAACTATAAACTGTCACACTTGCTAGAGGACTAGACAGAACGAATGAGCACCAACTTTTCAGACGAATTAGACGACCTAGCAGAATTCCATTGGATGATGGATATGCTGCAGACTGTTGACGTGGGAATAGTGGTGTTAGACCGCAATTTCAATGTTGTGGTGTGGAATGCGTTTATGGAAAGTCATAGTGGTCTACTGCCAAGTGACGTAAGAGAGCGCAATCTATTCGAGCTTTTCCCCGAAGTGGATCAACCCTGGTTTATTGCAAAGTGCCGCCCTATTTTTGAATTAAAGACTAGAGCCTTTATTACTTGGGAACAGCGACCATACATGTTTCGTTTTGCCAATTATCGTCCTATCACTGGCACTGAAGATTACATGTACCAAAACATAACCTTGTCACCACTAACCGGTACGACCGGCCGCGTCGATCACATGTGCATAATGCTTTACGACGTTACTGATGTTGCAGCCCACAAGAAGCGTGCCGAAGCGGTTGAAGTGTCTCTAAATGAGTTGCGTGAACAGACAGGCACAAAAGCTTGAATATCAATTATAAATCTGTTGTTTAGGGTTTGCATCACCTCCTTAATTTTTGCTAACGTTCCAAATTCTGCAATCTGACCTAATTTTTGCTTAGCTTGTCGGAATCAACATGCAATTACTAATAACTTAATACAAAATAGCAATGTCGAAACTAGGAACTGGTAAATAATGTTGCGGATAGGTGTACTGCTTTTATTTTTGGCTACCTTCAATGTTAACGCCGACTTGAAATGTGATGTCGACCTCAATTATGGGTTGGTGGTCACTGAAGGGCACATAAGAGTTATCAACGAGAGCCAAACCCTCTATCAAATCAATGGTGATGACCAATTGATCGTGGGTGGTTACTGGATAAAACTCGAGCAACCTCAAGCAGAAAAGATAAAGCAACTCTCAAATGGCATTCATTATGCGGTGCCTAAAATGATTATTCTTGCCACCGAAGGTGTTGATTTAGCAATTGAAACTGTGGAAAACGTCTACACCGGTCTTGTTGGAACCGACTCAAAAAGTTTCGAAAAACTTAAGAAATCATTGGAAAAAGCAAAGAAGAAAGTTCGCTCTAAGTTCATTCATTCTTACGAGAACTATTACATTGGACCTGGCAGTTTGGAAAATGTAGATTCCCTTGTAGATCAAGAACTGGAAGAACAAATTGAACAGGCAATTAATACATCACTAGGCGGTATTCTCTCCGCTATCGGCGGATTGGAAGCCGGCAATAACAGCACCATGGAAGATAAGATTGAAGACTTATCACAGCGCTTGGAAGAGATGGGTGAAGAGATAGAGCGAACCGTTGGCCCTCGAACCGACTCACTGCGCAAGAAGGCGCGTTGGTTCTGTAAAAAGATGCAGCGCCTCAATGACATTGAAGAACAATTGCGCCAGGAAGTGCCTGAGCTAGCAGATATCAATGTCATTCTAGTGGGAGAAAAGAGTAAGTATTCAATGAAGCATTAATGCTCTTATTGTATTACAATGCGCGCCCGCATTAACTCGTTATCAGGACGCCTACATGACAACTCACGAACAGCAATTTCAATCCTTTGTTGATGCACTTGAGTTAGAGATAGATAAAGTCGTCGAGACTGGTACTGATGATGAGGTATTTATCTCAGGTTACCTGAATGGTCACGTTTCTCTGGCTGCAGGGTATTGCTTAAGCCATCAATTATATTCTCGACAAGGTTTAGAGGTGCAAGTCGCTAATAGTCTGGAAAGTGCGTTTGCCAACAACGAACTCCAGGAGCCTGACCAAATTGCCGTTAAACGCTACTGGCAGAGTTGCTTAAAAAACGTCGTCTAGTCAGTCTCTATACCCATTCACCTCCCTTTCTCAATTCTAATTTTAAGCTCGTTGACGCAGCCAAACCGACATACTGGCGTGATTATTGCTGCGTGTACGTCATAGTTGGGCAGCTCATTAAATAAATGAGTATTCGTCAATGAATTGACGTAATTAAAGTTTTTGACGCCTATCACCGATAACCAAGTTGGAATTATCATGAATGTGCAATCAACGACAGTTGGGAATATGAAATCGAGTATTGGTAACAAACGCTGGCAAAACATATCGAAAATGGTTGGGCTTCTGCTGACGTTAGCCATGCTAAGTGCTTGTAGTTCTACGGAAGATGAGGTCGCTGGCCCCATCGTGGTTGAAGTAGAAGAGGTATTTAATACTGAACTTGGCAATATTGAGCATCATACATCCGTTTTTGCCAGTGAGCTGTTTGAAACGTTCCGCTACAGAGAAATGGAGCGCAATCAATTTCGATTTGCGGTATCGACCTTTGTGCCCGTCAAATCGCTCAAACACAACAGCAATTACCAACACCCACTGCAGCTATTGGGGCATCAATTAGAGCAGGGAATGATGACTGAAGTAGCGCGTCGTGGTTACATTTCTCAGGATTTCAAAGTCACACAAAACATCATACTCGATGAGCATGCTGACAGAGTTTTTACTCGTGATGTAGACAGCCTAACTGCGCAACATCACGATATCGATTTTTATCTATCAGGTACTATTTCAGAAACCGAAGAAGGCGCAGTAGTCAACGCGCGTATTATTCATGTGGAAACCAAAGACGTCGTTGCTGCGGCAACGCGTTTTTTTCCAAATGGCTTATTTTGGAATAGAGGCGTGGTAACCGCCAGAGACGGTATGATTTACCGTACGGCACTAAAGTAATAAAGGGGACGTACCGATGAGACCATTTGTTTTAGCTCTTGCAGCTGCATCATTATTAGCAGGATGTGCGGTGAAAGAGGAACAGGGATATATCGTTAAGAAAAGCCTAGTCATTGACGTCAGAAGTGACGCCGAAATGCTCGAAGCAAGCAAAGAAACTGCGCATGTGGATGATTTTGGTGCCCTTACCAGAGAGCCTATTTACCATAACAGTAAAGCCATGTATTCGGGGCAGGCCTTGAATAAGCATATTGGCGACTATGTACAAAATATGGCGCAGGATTTGGTGTCTAACATGGAGTACGTGTCAGAAGAGACGCCCATAGGGGTAACCCATTTTGCACTCACTGACAGTGACTTGAATACGACTAACCTATTGGGTTATCAAATTGCCGAATCATTTATTCATGAGTTGCATAAATTCAGAATTCCGGTTTTAGACTACAAAGCGACAAACTACATTCGCGTAACAGAGACCGGAGATTTCATATTATCGAGAGATTTCTTAGAGCTCAAACACAAAGTGCCAATGGACTACGTGTTGACTGGGACGATGACCAAACATCAAGGCGGCTACTTGGTTAACGCCAGAGTACTGGGTTTAGAGACTAAGGCGGTTGTGGCAAGTGCACAGATGTTGGTTCCATTTTATATTGCAGATGCATTACTGCCTACGAATGAAAACCGCATAGACGGTGTTAAGTTGATGCAAGGTGAGTGACATGAAGACCGGCATACTAGCGAGCGCTTTATTTTTCCTTGGGGGCTGCACAACCCACTGGACAACTCTAACAGAGCCTGTTGCACCAGTAGGTGTTATGACAACGGCTACTGAAGATTTCGACCCTGCTCAAATGGCCGGCAAACAAACGGTTATAGAGAACGAATATACTGATTTACCGCCGCCATCGACACCAATGTTGCTGGCGCCAAAAAACAGCTATAACCCTCATTACAGTCATAAAAAGCTACACGATTATGCCGAACAAATCGCGATGAATCTGATGTCTAAAGCGAAGATGCTCAACATCGAAACTAAGCTGGCAGTTGCGTCCTTTGTAAACTTAGATAGCAGCCTTCGCACGTCAAGTGTGCTGGGTAATCAGTTGGCCGAGAGTTTTATCAATGAGATGCAAGCCTATGGTGTTTCAGTCGTTGATTTTAAGCTGATGCCTCAAGTAGTAGTGACTGAGTCGGGTGATTTTGTGTTTACCCGTTCTGCGATGGAGATGATGACTAATTCGCAAATGGACTATGTGTTAACAGGCACCTTACAACAGAACGAAAAAGGCGTGCTAGTGAATGCCAGAATAGTCAATTTCGACAGTCAGGTGGTGGTGTCCAGTGCGACCGGATTTATTCCGCATTTCATTGTTAGCACACTGACTCCAGAGTATTTACTGCTGTGAGTTTAATACTTTAATTTGTTGTTTTACGGCAAAGCGAACCGATGACACCGTGGCAAGCAGTTGCCTGCCCAGTGGCATAGGTTCGCCATTGATTTGGCAAGCTATTGCCTCTGATAGAATGGGGGCAGTGCACAATCCTCTGGAACCAAGCCCTACTAGCGCATAAATATTACTGCCATAGTAGCGCGTCGTTTTTGCCATTTCTAACCCTTCACGGTTATTTCTCAAAAGTGCATGCTCTAGACTTTTTTGCACCGCTATCGCATCAGCAATAGGTAAGTGATCGGGAAATGTCGCTCTAATACTTGCTCTAGCATGGTTGCTATCATGTATATCATGCACCCACTCGCAATCATTGAGGGCAGACTTAATCATCTTTAGGTTAAACGCGGAGTCCTCGGCTCGTATATCCGTTGCAGAATCATCTTTGACAAAAGTTGCGCCCAACGCATGTTGCCCTTGGTGTGCTGGACAAAAATACCCTTTGTGACAAAGCACACTGCGCAGGCCTTGGATTGAGTCATTGGTGGTGACAGATTCTACTTGGCCGCGTACGACTTGCATTGGATAAGTGTTTTCTTGTGCACGTTGCTGGAAACCTGAACCTTCAGCAAAAATTAGCACATCACAATTTGCAGATTGTCCATTTTTAAAGTTTAAAGAACAATGCTCATCGTATTGTTGGTATTCACTTAGTTCATAGTTTTCCAACACCGTTAGGCGGCTGGTTTGCTTGGCGGCCGCGACAAGTGCCCGGCAGAGACTTGATGGATTGATCCAACCACCTTGTTCTATCCACATGCCGTCATAGGGAAAGGTTAACCCAAGTTTTTGTGCGGCCTGGGCTGAAGTAACTGGGGCAATTAGTTCATTCGGCCAACACTTGTTCGCTGAAAGTTTATTCTGGCGTTTTTTGACCTCTTCACTAAATCCGGCCAACAGAACGCCACAGTAATCATGCTCAAATTCAAAACCCGCATTTTGTAAATCTTGATAGCGTTGTTTAGCGAACTCAAATGCACAGGTGTAAAGTTGGCTTTGTCGAGAGAAGTCAGCGGTAAGGTGAGGGTAAAACCCTCCTTGAGAATTGCCGGAGGCACCTTGTGCAATGTCTGCGTCTTTGGTGTAAAGTTGAACGTTAAAGCCCCTGCGAGTAAGGGAAAAGGCCAAGTTAGCGCCAGCCAATCCTGCGCCAATAATGGCAACCCTCTTTATTTTGCTAGGTGACACATAACCGTGAGAAAAAACTTGCTGATGAAAATCGTTTTTACTATGTCTAGTGTCAGTAGAGCTGAGTTTAAATCGGCCTGACAACATTTCTCTTTTGTGACCAAACCCCTTTACTTTGTTGACTTCAAAGCCAACCGCTTGCAAACCTCGGCGCACAAACCCGGCCGCGGTGAAGGTGGCAAATGTGGAACGCTCACCACTGTGTTTTGCCATCCCTTTAAATAAGCTTTCACTCCACATTTCCGGGTTTTTGCTTGGGGCGAATCCATCCAGATACCAAGCGTCTATGGGATGTTCATCAGATAAAACTAGCTCTTGAAGCACCTGCTCTACATCCGCAAACCAAAGGTCTAATATCACCTTACCGTTGTCAAATTCCAAACGGTGACATCCTTCTATTGCCATTGGATACACCTTAATTAGCTGATTGGATAGGTGAGACAAGGATGTCCAAAACGCCAATGCTTCTTTAAGCGTACTTGGTGCAACAGGAAATTTTTCACAACTGATAAAGTGCAGTGTGGGTCGACGCTCCAGCGGTATTCTAAGGAAATTTTGCCAGGTATTTAAAAAGTTCAGACCGGTGCCAAAACCAGTTTCGAAGACAATAAAGGATTTGTCCTGAAAAGAGGGCAGTCGTTGATCTACACCATTGTTTTGATAAAACACATAATTAGACTCTTTGAGTCCGTTTTCGTTGGAAAAATAAACGTCGTCAAACTCAGTCGAAACCGGCACTCCGGCTTCATTAAATTGTATGTTGGCGTAATCCAAAACAGCTGCGCAATTTGGTGAATTTGCGCAAGTGTATGCAAATCGTAATAAACATCAATAATAATGTTTAGCGTACACGTGTACACTAAAGAGCAGACCAGTTATTATTTATTAGTTAGTACAATAGCTGCAATTTATTAATTAAAGGTATTCAAATGAGAAGAGCTGTTATTACCGGACTTGGGATCGTTTCCAGCATTGGTAACAATAAAAATGAAGTATTAGAAGCGTTAAAAGCGGGTAAGTCGGGCATTACGGCGTCGCAAGATTTTATCGATTTAAACTTGCGCAGCCACGTTTGGGGTGATATCTCAATTGATACTAAAGAGCACATCGACCGTAAAGTATTGCGTTTTATGGGTGATGCTGCTGCCTACGCATACATCGCCATGCAAGAAGCCATTGACGATGCAAAACTAACCGAAGATATGGTGTCGAATGTAAGAACTGGTCTTATTGCCGGTTCGGGCGGTGCCTCTTCTAAAAACCAAGTCGATGCTGCTGACATTTTGCGTGAAAAAGGCGTAAAGCGCGTCGGTCCATATATGGTAACAAAAACCATGGGAAGCACCGTATCAGCATGCTTGGCGACCCCGTTTAAAATTAAAGGGGTTAACTATTCACTGAGTTCTGCATGTGCCACAAGTGCGCACTGCATTGGCGCGGCGGTAGAGCAAATTCAATTGAATAAGCAAGACATTGTATTTGCTGGTGGTGGTGAAGAAGTACACTGGACACTTGCCATGGAATTCGACGCCATGGGTGCGCTTTCCACCAAGTACAATGAGAATCCGGAACTTGCCTCGCGTACTTATGACGCAAACCGCGATGGTTTTGTTATCTCTGGCGGCGGCGGTATGGTTGTTGTAGAAGAGTTAGAGCACGCACTTGCTCGAGGCGCTCATATTTACGCGGAAATCACGGGTTATGGCGCCACTTCCGACGGCTATGACATGGTTGCACCGTCAGGCGAGGGAGCTGTACGTTGTATGCAGCAGGCTATGGCAACGGTTGATGGTGATATTGATTACTTGAATACTCACGGTACTTCTACACCGGTAGGAGACGTAAAAGAGCTAGAAGCTATTCAAGAAGTTTTCGGTGATAAGTCACCCGCGATCAGTGCAACCAAAGCAATGACGGGGCATGCTTTGGGTGCGGCCGGTGTAAACGAAGCTATTTACTCACTACTGATGATGGAAAACGGATTTATTGCGCCTTCTATCAATGTTGATGAGTTAGATGAAAAAGCCGCGGGTCTTAATATCGTGACTGAAACTCAAGAAGCACAATTGCAACGCGTCATGTCCAATAGCTTTGGTTTTGGTGGTACTAACGCCACGCTGGTTATGGAAAAATACAAGTAGATTGTAAACTGTCCCGTCCTAAATGTGTAAACACATTTCAGGACGGGACAAATCTTTTGAGCAGGAGTTTCTGTAGTTTTTGACATAAGTGACTGGGCAGTTGGGTTCGACCAATCTAATCTACCATGTTTTCTCAGCCAGACTAGAAC
>WKFJ01000032.1 GCA_014872785.1 Alteromonadaceae bacterium
AATATTGCCGATGCCACGACAGTTGAAAAATTAGAAGCATTATTACCTTGGAATGTGCCAAAAACTGCGTAAAGTGCTGATTTAAGATCGCTTACTTTTAATCCGTTGCAGGTAAAAAGCGCAAAACTCAATGACAGCGAATGGGAAAGGCTAAATGAGGTATTTAAAGAACATAAGCTTAGTAGTCCAATTTACTGCTCCCGCATAGCCAGCCTTCTTGTGTCCAGATATAGGTAATATCCCGCACATAAGCTAGATTGGGTGAATCAACATCAAACTGTCTGTCCAGCACATTTTCAAATACAGGCAATAGACTAAGCTCGATTATTAGTGCTGCGAAATGACGTAGGTTATTGAAAACTGTCTATTTTTTTTACAATTTGAGTTTGTTTGACTCATTTTTAACTGCTAAGTTTATGTTTTAAATAAATATTCTTTTGTGGCGTGATGTTTGCTATGCGAGCGATTAAAGTTGAATTTATCAATAAGGATATTATTTTGAAGAAATTATCTACAATAGCGATAATATGTAGTGGCGCACTCCAAACGGTTAACGCCGGTTTGATCGATGTTGAATTTACTAACGTGCGATTTAATAATAGCGCGAATGTTGTTGCCTATCCGCTGGCTGGTCAAATACCAGATGGTGAAACGCAATCAGTGACCTATAACTCTAATACGATTGCGGCTCCGTCAAGCGCTAGTACAACCATAAATGCAGAATTAGGTTACTCTGATGTAAACTACGGAAGTATGTATGCCATACCTCGCTGTTGTAGCAGAGAGGAATTAGCTGATAGAAGCACTGAATCTGTTTCTTCATCATCAATACCAAGCATTGATGATCCCTCTTCATTTTCCAGTATCGCCTCCGCGGAAACCTCTGGCTCCTATTCTTTAACTCAAACTGCTGGTGGGCAGGGTGCTGTTTTCAGATATGAAGGGAATATTGATGGCTTCACTAATTTATTTTCCTTAACTAATGGTTGGCAACAAATATCAGAGGACCACTGGCAGAAAACGATTTGGCACCAAACAAGTCAAACAGTAAGAACAAATGCTAACGTTGATACGTGGTTAAATATTACAGATCGAGAATCAGGTGAATTAGTTGAAACGTCCTTCAGCGCAAATGTCCAGTTTCTGCAAGACGATTCTGCAAAAAGTGGCTCCCATGATGATGGTTACTATTTTCAGGATCAGAGAAGTCAATATGTTGTAGTCAAAACCGATGGAGGGAGTATTACTAGTGCGCTCAGAGATGGAGTTGAGTTAGCTGAGAATACTCCCCAAAGTTTTCTTGCAGAAAGAAGTCGCAACGACTTAGTAAGGAATGCTTCTGATACTCGTTCTACGTACAAAGTAGAAGGAACTGCTGAGCGACTCAACTTGGCAGCAGGAATCCATGCACAAATAGCGATGTCCGATGATCTACCAATGAACATTCATGACTCGGTAATTGCTACATTAGTTATTGGTCAAGGTGCTTCGCAAGATAATCCATTTATGCCGGATGAAAGTGATGACGAGACTGCTGTCTATACTTTTAAAAATGCCGTAAGCGGCGGTTGGTTTGACCCTATTTTGTATGAAAATTATTTTTTCAGCATGGATTCGATTGGAACCACCTTTACTGACATTTTAAGCTTTCCCGTAGGCTTTGGGACTGAGTTTGGTTTAATTGCTTTTGATACTGACTACAACCTGTTTGATCTTGGTAATTTTCTTTTAACAGACTCAGTTGACTTCGAATCTCTACTTGGTTTCGGCGCTTCACATTTTCTTGTGACTGGAATTGACGATACGGATGGAATTCATAACTTCCCGCTCCAGCTTGGTTTTTCCTCGCTTTTTGCTGACTTCACAATGCAAGGTATTGAAGATGCAGATTTGTTTTTGAGTCAATTTGCTCAGACAAATTTTGACAATCCAACAAACGTATCAGCACCGTATCATTTAGGATTATTTTGTCTGATGCTGGCATGTTGGGGATATCGTTCTCATCGTAAGCTAAAAGCACTTTAAGTTTTCCGCATATCGAAAATCTGATTTCGTTTTTCACAGAAGAGGAAGACGAAATCAGTTAATTTTTAAAAATTTCTATTGTTTCTTTTTTTGCCTCTTTTCGTATTCAACTTCACCACGAATAAGAACGATTAAAGCTATCTACTATACTTTATAACACTACCACTCTAGATCAGGTTCGTCACTTATTCAGTGCGATTTACATAGAAATGTTGTGGCTATTAGCGTTGGAATGTCGATGAGTGCCTGTCTAGTAGTTCAGTAAATGGAAAATGGACGTAGATTGGCACTTACCGTACAAATATTGAGTTTGTCGGCAGTGCATTTGTTTTTTTAGTTACGCGCCCCAGTCGACATCTCGCTGGGTCGTTTGGCTATCATCAAATGCCTCTCTCGGCGGTGCACGAAGTGGTGGTAACAATGATGGCAATGATCTTCACATTGCGTTTTGTGCAACGCTCACACTGTGTAATGTCGATATTGAACACACGCTTGAGCCGCTGTGCCCAACTCATGCTTTTGGCATAGTAAGGCTTGTCTTTATCTTTGAGTGAGTCGTCAAGTTTGGGACTGTTCTTGCCGCGTTTCGATGCAGTCGCTTCTGCACGCACCGTGGCATTTGGCGCAAAGACGCCGTAGAAACGCGTGAGATTGAGCCTTGGCGGTGGTACTAATGCCGCTAGTTTGGCCATAAAATCTAGCGGTTCGAAGAGTACATGCGTAGTGCCGTCATGGTAAGGGCTCTTGAGTTCGTATCTGATCTTGCCTTTGGATGTAAAACTTAAACGCTCTTTACTTACTGCGGGTCTTGCGATATAGCGGCCAGCCTTTCTAGTTTCTCTGGTTGATGGCTGTCAGCAAACACACCAGCATGCAGGCTAAATCCCGCTATCTTTGCGAGTTGCCCTAAGTTATCGGGATCTTTTGCTTGCAATGTTTGTAATGTGAAAACCTTTTTGCCTGTATCTGATCCAACTGCGATTTGGTAACTGACCGAGGCGGCTTGAAGGTGTAGCAAACTGTCTTCGTCATCAATTGGCAAGTCAAGGGAGGTATTGTCCATGTCTCGTTGGATAAGCCCTGTTTTTTCCATATACTGAGCAATGCGATGACTGATGGTGTTGACCAAGGTTTCCATGTCAGCATGACTCGGTGCTTTGACACGCTTGAATTTCATGTAACCGCGCTCTTGTGTGATGACTCCTTCGAGAAACAGCATATGAAAATGGATATTGAGATTTAACGCACTACCAAATCGCTGAATGTAGGTGACGGCACCTGTTTTAGCCTGCTTCTTCAAGTAGCCTGAGCGGTGGATGATGTCAGTTGAAATCGCTCGGTGGATGATTTGCAGGACTTTGCTAAGCGCTTTGGGGTATCTGGCGAGCAACAACCTTAGTGGGATTGGCAGGCTTAACACCCACTGACGTATGGGATAGCCCTTGAGGACGTCATCCACAAGTAACTTAGCGCTTTCTGCCATACGCCTGGCTCCGCAACTAGGGCAGAAACCTCTCCGCTTGCAACTAAACGCGACGAGTTTCTCTTGGTGGCAATCATCGCAAACGACTCTAAGAAATCCATGTTCCAGCCGCCCGCACTTGAGAAACTTGTCAAACTCTTTGAGCACATGGTATGGCAATGCTTTTCCCTGAGATTGCATCATCTCGGCGAATTCCGGATAGTGCTGCTCGACTAATTGATAAAGTAATGTTTGCTCTGGTCGGTGGCGTTGATAGGTGCGTTGCTCTGCGGCTAACATCAGCATCCTTGCTAATGCAAAAGTTTGTAGTGTGACTTGTTGAGCTGGTAAGTAAACTGATCAAGGTGACAGAAACACGCCGCTGACTGTGATTATCGGAATGACCGATATACGATCAAAAAGCTATGAAAACACGAATCAGTCCTGCAATTTAGCGTTTGACTTCAATTTTTCTGGTCATCATAAGTATGCCTCCCTCAGCTTTCTTGCAAAGAATTTGCAAAGCGCCTTTTCGATCAATTAAAGCATTGATCTTATTTAACTTTAATATACGCTTACTTTTCAAAATCCGTTGCTAGCGATAGCGTGGCGGCCGAGTGTCGGTCCAATCAAGTCCGCCCACTGGTACCATCTTCTTCTTTGAGCGGCTCTACCCCATAAACGGGGATCAGTATTTATCCTGTTCTATTAATTTGGGGTAAATCAGACGAGTAAATTAACTTCAAACAAAAGCTTTTTCAGATCTTGTCTAGAATTAAAAACTAGAAGAAGAGTGACTGTCTTTGTAGACTCTTCAACTCGGTAAAGCACCACATTATGACTATCGACAAGAAGTTGCCTGTATTCGGTTAACCCTAATTCCAAGAGCCTGTCGCTATGAGGTGCAGAATATGGATTTCCAGAGAGTTGAGACTTAACTTTTGATTTGGCTATGTTCGGATTAACTGTTGTTGAATCGAAAAGAGCCTGTTTTCGTTAAGGTTTTCTGGAGTATCCATAAACCTGAACCAACCTAGGTAGTG
>WKFJ01000053.1 GCA_014872785.1 Alteromonadaceae bacterium
GCGGCTTATCGGTCAACTCACCTCATTCTAATTATGTCTTGAAGGTTATTTCGAGATTGATGATGGACAATCAGTTTAATGATTGTCCACGACGGACTATCCATAAGAGCAGCGGCTTATCGGTCAACTCACCTCATTCTAATTATGTCTTGAAGGTTATTTCGAGATTGACGATGGACAATGAGTCTAATGATTGTCCACGACGGACTATTCATAAGCGCAGCGGCTTATCAGTCAACTTACCTAAATTCATTGGGCAATCAAAATGCCTCTTTGCCAGAATAAAAGAGGACAACTTCAATCGCAGTATTGGAAAATTCCTTTTTCACTTGTTGTAATAATCCTTGAAACTCTACACCGTTTTTTATGCGTAAACTCAAGGTGGTATCACCCAGTTTATATACGCCAGAAACTATTTCTTTTTTTGCTAGCATATCCTGCAATGCTTGCATCTTCGCTTTTGAAGTTACCAGTGTTACTTTATTAGTAATATTCGCATATTGCTGAACTTCTGGGTCGAACACGAGCTTCCCTGTTTGTAATCCCGGTGTACTTGCGAAATAAGTTTTATCATTAAAAGATATTTTGTAGCCGGTAGCTGGGCTCTTCTTTAATTGCACGTTTGCCGTTTTATGAGCGCCTGGCGTAGCCTTGTTTTGTTTTGAAGATGTCTCCTCTTGAGCGCCATCTTGTAACGATGCGGTGGCTTCAAGGGGCGATTCACTATGCTTAGATGAAGTCGGGTTGGTATTGCCTCCGGCTTCCGTTTTCGCACAGGAAGCGACAACGGCAGCAAAAATGAGTGCTGTTAAACCAAGTGCTACTTTTGAATTAAATCTTTTCATATCCTACCTCTTATCTTCCCCTCGATTATGCAACAACAGATATGAACTGGCAGTGAATTTTGTCTTAAGAATCTGGAAGAGTGTAATCAGAAATTTCCGTTCCGTTTATTACATTAAAAATATTTAAATTGCAATTACATTAATCTGGTTGCAATAAATCAAACAGTAGGAGTATGGTTAGGGGCGCTGAAAAAAATTTCTCGGGAAATTTTGGCAACGATTTTTCGGAAAATACAAAAAATATATTCAGCGTCTAAAAAACAAAACTGAAAATACAATGAAGGAACAAACCATGAATAAGCTTCGCCCTACTTTGTTGGCGACGGTGATTTCTGCTGCCCTGTCTTCTACCGCAGCTTTTGCCGCCCATGACGTAAATCACACCTCTCTGTCAAACTTTGACAAGGCCAGTGCCACTGCATCAATTCCCAATTTTAGTGCAAAGTTACAACAAAACTTAGCTAGTCAGCCAACTGCATCAGGCATGCCAAGCCAGTTTGATGCAAAACTAGGTAAAGCAACATTTGTCTGGGCACCGGCTCAGAACAAAGTGCCGGATATGAACTTGATACTACCAGAGCAAAAAGCTGCTTTTGCATCAGCTCATTATTTGAAATCACTTACCGGTATGACGACCAGCGAAAATGCAAGTAATAAAGCAGTTATGGCTTATATGCATGATACAAAACGCGGACCGCTTGTTGCTAAATATCGTCAAGAAGTAGAAGGCATCGAAGTCTTCAATAAAGAATACAACGTGATGATGGATCGCGAATACAATCTTGTTGCAGGTTCTGGTTACTTCTCAGCTCCCGTGTCAACAGCTGAATCGTTAGCGCTGCTAACAAGCTTTGGTACTCCAGAAGACGCTATTACTTCGGCCATCGCTGATCTTAGCAACGGTGGAACAGAAGTAAGTTTGGAGCGTCTAGCCGACAAGGGCAAATACAATATGTTCGAAGCCACAACACTAGAAGGCTTGCATGTTGTGGGTACGCCTCGCGCCAAGAAAGTACTTTACGAATACAAAGGCAAACTTGTGTCTGCTCACTACGTAGAAGTCAGCTTGGCACACTTTGAGAGCTTAACCAGTAATGATTACAGTTACGTGGTGGCTAATGATGGTGAGATACTATTTCGCAAGAACTTAGTTTCGCATTCAAATGACTTTACTTATCGTGTGTTTTCATACGCTGATGGTTACCCAATGGAAGGCCCACACGGTGACGTCATTCCCAAGTTAGATCCTACGACAGCAGACCAAACCACGCTTGTGGATATGTCGTTGGTGACTCTGCCCTACTACAGCAAGATTAGTACACAAGATCCGTGGTTGGCAGAGGACGCTACTATTACTTCAGGTAATAACGTGTTCGCTTATGCTGATGTTATGCCGCCGCAAGACTTTAGCGAAGGCGACATCACTGTATCTGTCACGTCTCCAAAGACCTTTGATTATCCCCTAGATTTAGATCAATCTGCCAACAGTTTCGGTAATCGCCAATCTGCTGTTGTTAATATGTTCTACGTGAACAACTTCCTTCACGACTGGTGGTATGACCATGGTTTTGATGAAGCATCGGGTAATGCGCAGCTTTCTAACTATGGAAGAGGCGGCGAGGAAGGCGATCCATTGGAAGTCCAGGCACAGGATTATTCGGGTCTGAATAACGCTAACATGGCCACGCCTGCCGATGGTGCAAGCCCTCGGATGCAACAATTCCTATTCAATTCGAAGGACGCTGTTAATGGCGTTGATCAAGGTTTAGAAATTACCTCTCATCCAGATTTAGGCTTACTGCAATCTACTCAACTTGCTTCGTTTGGTCCTGCACAATATCGAGATGTGGTTGGTGAAGTCGTTCGCTTGGTTGATGGTAATGATGTCGACAGCGGCTCGGTTACTGATGGTTGTGAAGCCGCAACTAATCCTGAAGAACTTGCAGGCAAAATTGCCATCGTAGATCGCGGCAGCTGTAACTTCACTCTTAAAGTGTTGAATGCGCAGAACGCGGGTGCAATCGCCACCATCGTAGTAAACAATAATGACGATGGTTCGCCTGCTCCGATGGGCGGTGCAGATCCAGCGGTATTGATTCCAAGTCAAGGACTTAATTTCGCAGAAGGTAATGCAATTTATGACCTAATCGATGCGGATGAGACGGTAACCGCTGATATGTTCAGCAACTTCCCATTGAAAGATTCGTCTTATGACAATGGTATTATCGCGCACGAATGGGGTCACTACATTCAAAACCGCTTGGTGGGTAACGCGAGCGGTTTGATTAACTTCCAGGGCAGAAACATGGGGGAGGGTTGGTCAGACTTCCATTCTCTAATGTTTATTGCCAAAGAGGGGGATGTTGAACTTGATGGCAATGGCGAGTGGCAAACGCCTTATGCTGCTGCGACATATGTAGCCGACTTCTACTATGGTATTCGTCGTGCTCCATACACACCAAATATGGATATCAACCCGCTTACCTTCCAGCACATCACTAATGACGCTGTTCCGCCGGGTCTACCGCCAACAAACGGCGCCTCACCGCATGCCGCGGGTGAAGTATGGGCAACGATGTTATGGGATGTGTACGTAGGCATGTTAAATACCTACGAGTTTGCCGAAGCTCAATCGCGAATGGCAAATTACCTAGTAGCGGGTTATAAGATGACGCCAGTAGCGCCGACATTCACTGAGGCAAGAGATGCGTTGTTATCAGCAATGTACGCATCAGAGCCTGCTGATTATGAAATGGCTCTGGCTGCCTTTGCACGTCGTGGTATGGGGCTGGGAGCGATATCTCCTGATAGATTCAGCACTGACAACACAGGTGTCGTTGAGTCTTACAGTACTGAATTAGCAACTTATTCTGCTAGCAACCTAACTATGAACGCCAGTTACGACGGCACTGAGCTTGGCTTCTGTTCAAACGATGATGTATTAGATGCAGGCGAAACAGGTACGGTATCTTTCAGCGTTACCAACGGCGGCAGTGAAGTACTTTCAGGTGTAACAGCACAAATCGAAGTACTCAGCGATCACGACGTAACCATTGAAAATGACGGTTTGGTAGATTTTGGCGAACTGGGCTTATTCGAGAGTAAGGACAGTGGTGCGATTAAGATTACGCTTAATTCTGCGGGCATTGCTGATACGCTTATGTTAGGTGTGACTTTTCCTGAAGCGGCTACTGATGATGCAATCATTGAACCTGAAGATCTGGTTACTGCATCAGTCGTCAACGTTGACTTCCAGAAGTTAGACTTGGTCGGAACAAGTGCCATCGACGATATGGAATCACTCGCACTATTTGCTAACTTCAAAGAGAACGATTTGAAAGGTGGTGCGTCGGGTACCCAGGTTACAGATGTTCAGTTCACTGCGTTTTTACAGCAGTTTAATCCAGGTGTGAACTTAGGTGCGCAGACCATGTTGTTATTGAACAACGGGTTTGAGTCTGATGTTGCCTTTGAAACCGATATGGTAGAAGTGGGCTATGGCTCTGAGTTTGCGATCAGTTTCTGGCATATGTATCTGCTTGAAGCTGGCTGGGACGGCGGCGTCGTTGAAATCAGCGTAAATGGTGGTAACTGGCTCGATGTGACTGCTGCAGGTGGTATTTTTGACGTTGGCTATAATGGCTTCGTACAAACGCAACCATCTCAGCCATTATCTGACCGTCCAGTGTTCACTGGTCGAAATGCTGATTTTGCCAGCTTTGCCGGTAATATGGAGCGAATCAACTTTGGACAATCTTTGAATGGTCAAACCGTTCAATTCCGTTTCAGAGTAGCGACTGACACCAACACGGCGGACTTTGGCTGGTTCATTGATAACGTTGAGTTCACTAATATCAATAGCTCGATTTACCACGAGGTGGTTGCGGGTGATACATTTGCGTGTGATAACTCAGCACCTAAGTTAACAATGAGTAGTTCGACCGTAACTATTGATGAAGGTGCGACTGGTAGCTTAACCGTCAATGTCCAAGACCGTAACGCAGGCGATAGCCATACTTATGCGTGGGTGCAAACTGGCGGCACAGCGGCCACTTTGTCTGGTGCCGATACCGCGACGTTAAGTGTTACTCCTGCCGGTGTTACTGCCGATGAGACCTTGACCTTTGAGGTAACGGTGAACGACGGTACTGACTCTGTGACAAGCAGTGCGACAGTGACAGTAAATGATATACCGCCAGCGCCGACTACGCCTACTACCGTGAATAACGGTGGTGGCGGTGGTTCTACCGCTTGGTATAGCTTGTTGCTATTACCGCTTGCTTGGTTGCGTCGTCGCACTAAGTAGAAAAAGTAAAGTGCAAAAGGCCGTCAATTGACGCAATGCTGATCAGTTAAGCAAAGTTTAGCTTGACGATTAGCAAAAAGAGATCAAAATCCGATGATCACTGGTCATCGGATTTTTTATGTCCCTTCAAACCGCATTCGTTGATTTTCTGGAAGAGTCCAACGTCGATGTTGCTCGACTTGCCACCTTTTCTGAACATATCCCTGATGAA
>WKFJ01000023.1 GCA_014872785.1 Alteromonadaceae bacterium
ACTCTGTACTCGCGATAACAAATTTAGCTAAGCAAGGTCTCTCATGAGAGATAGGTAATTCTCAATAGCTGGTCTGAGGACAGAAACGACCCGTTGGGTTGTTTTCCTGACTATGGGAGCAAACGCTTGTTTGAATTGTCTAATCTAAGTTTTTTATGACTGCTTTTGGCACTTTGCTGACCGTTACATTCCGAGTTTTCGCGAACCTTCATACTTTAGAATTTGATGTTAAGACCTATGAACCAAACTGTCTGCTTTATAGATAAAACAGCCCCCTAGGTTGGCTAAAAATTTGGTGTTAACCAGTCTTGTTCAGCTTTTATAGTTTGACCAAATTAACATTGCTCTCCCCAGATTAAATTCGCGAAACCAGGATTGTCGATAAAGGGATTTCGGTTATTCTGAATTTTGAAGACGCGTTCATTTCTACGGCGTTCAAAGTCACTGACAGCAAACGTATTGTTCCATTTTAACAAGGTGCACAAATCCCCAATCCAAGGCTCTTTCACCTTTTGATTATCGTCTTTCAATGTCAAATCTGGCATTAATTCTGCGCCTTGGTCATCGCCCATTTCGTAGCGAGTGGCCATATAAAAAACCATTCGCGCAACTTGCCCTTTTGCGCGGTCTGAAGGCTCGAAAGATTGGTTTGTTTTATCTAAACGCATCGTCGTGGCGACTTCTGTGCCGTCTCTGAGTTTATCTTTTACTATCGTTCCACCTTCGTCGAAACCATAGTTACTGTGTTTATTGTTGATATTTTTATCAGCGGGTCGTAAGTGGTGAAGATCCGTATATCCGTCCTGTTTCTCTTCCTTAAAGCCTCGACTTTTTGGCCACACGTGTTCACGTTCCCATTTGTGGTGACTATCGCGCCCACCCCGATAAGCAAGATCATAGTGGCGTGCTTCGTCTAAATACAGCAGTTGAACCAATCCACAATTAGGGTTGGTATCGTCACAGGCCGAATCGGTAAAAATGAGCGCTTCCCATACATCCCAATCAGTGTGATCTAACCAATCATTGGTACGCGGCCCGGTATAGGGAATGACTGTGTGACCATCAATTATGTTATGTAGAGCCGTCTTTAATGCACTACCATTTTTCCCAAGTGCGGAATCATAATATCCAATAGGGGCGTCAGCATTGGTAAAAGAACTGAATACGAAAACAAGAGTAATCAAAAGCTTTTTCATTGACTGATAATCTGTATATTAGTGAAGCTCAAGAGTAACAAGAAAGATAAATATTTTCACCAATGGAGTGTAGGCTTTGAAAGATGAAGAACAAATTGGGTCGTACATTTTGGATTTTGTGAAGATGGCCATCACCGGTAACGACGCCGAGACAAGTGTAGTTGCACAACTTATATTGTCCTTGGAGGGCGAGGGCGCCTTTAAGTTTTGGAATTTGAGCAGTCTAAGTGAAGAAAACCGAATAAAAGCAAATACAGTGATTGCGGATTTTTTAGCAACGAACCAGCGCCCTTCATACAAATTATCTCAGATAGAAATGGATGGATCAGGACTAATGAAAGAAGTTATTGCTAAGTGGGGATTGCCTCAGTTCAAGCAGTCCCATTAGATGAAAAGAAGACTATCCATTGGGAATATGGATAGTCTTTAGTGATCAAAATGATCTCTGAGGTATTGTCTCTTAAGTATGGTTTTTCCGATCAACGGACCGGCAAACTTAGGTTGGGTCTCTGCTTCGTAAGAAGGAGTCTCGCCCTTTGATTTCTCTATTTCCTCTTCCGTCAGAGGGTTTTGGCGAGCAATCAATACACTCAATACCATCAGAAAGATAATGAACAGAAAAAATAACCAAAACATAATTTAGCCCTAATTATTAACCTATTTACTTTGGTAAGTATATTACATAATTCTGATTCGACATAGCGCCAAGGGATACTTGAGGCAGCTGCTCTTCCAGAGCGGACGCTGTAGCCAGTTAATTTCAACAACAAATTGTTCTAGGTTGTTGTTGGTCGATTAAGAGAAAACGGCTGACTCCTGTCACACCATAGCCGCCAGTCACAACGCCCCGCTTAGGGCAAAAATATACAGGCTATAATGACAAGCGAAGCACGGGCAGCCTGTATATTTTTGTCCCAGCGAACGCGTTGAGCGATTACAGTGGCTTGTTAGTTGCCATTGATAATGTCAGGTATTGATGCCAGAAAACTTGCAACACTACACAAAGCCGATTCATTTACACAGTAGCTTGAACTCTTATCCACTATTCCATTCTTAGGGTAAATGTATCTTGCTTTTTCAAATAAGTTAGCATGCTTGCAAAGTATATCTTCGAGGTTTATTGCATATTCCCTCGAAATTGATGTAGAGAGCCAATTCTTAAGTTCTTGCGGATGTTCATTATAGACATCTATAAGACTATGCCCCTTTACGTGCTCTACTTTCGTACTATTGACTTCGCTCGCTCTAATTTTTGATGTAGTGATCGTTTTTTTTACACTAAGGCTTTTGAGCATCAATTCAATACTGAATGCTAACAAAACGTAATATGGTGAATTTGAATAGTGTACGGGATGCTCTTTCAGTACAGCAGCAGAATCAAAGAATTTCTTCCCCTCGAAATGAAGCATGTAATCGAAGCTAAAATCATATTCAACTACGGCCACCGAAACCTCCTTTGGCAACGCCCCGCATAACGGGCTAATAAAGCTTGGCTATAATTGGTGAAGCACGAACCAAGCCAAGCTTTATTCGTCCGTGCGTTGATGCGTTTGTTATACGCCAGAATACACAAAGTAATTCTTGCCAACCCTTTTTGTGTGAATATTTTTATTGAGCATTCTAGCTTCTTTAAGTTGCGATTCGCTCAGGATATTCTTTTCAAATACATCTCTAAAACTCCCTGCTTCATAGGTTTCAATCCATGTTAAATGATCATATGAAATGTTAATTGATATACCTCCCAAAATACCTTTTTTTATTTTTGATTCGGAAAAGGTGTCAAATGAATCATCAGTCTGCATTTCAAACCCACTGCTGATTGGGTAATAAGGCAAAACCATCTTAACTAATTCTTCAAATGATGGAGAATAGTTATCCGTATACCACCATATAATTAGTTCACTATATTTTTGTTTCTCTAAGGTTGCATCTAATGAAATATTAAAACCTAGCTTGCCTTCAGTTTCACCCGAAAGTGAATAGTATTTACCGTGGTCTTTGTTGTTCAATTTATTTTTAAATGCTTCGACACCAATAGAGGCGCCTTTTCTTATGCCATATGGTCCGTGAATAACATAATTTTTAGGTATTTCACCGAATTGAAGTTCAAAACCTTTAAGAATTGTTTTTGTTAACTCTGGCCTAAGAATTCCAACTTGATCATGTTCAATAGAGTAAAGCTTAATAACAGTGATTTTATTCTTCTTTTTAAAAAACATATCGAAAGTTCAATTGGCGTATAACTCTAAGCTAAGGGGCAGCAACATGTAGCTATAATGGCGAAGCCGCTGCGTGTTGGTGTCCCAGTGCCAGCGCAACGCTGGCGCGAATTGAGCG
>WKFJ01000034.1 GCA_014872785.1 Alteromonadaceae bacterium
CGCCCTTGCCATTCGGATTATCTTCCCCTCAGTCAGGGTGATTCAGGTTTCTTTCAACCTGACGGGTTTGCCAGCTTCGCTGGGCAAACAAAAAAGGGCGAACCACAATTCGCCCTTTTTCATCAATTTTTCTCATCAACCTTTATCGACGCTTTTTATAAGTCGTTAAAATCTTAAACCGCAATCGCTGGTTTGTATGTATCGGGAAGAATAAAACCAAAGCGCTGCAAAACTGACGTTAGCACGTCCCGCTTTATCGGCTTTTCTATAAAGCCCAGTGCACCTAAAGACATCACTTTTTCTTGCATCATTGGCTGAATATCGCCAGACACGACGATAACAAAGGTTTCTAGCTGACGGCGTTTTATTTCACTCAACACACTGATGCCACCAAGAACAGGCATGGTCAGGTCCAGCAAAACCAAGTCTATTGTGTGATGAGCCAATACTTCCAACGCGTCCAAACCATTTGAAACTTCGTAAATAGTTTCAGCAAAGCCATCTGGCAAATTGCTTTTCGCCATTTTTCGCGCCAGCGCCGAGTCATCACAAATAAGAATATTAAAACCTATCAAATACAAACTTATAATTGGTTATTAATCCGTCAACAGAATACATTAAACAAAAGTATAATAAAACAAAAAAGTGTCTGATAATTGGTAACTTAATTCCTATCTGCGCCAAACTTCACTCTTCAAGCTATCTATTTTGTGGTAGATATAGCGAGTAACAAAATAAGGAACACACGACCATGCAAGAGTTAGCTACTAGCCAAGATAAGAGTTTGGTAAGAAAAGTTGCCTATCAAATTTTGTCTCATTTCGATAAGAGTTATCGATGGTTCACCCGCATCACTCGTGGCGCTCAAGAAAGGTTCGAAAAGGGAAATTGGAAAGAAACTCAGCTTGCCTCTAAAGAGCGAATAACCATTTACGAGCAAAGCCTGTCAGACGCTGTCGCCGAAATTTATCAGCTAACTCAAGTACATCAAAAAGACGACGCTTTCTGGCAAGAGCTTAAGAAAGTATTTACATTACAGCTAGAAGGCCACCCGCAGTTTGAGCTAGCCGAAACCTTTTACAACTCTGTAATTGGTCGCTTGTTTAAACATAGAAAAATCGATAACGATATGATGTTTGTCTTGCCCAACCGCTGTTTCTTACCCGGGCAAGACAGAGACAAAGTGATTAACAGCTTCGACACCACCACCACGGTGCGTGAAATGTACGAGTCAATTTTTAAGATATATCGATACAACATTCCATTTGAAAACTTCGAGCGAGACCTACAGAACCTTGAAAGCGCGCTTCGCGCTCGGTTGAACAAGGAACAACTAGCCAGCGTTCAAGCTGTGGAAATCCTTAAGCCTACGTTTTTTAGAGGAAAAGCCGCTTACCTGATTGGGCGAATTTGCATGCCCGACGAAACGCTGCCGTTCGTTATCGCCATGCGACGCTATAACGAACCCCATATGTTTGTGGATGCGCTGCTAACTGATCGCAAAGACTTAAGCGTTATTTTCGGTTTTGCTCGCAGCTACTTCATGGCTGACACTCAAAATCCTGCGGAAGTTGCCGCCTTTCTTCAAGAGCTTCTCCCCAATAAAAAGCACTTCGAGCTGTATATGGCAATGGGACACTACAAGCACGGTAAAACAGTGTTCTATCGCAACTTCTTGCAGCACATGGACGAGTCGGACGACAAATTTGAGGCCGCCCCAGGCATTCGAGGCCTGGTCATGATGGTTTTCCATCTTCCCTCTTATGGCGTGGTGTTTAAGATTATTAAAGACGAGTTTGCAGAGAGTAAAAAAATCACGCGTGAACACGTTAAAGAATGCTATAAGTTAGTGAAAATGTCTGACCGTGTGGGCCGAATGGCAGATACCCACGAGTACGTAAACTTCAGGTTTCCGCTAGACAGAATTGAGCCTAAGTTAATTGAGGAACTCAAAGAAACGTGTGCATCGAGCCTGGAGTTTACGGAAACAGAACTCATTATAAAGCACATGTACATTGAACGGAAAATGACGCCGCTTAATCTGTATCTACAAGAAGAAACAGATGAAGAGAAAATTACCCGTGCACTAGATGAGCTTGGACTGTGCATTAAGCAAATTGCCATGGCGAATATATTTCCTGGCGACATGCTACATAAAAACTTCGGTATTACCCGTCATGGCCGCGTTATTTTCTACGACTATGATGAAATTTGTTTAATGAATGAGCGCAATTTTAGATCCCTGCCAAAATCTGACGATCCTTATGCTATTGATACGCTCTCTGTAGCGCCTAACGACGTATTCCCCGAGCAGTTTGAGCATTTCATAGTAGGTAAACGCAAGTTTAAAGATATACTTAAATCGTTACACGGTGATTTGATGACCCCTGAATATTGGCACGAAGTTCAGGAAAAATGTGCACGAGGCGATGTTCAACACTTCACGCCTTATAACGCCAGCATGCGATTTGACAGAGGCTAACTAAGTTAAGTGTTTGATCAAGGTGCACGTTGACCGGGGCCCCAGTACAGTTCAAGAGTACAGTTTGAGAGCGCAGTTCAATAGTGTAGAGCAAGCCAAAGCACTGTGCATGCGCCCCCTAGGGCACTAGGGCCTGTTGACCTTTTTTGTACATTTTTGCAGCGGTCTGTGTGCCATCTAGACAAGGCGAGTGTTTGACGGTTTAGTGGTTCTAAATCGAGAACATTCAACGCAGTATAGATGGCACAAAGGCACTGCCCGAAGGGGTCGTTATGGAAGCCTTTTACTCTTTGTCACAGTCCTTTAACTTAGCCCGCTAGGCTTGCTGGACTGTTTCGCGATTAAAAGGCTTC